>DATFLY010000028.1:0-12124 GCA_035267185.1 Lysobacterales bacterium | reverse complement strand
GTGCTGCCCATTGGCATCACCCTGGCGAACGCCTGCCCAGTCATAAAGAAATTGCGATGACCCGGCAGCAGTCACAGCAGCTGCACAGGCCGGATCCTGGGGATTTTCCGGGTTATCTGCAAATCGGCACAACCAGATCCGGCTGGCTGGTGTGTGCATGGTGCCGTGTGCCTGCAAAGGCCCAGTCCACATTCCGCTGACGGCAAAGGTGATCGCTGCTGGTAAAAGCAGAAATGACTTCACAACCTTTTGAGCATCCTGCGATTTACCAGGGGCATCGGCCGACGTGGGAAGTATAGATATTCCGGAAACCACGGGCCGACGATGGTGCTTTCCTGGATTTTTCGTGTGTTTTTTCATGAATTGGACTCCTGTTTTATCTGATGTCGATTTCACCCTTGATCTCGACGACAGGTGCAGTATTGAGGAGTCCACCTTTCCGAAAGAATGCGAGAACATTACCGTTTCGTAAGGTTGGATGGAGTGGGTTGAAGGGGGTGTTAAGTCCGGGACATCCATGTCTCGATGACTTCCGATATCAATAATTGTAAGGTCAAGTCTACTTTCTGTTCTCGCCACTCGCTCCCTGGTCAAAAACCTGTGTTATTCCTGCGCAGGACGGTGCGAATTAATACGACGGATACGCCCGTGCCGCGAACTTCGTTGTCTGGGCTCTTGAGTGTGCTGGCTCGCCTATGACACACTCCCCACAGGAGTGATGGACATGGATGTAACGGGGTTACTGAAAGCAGCAGGATCAGGCGACAAAGAAGCGCTGGAGCAGCTTGCGCCCGTGGTTTATGAACAGTTGCGCTCGATGGCCCATCGCCAGATGCGAAAGGAATATGGCCCCAGGACCATTTCGACCACCGCCCTGGTGCACGAGGCCTATCTGAAAATTGTCGACACGCCGAATTTCCCAAGCGAGAATCGTGGGCATTTCTTTGCCGTGGCTGCACAAGCCATGCGCCATATCATGATTTCAGAGGCTCGCCGCCGTGGGGCGCAAAAAAGGGGCTCCGGAGTTACCCATTTCGAACTGGATGAAAATCGCGTATCCATAGATGAAGTCAGTGCCGAGCTGCTGTCTCTTGACGAGGCGCTGAATCGTTTGCAGGCGCAGAACCAGCGCCTGGCAAAAGTAGTGGAGTGCCGCTTTTTTGCCGGTTTGACAGTGGAAGAAACGGCTGAAGCTGTATCAATTTCTCCCAGGACCGTGAAGCGGGACTGGCGGGTTGCACGTGCCTGGTTGCACCGCGAAATGAGTCAGCCTTCATTTCCCACTTCAACGTGAGCGAAAAAAAGCCACACACCTCAGGCGCCGGACCAGAGCCCAGTCTTGATGCCGCGTGTGAGATTCTGGACAAGATCTGGGACTGGTCCGAAACAGAGCAAACCAGGTGGCTGGATCAAAACTGCCATGATGCTGGTTTACGGGCTGAAGTTGAAAGTCTCCTGGCTGCAGATACCAAGGCCAACGAGTTTCTGGGAAAAGGCGCGGTGGACAAGGCTGGCGCCTGGCTGGATGCCAGCCTCGGGGCAGACATTGAAAATGAGCAGCGTATTGGCCGTTATCGCATAGTTCGCAAGATTGCCCGAGGCGGCATGGGCGAAGTGTTCCAGGCGCGCCGGGACGAGGGTGATTTTGACCAGACTGTCGCAATCAAACTGGCGCATCGGTTCATCGATACAGCCGAACGACGGGCCCGGTTTCTTGAAGAACGTCAGATCCTGGCGCGTCTCGAACATCCCAATATTGCACGCCTCATCGATGGGGGAATATGGGACGGTGATCAGCTCGCTGATGGCGGTCGTCCCTTCCTCGTCATGGAATATGTCGACGGCAAACCCATCAATGAATATTGCACGGATCACGGCCTGGATCTTGAGGAACGACTGAACTTGTTCCTGACGGTTTGCGAAGCGGTGCAGTTTGCCCATCAAAATCTGCTGATCCATCGGGACATCAAGCCAGCCAACATCCTGGTTTCAGAATCGGGCCAGGTGAAGTTGCTGGATTTCGGCATTGCAACAGCGCTTTCTGAAGAATCGGCACTGGCTGAGACGCAAACGCCACTCATGACGCCTGAGTTTGCCGCTCCCGAGCAGGTCAGGGGAGAACCACTGACAACCGCAACCGACGTTTATGCACTGGGTTTGCTGCTTTACGAGCTGCTCAGTGGCACGCGTGCGTTCGATTTTCAGGGCACTGCTCACGATGAGGTGATCAGGCAAATCTGCCAGACCATGCCGACTTCCCCAAGTGTTGAAGCCGGGAGCCAGTCTGATATTCCCTGGGCTCGAAGCCTCAGAGGTGATCTCGATACCATCATCCTGAAATCGCTGGCCAAGGAGCCCGTACGCCGGTATTCCTCTGCACGTGCCCTGGCGGTTGATATTCAAAATTACCTGGACGGTCTGCCTGTGCGTGCACAGCCGGACAGCCGCAGCTACAGGATCAAAAAATTTCTTTCCCGGCATCGCTGGGAGTCGGTCACTGCTGGTATTGCGATCTTCGCTGTGATTGGGGCACTGGTCATGGCATTGCTGTCCGCGGCTGAAGCTCGCCGTGCACTGGAACAGACTCGAATAGAGGCAAATAAAAGCGCGGCGGTCATCGAGTTTTTGCGAGAGATGTTCGCTGCATCAGACCCGCGGCAGACCAGTGGTGAAAAATACGGGGTTCGAGAAATCCTGGAAGCGGGCAGGGCGCGTATCGACGAGCTGGCGGATCACCCGGAAGTCCAGGGTCAGCTCTTGAGTGAGCTGGGCTCTATCTACCTGTCATTGGGTGAGAATGACATTGCCTTTGAAATACTCAGCCATGCGCGAGAAGTTCAGACCGAAACTCTTTCCGAAACGCATCCGGCAGTCTCGGCAGTGTTACACGACCTGTCGCTACTCGAGGAAAACCGCGGCAACCTGGAAGCCGCGGAGTCGCTGGCACGACAATCTCTTTCCATCCGCGAGGCGGCCGATCCTCTTGATGAAGCTGCGGTCGGCGAGGCCATGGATCGCCTGGGAACCGCCATTTCGGGGCAGGGGCGTTACGAGGAAGCTGAACCATGGAAGCGGGGGGCAGTAAACCGCCTGATGCAGCATGCCGGCGAGCGGGACAAACGGACACTTACGGCTTTGCATAATCTTGCATGGTTGCAGAGTCGACTTGGTCAGAACGATGCCGCAGTGGAAACCTATCGAGAAGTAATCAGGTTGGGTGAAGTGATCCATGGACCAAACGATCCGGATTTGCTGGTCACCCGCGGTTCGCTTGCAGTTGCGCTACGTCGCCAGGGCAGCCTCGAAGAAGCGGAGACGATATCACGTGAAGTGCTTGCCAGACGGATGGCTACAACCGAAGAGCCGCACTGGGAGTTGGGATATGCCTATCACAATCTCGCCCGGCTACTGGTCGAACAAGGACAGCCCGAAGAGGCTTTGCCCCTTTACCAAAGTGCCCTGAGCAACTGGGAGCCGACCCTGGGCCCTGATCACCCCAATGTGGGCGTCACCCTGTTGAATATGGGCAAGGCGTTTCTTGCCACTGGTGATGTGGAGAGCGCTGAGAGAAGCTGGCGGCGGTCAATTGTAGTTCTGGAAGATGAAGCCGGTTACGAGGACAGGGTTGAAGAAAACAATCTTCTTTTAAGCAATCTTCAAACCGACCGCACGCACCTTCCAGAACAGTGAACCCTGGGCTTTCTAATACCGTATGCGTCAGGGACGCAGGCCTAAGGCGACGTGATGAAAGATACGAGGTGTCGAAATCAGGAGCCGACGCCGTTGCGGACGCATCCGAGCGGACAGGGAAGTCTGTTTTGCGTGTTTTCGAAAGCCCCGGGTTTGCTGTTCATCACAGTGACTCGTTTTCAAACGCTTTAAAGATTGTGGATCGGTGATTTTCGGACCATCAGTGTTATGAACGGTAAGTCCGGGGCTTTCTAATACCGTATGCGTCAGGGAAGCAGGCCAAAGGCGACGTGATGAAAGATACGAAGTGTCGAAATCAGGAGCCGACGCCGTTGCGGACGCATCCGAGCGGACAGCGTTGCGGCACTGTACAAGATCGTGATGGTCATGGACATGACTCGGGGACTCGGTCAGGGCTGGTCAGCAACATTCAGCTTTCGCTGCCGTCTACGTCCGATCAGGATTGCGGCAATGATGCACAGGCTCCATAACACCAGGTATACCGGATATGAGGCGTGAAACACTGACCAGTGTTCAACGGCAAACAGGTTGATCGTATAGCCCAGTAATGACGCCCACCAGGCGGGTAAATACTCACTGTCCGGCTGTAAGTATGATTGACGCAGCGTCGGTAGGGTACCAACCATATCCGCGATAAGAATCATGGCCAGTCCAAGCGCAGCCGAACCGCTGATGAACCAAACCATCATGGCAGCGCCCGCAAAGATCAGCACCCGTCGGTCAAGCCTGCCGTCACCAACAGAGCCGTATCGAATAGCCAGCAGGGTGACGGTCAATGTTGTGACGACCAATGCTATTGGTATCCAGAGGTCATCTGTCTCTCCGGTCTGAATATATGCGGCCAGGGCCAGTGCGCCCAGGGTTGTCCAGATGGCCCAGCTTGTGCGGTTGGGGCGGGTCCGTCCGATAACGATTGAGACGATGTAGGGGATCTGCTTGATTGCCAGAATGGTGCCGGCCAGGACGCCGATGGCGTGTTGGTGATGACGCAGCCAGTAGGCGTCCGGAATCCAGTGAATGGAAGTTTCTATCATGGCAATTTGGTCTTTAGCCGCCAGCTTTTTCAGTGCATTTTCCAGGCCAAGATACACGTTATTCGATGCCGAAGACTCCTGAGCAATAAAAACGCCCACCGGTGAATATTGCTCACCGATGGGCGTTTGGTTTACCTCCTGTTGTGATTAATTACATGGTGCCTTTCCACCAGATGACGTCATCCAGTTCGTTGACAATCTGCAAGGCACCGTCCTGGTGCAGTTTCAACACCCGACCACCGTATCCGCCGAACGCATCATCTGAAGTATCAGTCTCAAATGTCACTTCGGTGCCGTTGTAAATCACGAGGTTGCCGTTTGACTGCCAGCACAGGCGGTCAGCATTGTTTCGGGTCTTCGCAACCCACTTCAGTTTGTTGTCCGCATTGCGGCGCAACGTGAGATTGCCATCGGGCTGCCAGCGCAGGTGGTAGTCTTCCACCTCCATCAAGCGTAATGCAGTTTCTGGCAAGCCAATGCACTCGCTGCCTTCAGCAACCCCGGGGAGCGAACCGGTTGTAAGCACGGCTGCACCGTCGCCAAATGCGGCCAGACGCACCAGGTCTTCGTCAAGCTCCGCGGAGTGTCCGGCGTGGTTCATGCGATTGGTCAGATCGACCAGGCCATAATGCGTGTGCACGAAACTGCCATTCTGCATTTTGAACCCACCGTTTGCAGCGATGGCCGCCTTCCTTTCGTTGATCAGAGGCAGAATATCCGATTCATCCCACGTGGCGATGACATCGTCAAACACGCCACCACAGATTGCCAGGGTTGAAGGACCGCACAAGGGTGAATTGCTCTCAACCCAGGAATTGTCCTTGATCTGCACAGTCCGGGGAAGGAGCTTATAGGTGGGTGCAATGCCCAGATGCGGCTTGCCAGTTGTGAGCTGCGTCACTTGCCAGCCTGTTTGCTGATAACCGCCCGATCCATCGTAAACATACCTGGTCTCGATGTTCGAAGACTTCAGGAAATTTTCCAGTGTCTGGTTATCGTGATGCTCCATCCGATACTGTTCCTGGATGTCAAAGAACTCATCGCGCAGGCCCACGCCAGCAGTCTTCCTGTTGGTCAGATCATCCAGATCGGCTGCTTCCGCGTTTGTCCACCCCACGGTCTTGCCCCGAAGGTGAATGAAATCAAAAACATCAGTTCCGGACATGGGCAGCTCGGGCGAAATGCCGTAGCTGTACATGTTGAGTACTGACATCTGGCCGGCTTCCAATGCGTTGTTTGCCATGACCTCGGTGGTTCCGGTGCTGTCATACTCCCTGGCAATCATGTCCAGCGTCAGGTAGCCGAATGCAATGGCCGTTCTGTAATAATCACGATATTCATCGATGATTGGCCAGTAGCTCTGTGTCGATGTGACGTTCTGTGGGATGGCATCCATCAGTTGATAAATTGCGCCATCCCGGACATCTACGATGCCACCACCCTGGTTGGTCCTGGAGCCTGCCAGATCGGTAACGGCTTGCCTGACTGCAGTGCGCGCATCGTTCCAGCCACCGGTGTCCGGCATTTGGCCAGATGCAATCCAACCCACGACATCTTCGTAGTTGGAGTAGATCTTGTTGACGGCACTGTTGGCGTCCAGGTGTTGCGTCAGAAATCCCTGCCAGGTGACCTCATCGTTGAGATTCTGGATCGCGGTGGTCAGGGATGCGATTTTGCCATTGAGCGAATCCAGGCTGTTCTGCATGTCATCAAGCTGAGCGCCAAAGTCATCTCCGGCCAGGCCGAGGTGCTTTAACAAGGCCTGAATTGCGACATCGGAACTGCCACGAAGCACACCACTTAATACCGCTTTGCCTGCCACTGATGCAAGGTCAGCAAGAAATCCGGTGCTGGTGTTCATGAGCTCAAACTGCGGATTGAGGATGTCTTGCAGTGCATCCGTTGGGCTTGCAATGTGTCCGAAAGACGGATCCCTTTCCGCACCAGGTGCAGATACCGATTCGAAAATCACATCAACCTGCCCGGTATCAGAAATGGAAATGTTTGCAGTTTCTGATTCGGTACAGCCTTCGGCATTGCACAGGGCAATGGTGAGATCGAAGTCTTCTTCAGTATTTACCTGCAGGTCGATATCGCCGAAAGTCTGGCCGTCCTTGACTTCATGGCTCTTCACAGGTTTTCCGTCAACCCGGTACTGAACGCTGTAGACGTCTTCAAAAGCGTCGCTTGACCATCCGGCGTTCACCTCAATGACGTCGTTGAATTTGGTGGTAGACACCGAAGCTTCGACCCAATCGATGGTGGGCGCTTCAGGCGCGGCGGCGAAAGCACTGGCTGAGCCCGTGATTGCGATGATGCCGGTAAGTACTGCTTTGCGAACTTTCGATTCCTTGATCCTGGTAATTGTTTTCATGATGTTTGCTCCTGGTTGAAGGTGATGTCGGTTTCACTGTTTTTCCCGACGACAGGTGCAGTATTTGGGAGCCAGCCTTTCCGGAAGGATTCGGAGACATTACAGATTGGTAAGGTTGCCGATGGGCCAGGTCGGGTGTAGTGCTGGCGCGGTATACTTTGCTGACTGATCTGGGTGCTGGCGTGGCCAGCGGAGCTTTAGTGCGAGTTCTGGTAATTGAAGATGATGCTGAGGTAGCCGCCTACATCAAGAAGGCGTTTGGCGAACTCGGGGTGAACATTGACCATCAAAGTGATGGTCGTGATGGCTTGTTGCTGGCTTCAACAGAAGACTACGATGTCCTGATCATCGACCGCATGCTTCCCGGCCTCGATGGCCTCAGCATCCTTCGCACCCTGCGGGCCAGCGGCAACGATACCCCTGTTTTAATACTCAGCGCACTTGGCGAGGTGGATGATCGCGTCGAAGGCCTCAGGGCCGGCAGCGATGATTACCTGGCCAAACCATTCGCATTTTCTGAACTCCATGCCCGTGTGGAGGCACTACTCCGGCGTGGTGGATCTGAGGCGACGGTGACGGAGTTAAAGGTGGCCGACCTGGTTGTGGATGTGCTGGCCAGACGTGTCACCCGCGCGGGTAAGGAGATTGCACTACAGCCGCGCGAGTATCGTCTGTTGGATTTCCTGATGCGCCATGCCGGGCAGGTTGTGACCCGAACCATGTTACTTGAAGGGGTCTGGGACTATCATTTCGATCCCCAGACCAATGTCATTGATGTTCACATCAGCCGTTTGCGGGCCAAGATCGATCGGGATTTCGACAAGCCCTTGTTACATACCATCCGTGGCGCAGGCTACGTGATTCGGGATACGGAGCAGTCTTGATACGCGCTGCTGTCTGGCGAAGTTCTTCCCTGCGGATAGCGCTGCTCTACGGGTTTGCGTTTATTTTTGCTGTCCTTCTGGTTCTGGCTTTCATCTATTTCACGACCGTGGGCTTCATGGATCGCCAGCTGGATGCAATCCTTGGTTCGGAAATGCAGGAGTTGATTGAGGACTATGAGCGTGATGGCGAAGCCGGGCTGATCAGTAACATCTCGGAACATGTCGCCCAACATCCCGACGGTGAATGGGTGTATATGCTGACCCGCGGCCCTGGGCAGTTTCTGGCAGGCAACCTGGACGAATGGCCATCGACGCCCTTTGATGAAAACGGCTTTACCGATTTTTTGCTGGATGAGTGGGATTATGAAAAAGAAACTCGTCCGGCCAGGGCGATGACCGTCAGCCTGCCCGGCCAGATTCAATTTCTTGTCGGCAGGGATGTTGGTACCCGGAATCATGTGCATCGATTGATTCTCGAAGCTCTGCTTTGGGGTCTGGGAATCACCATCGTTCTGGCACTGGGAATTGGTGTTTTTGTCAGCTCCCGGGTGACCGGGCGTCTTGAAAGGCTCAACAAAACCGCCCGAAAAATCATGCAGGGCGAGCTTGATCAACGCGTTCCCATTGACGGCAGCAATGATGATTTCGATCAGCTAGCGATCAATCTCAACGAGATGCTGGACCGCATCCAGGCCCTGATGATCACCAACCAGGAAATTTCGAATAATGTCGCGCATGACCTGCGCAAGCCTCTGACCCGACTGCAACACCGTCTGGAAGAAGCGCGTGATGCAGATTCGTCAGAAGCGGCCCGGGCACTGGAACAAGCCACGGGCGAGGCCGAGGAGTTGATGTCGACCTTCAAGGCGCTCCTGCGCATCGCCCGCATCGAATCCAAGAGCAGACGCAGCGCGTTCACCGATGTTCAGGTCGATGAGTTGCTTAGAGATGTCGGGGAGCTCTACGGACCTTCAGCGGAAGAAGCAGGTCAGGTGTTGGAAGTTGCGGCGGAAACAGGACTCACGGTACAGGCAGATCGCAATCTGTTGTTCCAGGCGGTCGCTAACCTGGTTGATAACGCAGTCAAGTACACGCCCTCCGGGGGAACGATACATTTGTCCGCCGAATCGGACGCCGACACTGTGCAGCTTGCGGTTGCTGACCAGGGTCCAGGCATACCGGCCGAGCTTCGCGAAAAGGTATTCCAGAGGTTTTATCGCGTTGATGACAGCCGTTCCACTCCGGGCAACGGGCTTGGCCTCAGTCT
Organism: Lysobacterales bacterium; assembly: GCA_035267185.1. Lineage (GTDB taxonomy): Bacteria > Pseudomonadota > Gammaproteobacteria > Xanthomonadales > SZUA-36 > JAUIBE01. The sequence goes on along the minus strand of DATFLY010000028.1, from coordinate 2,854 downwards.
GGTACGAGCCATCGCTGATTTGCATGAAGCACAAATTCGTTTGACGGATAACTCGCCAGGACTAAGGGTCGAGCTGGTGCTGGCACGAAGCCAGTAATGTTGGTGCAGTTCGTGATCCAACCGTTTCCGCTAGACTTTTAACTCAAGCACTTAATTTTTGGGAAATCTCTATGCCCTCGTTTTTCAGATTTTGCCTCGTGACCATCATCACCGTTGGGATGACGCTGCCGGCCTCCGTTCTTGCCAGGAAAGATGACCATCCCAATCCGCGAATCCTGCCGATTGTCATTTCCACCGATGTCTCGCTCGGGTTGATCGATACCCATGGTGGCAAAAGCCTGACACCGGTGAATATCAGCCTGACCAGCCCCTGGAGCATGGATGCCAATGTTGTGCCGCAGGATATGGATGACGGGCTGGCGCTGGCAATGGCACTGAACCTGGACAGAAATCGCGAATTGAAGCTGTTGGGTGTGTATCCAACCTATGGAAATGCCAGCCTGGCGGCAGAAATGAGCGTTGCGAACTATATTGTCAGGGATCTGAAAAAACGCCGGAATTTGCCTGTAGTTCCAGGCGCATCGGGACCGGTTAACCAGGTGCTGCATGATGTTCCTTACCTGTTTGATGGATCACAGGTTCCGGTGGCTGGTGCCGATGGTTCATTCAGGATGGCCTGTGAAAATGCAGCCGTCCTGCACATGCGCAATACCATTCGCAAAAGCCGTCAGGCCGTCACGGTCCTGGCCCTGGGCCCAATGACTGATGTTGCCTGCCTGCTGCAAACCTCAAAACGAAACGTTTTGCGCAAAATCAACGAGATCATTGCCATTGCCTCCCGACTGGAAGGAGAATCAGTTCGAATCAATGACCTGGTGGTCAACGACTTCAACTTTCGTATGGACCCTGTGGGCGGCGCGCTGATGATGGCTGGCGCTGCGCGTCACAACGTTCCCGTTCGACTCATGACCTTCAGTCTCACTGGTCAGACTTCCCAGGCTGAGTCACTGATTCCTTTTACTGCAGATTCCTATCCGGGGCCGCCAACCTCAAAGCCCAGGGATCAGCAAAGCTTCGAATGGTTGCTTGATGCAGCCGGGCCGCGCAACGAATTCTGGAGCGGAATCTTTGGCACAGACCAGGGGCCGTTTGATCAGTACGCGGTGGTTGCCGCAATCGAGCCGGAACTGTTCGATTGCAAGCCGGCGCTGGCTTACATTCAGCAATGTCCTTCGCCAGCCTGGAGCGAGAACTATCCAATCGATGATGGAGGCAATCCAACAGAACAGCCCTACAATGCAGAAGACAATCCTTGCATCGACCACGGTTCTGAGCATGGCGGCAGCCTCTCCGAGGTTCCTGCGCAACTCATCGCGACTCTGGATCTGAATGATCAAGGACCCCTGGTTCGCGGTGTTTCAGGTGTTGATGGAAACCTTCCTGCCTTTGACCTGCCTGCACAAGCGGTTACCGCGTGCATTGATTTTGCGAATGATGCGGCGTTCGTGGAATTTGAGTCGTTTTTAAAAGCGACGACCTGGTAACAGACAGACTGATCAAAATTCAATTGAATACAGCTGGCCAGGGCCATTATTCTGTCATGCGGATGGTGCATGATGAGATATGAATTGATGGAACGATGGTATAGCCCCCGCGACGCGCTGAAAGACAGGAGCAGTCGAACTTGTCTATACTTGCCGGGAGGGATATGTAGGAATTATCGTGTGCTTCGGCATTAGCCGAAATTTATTAAATGACGAGCCCCTGGGGGATTTCATGAAAACAAAGACCAAACGCAATCTTCCTGCCGCAGTTTTGACAGCGGCGTTAGTGATTGCACCTTCAATACCGGTGGCTTTTGCCGCTTCTTTCCAGGTTCAGGTCTCACCTGTCGTTCCGACCGATATCGTTGGTGGCGCGGTGGACGCTGATGTTGATGATGCAGCAAAGTTTGCCTGGGATCAGTTCATTGCCCTCAACTGGCCGGCACTGACCACTGATGGTTTACGTGATGTCCCGGATACGACATTGCCATTTGGAGATCCGGATTATGACGGTCCGCTTGTCTGGCACACCTACCGCCACAAGGCAGAAATTCTGCCGGGTACGGGTGATCCTTCCGGATACGATACAACGGCAGAAGACTTTGGCTATTCTACTTTGCCTCCGGTTTACCAATATAACCCTGACGACGTCATTAACGGCGGTATCGTTCAGGCTTGTCCAGACCAAACGCCGGTTGACTCGCCTGCACTGATCAACCTGGATGAAACCACCCAGATTGGACTCAATACGATGTTTGCAGGCGTTGCGCCCACGGACATTGACCCGGACGTTAATTTCTACCCGCAGGCAATCCGCTTCCTGGCGCAGGGCAATGAAACCTATTACAAGTATCTTGTAGACCCTGATGCACTTGAGTCTGATGGTGATCCGCTTTACACGCATCCCCAACCGTGTCCTTCCGATTCAGGTGACGAGGGTTACGATCACACCTATTGTGAGGCCCAGCGTAATTTCAAGGCCGTATCCCAGGGCAACGGCACGCCCAGCGTGCTGCCGGGCATCGCAGTGGATTTTCCGGATGGCACCATCCTGATCAAGGGCGGATTCCGCGAGCTGACTGATGATGAAGCAGCTTCGGGAAGGTTTTATAAAACCACCGTGCGCTACTACGAAGATATCGCTGGAACCTCCGACCCAATACAGCACTGCTATTACGAGCGTGAATGGGGCCTGGTTGCGTTGCACATTATCCACAAGACACCTACATCACCGAACTTCGTATTTGCCACTTTTGAGCAGGTTGATAAACTGCTGACAGCCGATGGCGACCCGGAGGAAAACGAGGACG
>DATFLY010000027.1:0-4557 GCA_035267185.1 Lysobacterales bacterium | reverse complement strand
AGTGCGATGAATGATTCGGTCAGTACCTTCAGGTATGGCCCTTCGCGCCTGCGCAGCCAGGTCGCCAGAACAGCATAGAAAACGGCGAGGACGGCAGCGCTGATCGCCATGCCATATTCGAAATCCCTGACCAGCCCTGATTGCAAAACAAAGGCGATGACTGGTGTGCCAAACACCAGTGTTCCATCCACCAGGCCAATCTTTCCGGGAGGCTGGCGGAGGGCATAGAGGATGGCGATTGCCTGGTAGAAAAGAAAAAACAGGATCAGGAATGGCTCGGTGCTGGTGAACAATGAGGGCGTGTAGTAGTTGTAGCCCCACATGCTGCCAACGATGAATGTGAAGAAAAAGCCCACCAGGTTGACTGATCGCCAGGCGTGGAACCAGGAAACACCTAATATGGTGGCATTCAGAACCAGGTAGTAGCTGAACAGGGCCACATGGCTGCCCTGGCCCGTTGAGGTAAGAATCGGGGCTGCAAAACCACCAACAGCGCCGAGAATAATCAGCCAACGAGCTTTCTGAAGGACAGCCAGTGCGCCGGTCAGTGCTGCCAGTACAACCAGCAGTCCAAATGTCAGGCCGGCGGGCATCAGGTTCCAGATGCGGAACGCAGCAAACATTGTCAGGAACAGGATTCCGACACCACCACCCTGAAGGCTGAGCCCATAGGTTCGGAGTCGGTGCCGCAAGCGCCAGCCAACTGCAATCATGACAACAGCTGCTGCTGCAACACCGAGCAACCGGAATTCGATGGGTACGCTGACCAGTTGATTGTCGATTGCAAATTTCAGAAGGAATGAGACGCCAATAAACGACAGCACCACGCCGACCTTGACGGGTACGTTGCCACTGGTGAACCAGTTCCCGACGCGGCTGAGAACCTGCGCGGCGAATGAAGGCGTTTTCTCTTTGGCAGGTAATGGTTGTGGCGTGGACGCTTCAAATTCCCTGAAGTCGGGGATTTCTTCGGGCTCGGCTTCTGCAGGGGCCGTTGTTTCCTCTGGCTCGACGATTGCTGTTTCTTCGGGTTCCGGTTGAGAAACTGTGGCTTTATCCGGAAGCGTGCCTGTTGTGATATGCCGCCTGAGCCACTCCAGGTCTGCTTTGAGTTCTTCAGTTTTCCGGCCCAGCTTGATGACATGGGCCAGTAAGAAGCCCAGCCCGCCGCCACTCAGGGCGCCAAAAAGTTCGTCGGACCCGGCGGCGATAAACAGGCCGAGTATTAATCCAGCAATGGTCAGGCCGATATACATAATTTCAAGTCTATCCGATGAATTTCAGGTTAATGCCCGGTTTCCCTATACCGCATTGTTGACATAAGTATTTATATGGTCAACCATTAACTGCATCAGTTGTGTAAAAATATCTATAAAGTATCATTAAATAATACCTATGGCAGATCAGACGCATTCGATTCATTCCGCACTCAAGAAGCTGATGCGTTCACGCGGCCGGACCTACGCCGAGGCAGCCCAGGTCCTGAGCCTGTCTGAGGCCAGTATCAAGCGGCTTTTTTCAAAGGAGGCCTTGTCGCTTTCTCGACTGGAGGCGCTTTGCGACTGGTTGCATGTGGATATTCTCGACCTGGTGCGAATGAGCCGGGAACATGAGCCTTTAACAACCCAGTTAAGCGAGGAACAGGAATCAGAGTTACTGGCTGACGGCGGACTTCTGTTGCTGAGCCATCTGCTGCTGAACAACTGGAAATTCGAGGAAATTCTCGAAACGTATGCCCTCACGCGTCCGGAACTGACCCGGCAAATGTTTCGCCTCCAGGAGATCGGCCTGGTCGAGGTTCTGCCGTTTGACCGGGTGCGTTTGAAAACTGCCCGAAATTTCACATGGAGAAAAGATGGTCCTGTGCAGCGGTATTTTGCTGATCGTGTGCTGAAGGAGTTCCTTGCCAGTTCATTTGAAGAACCCGGCGAGAAAATGGAATTTATCAGTGGCATGCTCTCGCGCAAGTCGATTTTGCATATGCAGGAGCGCATCGCGGGCCTGGCAAAGGAAATGGATCAACTGGTTGAGGGTGATCTCGGCTTGCCGGCGGAGGAGAGGCTTGGTTCAAGCCTGTGCGTGGCATTCAGGCCGTGGGAGTTTTCGGAGTTTGCCAGGTTCAGGCGGTTTGAGAGAACTAAAGCGTTTTGATATGAATGTTTGCAGAGATTACGCTGCCGCTGTTTTACACAAGTCGAGTCCGAACACTTTGCAACGTCATTCCGGAAATCCCAACGGGGTTATCCGGGACCCACTCGTTTATAAGGCGGGTGGGTCCCGGATAAGTCTATTCGACTTTCCGGGATGACGATGTGTCTATTCGACTTTCCGGGATGACGATGTGTCTATTCGACTTTCCCGGATGACGATGTGTCTATTCGACTTTCCGGGATGACGATGGGTCTATTCGACTTTCCGGGATGACGGTGGTGGATAGGAATGGCTTTGTGGTTGCGACTAATCTGCACAAAAACTGATAAAGCCTGACACGAAATGTTCCAGGCGTTTCAATGCCTCTTCATCGGAAATCCTGCCTTCATCATCAACCAATGTGTGGGCCCTGGAGACCATCAGCCTGCCTTCAAACCAGGGCCTGGTTTTCAGTGTTCTGAGCAATGGCAACAGGGAGTTCTGGGCCAGCACAGTGCCAAATCCACCTGGAGTGGCTCCCATCACTGCAACCGGCTTATCGTGGAATACCCTTGCCATGTCCGAGGGTGGGCGTGTCAGCCAGTCGGTGGCATTTTTCAGCACACCTGGCATGGAGTTGTTGTACTCGGGCGTTGCGATCATCAGGCCATTCGCATCAGCGATCAGATTCTTGAGCGTGTCAACGGCAGGCGGAATTCCCTGTTCTGCCTCGACGTCTTCGTTGTAAAGCGGAATCTCCTCGATTGAGCCCATTACGATATTTTCCGGGAATAATCGTTGCGCCGCTTCCAGCATGGCAGTGTTGAATGAGCGTACTCGCAGGCTCCCTGAAATGGCAATAATTTTGGTCACGATTGATGTTCCTCAGATTTTTCTGCATTTCTGTGACGAGACTCGACAAAGAATACCCAGACGCCGATCAGCCCCAGTACAAACCCGGAAAACGAAACGATTGATTGCGGCAACAGCATCGACAGTGCCACCAGCGCAAAGCCGATCAACATGCAGCCGGTCCAGATTTTGATGACTTTTCTTGTGCGCCCTTGTTCCATGGCATTCAACAACAGAGTGTCCGATTGCCGAAGCGCATATCGATAAAGCAACACAAATGTCAGGCATAACGCTCCAAATGCCGCACCCATAAAGGCAAACATGAAACGCAGTTCCTCGATGTTGGCCAGTTCAAAGGACGAAGGAAGGTAACCTCCGCTGGCCCAGTTGAATGCGCCCTCCAGCAGAATGCGCATTGGGTAGATGTAAACCAGCATCACGATCAGAAGCAGTGCGCTAAGCCACACGGTCGCTCCGTCATCGAGGCCGTAGCGCTTTGACCAGGTGGCGTGTGTCTGCCAGATCCACACCAGCTGAACCACTGCAGCGACAAATGCCGGGATGGTCTTGATGGCAATCACCATCTCATCAAAGGTGCGCGGGATGGCATCAAAGGAAATCACGAGCAAAGTGACCGCAAACGCGAAAGCTGCATCGACGAAGACCTCGATTCGGGTCATTTCCGAGCCTCTTAGCCGGAAACCTCCTTCCTGCGGGCAGTCATCCAGGAATTGTTGTGTTAGTGGCTGCACTTTGTGGTTTTCAAACGCATTAGTTGAGTCAAAACTGGCATTCAATGATAATTCGCTGCTACCTACCCCCCATTAAACAGGATTTTGCTCATGAATAAACTCAGAATCGCCGGATTGGCACTCGTTTTCGTAGTATCCGGTTCGTCTGTCCAGGCCCAGGACCCGGACCAGGACCCCCTGGAATTCGTGATGGAGGGTTGTGGCGTCGAAATTGAAAACTACTGCAGCCAGGTCACGCTGGGTGAAGGCCGACTGGCTGCTTGCTTTTTTGCCCATGAAGACAAGTTGTCAACTCGTTGCCAGCACACGCTTTATGACATGGCACTGGCCCTGGACCAGGCGATGAATGCGATGGTTTATATTGCTACTGAATGTGAAGCGGATATCGATACTTTTTGTGCAGACGTTGAGCCAGGTGATGGCGCCATTCTCAACTGCCTGTCAGCAGAAAGAGAAAAAATCAGTGAGCAGTGTTCAACCGCTCTGAGTGACGTCGAAGAAGAATAGTACAAACCGGCAAAAGCAAAATCCCGGGGATCAGGTTCGGAAAGCTTTTCCGGGCTGGACCGAGATCAGTAGCCAAAGCTACGGATCGAGGGAAGCTCAAGTACTGCAGCTCCGGGAACAAGTGCGTTGGTTACATGAAGAGAACCCTGGTTCGGAGATGGTGTTGATTTTTGAGGTTATGGCGCAGATCAGGTGCAGCAGGACGACGGGCTGGACCGAGATCAGTAGCCAAAGCTACGGATCGAGGGAAGCTCAAGTACTGCAGCTCCGGGAACAAGTGCGTTGGTTACATGAAGAGAACCCTGGTTCGGAGATG
>DATFLY010000026.1:0-4967 GCA_035267185.1 Lysobacterales bacterium | reverse complement strand
AATTCCATTAGCAACAGATTTTGGCCTTCCTATCGTCTCTGAGATTCTTTCGTTCGAACGTAATGTTGATATTCGAATGGAGAGCCGAGCCATCTACAGGGAAGATTTGAGTGGTTTGCATGTTGTTGATCCCGTAACCCCTGATGTGCGAATTTACTATTGGAGTGACCTGAGTCTTCCACGGGACCAAGGTTATGCTTTCAGGCAAATACTCAAGGAAGTTGATCGACTGAATAAGGACAAATAATCGGGGTCAGAGCAGAAAATCGCAGGTTAGCATGTAATCCAAACTCGCCTCGCTCGGCGTGCCACGATGTCCGCTATTGGCCGAAAGCGGACCCTTCAATGTATAAAAAAATTAGGAGTCTGACTGAATCTGGGATCATCTTGTTGTGACAAAATAACGGCCGCCCATGGGCTGGATCGGCCCTGAAAAAGAAATGAGTTCAACTCTGGTCATGACTTTTCAGGTCTGAAGTCGATTGCGTAGTATTCTCACCTCGAATTTCAACGAATAATGACAGGAGTTTGAATTGAACGAGCATCACCAGATTGCCGACTTGATTCAGATGGTTTGCGAAACTGCTGGAATGCCTGGAATGGCGCAGCAGATAGAGGTTCAGTGGAGCAACAGAATGACGAGGTGTGCAGGCAAGGCATATCTTCACCGCAAGCTGATCAGACTCAGTAATCCAATCTGGGCATTGGCTGGGGATGAGGTTAATCAGGATACGGTCGTTCATGAAACTTGCCATATCCTGGTTTATTGGGAATGGGCAAACAGGGCTCGAGGCAGATTGAAGTCAGCTGATAGACCGCCAAGGCCACATGGCTCCGAATGGCAGCAGCTAATGCGGAAATGTGGGTATGAACCCAAACGCTGTCATAGTGTAGACACCTCTGCTATCCGCAAAAAGCGCATACGTTACCGCTTCGATTGCGGCTGTAAAGAGGGCCATTTGGTTTCCAGGCAACTCACCGCAAAAATCAGAGCTGGTAGGCAGTATGTCTGCCGTTTATGCAGTCAAAGAATTACCCGACCGTCAGTAGAACAGGTTGTCTTCATCTAAACACCATCCAGTGGTCTCATGATTTCATGAGAACCAATATTTTCCTGACCAATGCTTCAGGCATTTGGTCCCAGGTTCGATTACTGCCCTTATTACAGTAACGGTTGTCGCCTTTTTACTAGCGCCCGTGCATGGATTCAGTTGAAACTGAATCTATCGTTGCGAATGCGGAAGGCCCGTCAATGGGTAAACACGTCATATTTCGATTCCAGGTTTGTGTGTTTGCCGGGTTGCTATCCGGTATCAGCGTACCGTCATTTGCTGATTGGAATACAACCGCTCAACTTGATATCAACGGTGCTCACCAATGTGCCTGGGAGCCGCCCTCGACGGCCGACTTCCCCAATTACTATCTAACCAGTGCGACTGCTTCGGGTGCCCCCAGCTCTTTTGAAAGAACGGTAGACAATATTCACCGAATTGTGGCCCGGTTTCATGTCGTGCGCCGATCGGATGGCAGTGGCGGCCTTGACGAAAAGCTGATCGACGCCATGATGACGGATATCAACTATGGATATCGTGATACGCCTTTTGTCTATGTCCGCGACCCGCAACTCATCTACATCGATAACGATGAGTATTACGCGGATTTTCCGACATTTGCCAGTGCTTTCGACATGCTCCGGGAGTACCAGGAACCCGGGGTGATCAACTGGTTTGTAACGCCGAAAATCAGGACCCAGATTGCAGGCGTGTGGATACCCCCGGCATCCCTGTTTCGCGGCATTCTGATACGTTACGACACCATTGGAACGCCATCATTTATGCGCCTGCCGGTTCATGAAATGGCGCATATCTTCCAGGTTTACCATCCGTTTGAAACCGTTTTTGGCACCGAATGCACCAGCGGGTCAAATTGTGCGAATGCTGGTGACCTGGTCTGCGACACGCCTGCATCACCGCAATTATGGCCCGGGAATACGACGGGAACGGGTGTTTACTATGGTGCGCCGGCTGGGCCATGTCCCGGTGATCCGCCTTACGACCCGGACACCAGTGTCTACATGCTCGGCAGTTGGCCGGCTGGTTCAATTCTGGCGAATCACTTCACCCAGGGTGAAATGGATCGCGCTGTTTCGTTTTTACAGCCTGGCGTTACGTTTTCAGTGTCTGACCTGGTCGGCCCGCATAGGCCGGATATCACCCCGGATTGTGATGGCAATGGCAAGGACGACATCAATGAAATTATCAACGGTGAAACCGCAGATATTAATCGGGATATGGAGCCGGATGTCTGCCAGGTATTTCCTGATTCCGGCGATCTGATCGTCAGTGGTATGAACGGGGATTTCAATAACCGGTTGCGGTACTACGATCGCGAAACCGGTGACTGGCGTGGCGACCTGTGGAATGGCATGGATTTCATGCACCAGGTCAGACAGGGCCCCGACGGTTTGTTGTACCTGCCGACGCAGACCATCGTCACTCGAGTCGATCCGGCGACCGGCCGTTCCGTTGACAACTTTGTGGACGGTGTCCTGGAAGGGGTGGGTCAGTTCGTCGATGTGCTCTTTGAGCAGTCGGGCAATATGCTGGTTTTGGACAATACAAGATCAAACGTTCGCCGGTATAACGGTAATACCGGGCAATCCATGGGTATTTTCATCAATACCCAGGTTGGCAGTTTCTCACCCAAATACATGGAATATGGCCCGGATGGGCACATCTATATCGTGGGAACGGGCGGAGCCGGCAATGCAGTCCATAAGTTTGATGCTGAAAATGGGCAATACCTGGGTGAGTTTATAGCTGCAGGCAGTGGCGGCCTGCTGAGTGGGCAGGGCCTGGTTTTTCACAGCGACGGTTTTTTGTATGTCTCCAACGGCGCTGCCAATAATATTCTGCGTTTCAATGCCGACAATGGAGAATTCGATCGCGAATTTGTCACAACCGCCGGCAATGGTGGTTTGAGCAACCCACACAGTCTTCGTTTTGGTCCGGATGGACACCTTTACGTGGCCTCCAGGTCCACCCATTCGGTCAAGCGATATGACGGTGAAACAGGCGCGTTCATTGATGATTTTGTGACCCCTCGAAGCGGTGGTTCCCCTGGGACAGGCGGATTAAGTCAGCCTGCCGGTCTACTGTTTATTGATCCGGAGGGATTGATCGTCGGACCGGATATCAATGCAGGAATGAGCGGCGCCTGGACCAATCTCGACACCCTGGGGCAGGGCATGTTTCTTGATGTCATCGAATCAAGCGGCCAAATTTTCCTGGGCTGGTTTACTTATGAAGCCGACCAGGGAATCAACGGGGATGAACAGGACAACACCCATCGCTGGATGGTGGCCATCGGCCCATTCACTGGAAACACAGCAGAACTGGAATTGCTAAGCGTCTCCGGTGGCACCTTCAATGGGCCTGATGAAGTGACGGAAACTCCGGTAGGCACAGCAACCCTCACTTTCCGTTCCTGCACCGAGGCTGTGTTTGACTACCAGTTAGATGTTGGAATTTCGCGCACCATGCAATTGAACCGTCTGTTGCCCGACGCATTGTGCGATGAGCGATCGGCGGAAAACCTCAAGTAAAAGGGCCCTGACTCCTTTAATTGATTTCCATTCCAGTTCCTCGTGATTTTTCATGATCCAGCCTTGCTGAATGGAAACCGGTGGCCCTGAGCCGTTCACTTAAGTCAGTCACTTCTTCGTGGCGCCCAATTCTCAATGCATATCGGATCGCAGTGGATAACAACAAAGGGTCGCTGGAGTCCTGGCTGCGTTCAATCATCACTTTTCCAACAGTGGGCAAGCGCTCACTGGCTAACTCATTATCACTGTCTGCGATATACAACAAAATGTCAGCATGATGCAGTGCGATTTCAATCTGGTCTGGATTCTCCCTCAGCACAGCATCCGCTTCACGTAAGGCAATCTCCATCTGTTTCGCGCTGCGTTCGGGGAATCGGGAATTATTTCGATGTGCGGTAACTGCCCGGGCATGCGCGAGCGCCAACTGCCGCAAGGGTGAACCGAAATCATCATTCGCTGTTGGCGCTAACGAATCGAGCTGGTCCAAAAATCTTTCGTCTTCTTCAATCTCGTCGAGATTTGCCACTGCAGCTGCTTCCAGTAAAGAAGCAGTGGTCTGAAGTCGATCACGTCGCCAGCGGACATTACTCGGGTCAAGATTAACCAACCGGTCGAATCGCGAAATCGCTTCGCGGTAGGCAACAATTGCTTCATCCGCATGCCCGACCAGGCTCAATGCAAATCCTTCACCGCGCCAGGCATAGGCTGTAAGGTCCTGCAATGTGGCGTCATCGGGTTCGGAATCAAGCAAGGTGCCGATCACTTCCCGGCTTGCCTTCCGACTTACCAATGATGCCTGTAATTGTCCGGCAGTGCGTTGAATGGTTCCAAGCCATGCAAGGCTGTCTGACAGTTCGCGCACAAGATACGTATCTCCCGGTGCCAGCGCGATGGCCTCGCGATTGAGTGATACTGAGCGATTCATATGTGTCATCGCACTGGTGACATCCGCGTTAGCCTCGTGGACAGCTGCCAGGTTGGTGTGGGCGTAGCACAGCTCCATCACCCAGTCGACGTTGGTGGCATCTTGCTCGTAGAGTCGTTGAGAGATATCGAGGTAATTTGTCATGTGTTCGATAGCCAGAGAGTATTCGTTGCGCTCGTATGCAACGTTTCCAACCCAGAACTCGCTTTGACCAAGGTTGAACAACAGATCCGTATCGTCAGGTGCCCGCGCCAGAAGCTCGTGATCGAGCTTCAGCGCGGCTTCAAACGCCGCCAATGCCTGCTCGTACTCGAACTGCGTGTTATGGATGAAGCCCACCTGGCGCATTGCTTTGCCGCTGGAGCGTAAGGCGGCATCGCTCATGTCTCGTGGCGAAAGATTTGCAAAATAATCCTGGGCCTTATCGGCGGCGGCGGT
>DATFLY010000025.1:0-24971 GCA_035267185.1 Lysobacterales bacterium | reverse complement strand
GATCAGGGGATCGCGGGTATCTATCATTACGGCGACTTCGTCTGTTCCGGCCGCCGTCTGCTCAAACGCATTTTCCAGGGCTTTTGGATGCGGCCCATGGGTAAAACCGCGCGGATGAAATGAGATCATTCCCGGGTGGATATTGTCGCGACTGAAGAATTTTCCCTGGTGATAAAAAATCACCTCGTCGAAATCATCGTTGTTATGAAAAAACGGGACTTTCAGCGCACCAGGGTCGGATTCGAAAGGTCTCGGCACAAACGTGCAGACCACGAAACGGTTGGCCACAAACGTGGTGTGAGCCGAAGGTGGCAGGTGATAACGATGACTCATCAGCGGCCTGATATCCCGCCAGTTCACTTTCACCGGGCAAAGGTCACCGTGCCAGCCAATCGCATCCAGTGGATTGAAAGGGAAAACGATCCGGCCGACTTCACCTGAGGCCTTCACTTCCACGGTCCACTCTTTTTCGTCCTGCTGCGCCAGGAACTGCTCGTCGATCACCGGCGTATCCAAAACAGCGGGATCGAATATTGCATGCGGGCCGACCAGCCCCTTTTCAGGTAATTGATAGGCTGAATTGGTCGCTTCAATCATAAGCAACCGGACTTCTTCACTGGTTTCGATGCGCCAGGTGGTGCTGCGCGGAAGGCTGATGTAATCGCCCTCGCTGAATTTCATTCGGCCATAATCGCAAAACAGTTGCCCCGCTCCGGAATGAACGAAAAGCAGCTCATCGCCATCCGCGTTACGCGCCAGGGTTTCCATGCCTTTTGACAATGTCCAGGCCCGAATGCGGGTGCTGGCATTGTGCATCAGCAATGGTGCTTTCCATGGAGAAGGGTTGCCCTGGTCCATCTTCGTAGTATCAAAAGCACGTGGCCGCATTGGCCCTTCGAAATGTATCCACCCGGTCGGCGGGTGCCGATGATGCATATGGGTGGCAGGGCCGAAAAATCCCTCACGACCGATTTCGCGCTCAAACGTGCCTTCCGGCAGGTCGGCATGAGCCTGCCGCGAAGCAGTGCCCTCGGTGCGGGGTAATTGAATCCAGTTCTTGGCCATATTGGTTTACCAGTTCTGAAATATCGTTGATTTATAGAACGCCACGGCGAATTTGGTCCAGTTCGATCGATTCAAACAGGGCCTGGAAGTTGCCCTCACCGAAACCCTTGTTACCTTTTCTCTGGATGATTTCAAAGAAGATCGGACCGATGTTCACATCGGTAAAGATCTGCAACAGCTGCCGGGTGCCCGTTTCAGGATCAGCATCAATTAGAATGCGATTCTTGCGCATGCGGCCAACATCTTCCTCGTGTTTCGGGACCCGTTGGTCAATCACCTCGTAGTAAGTGTCAGGCGTGTCGAGAAATTTCATCCCGGCCTCGCGCATCGCTTCCACGGTTGTGTATATGTCCTCGGTATACAAGGCTATGTGTTGCACGCCCTCGCCCCTGTATTGATCCAGGTACTCATTGATCTGGCTGCCGGGTTCTGATGACTCGTTAATCGGAATACTGATGGCTCCATCAGGTGAAGTCATCGCCCGTGAGCGCAGTCCGGTCTGTTGCCCCTTGATGTCGAAGTACTTGACCTCGTAAAAATTAAAGAGGCGGCTGTAAAAGTCACCCCACTTGTCCATGTTGCCATCGAATACATTGTTCGTGAGGTGATCGATATAAGTCAGCCCAAACCCTTGCGGACTGAAATCCGCCTCTTCGATGGCCTCATATTCCTCTGCAAACGGATTGCCTGAATTCAGATCGGTCAGGTACAACAGTGAATTCCCGATTCCTGAAATGGCAGGCGTGCTCAACGCTGCACCCCTGACACCTGTCATGTCTATTGCACCCTTTTCAACGCACGATTTCAGTGCCGAAAACCGGTCATCAACACGAAACGAGAATCCCACGCAGCAAGGGCCATGATCCTTTGCAAACTGACTGGCAAACGAACCTTCTTCTTCGTTAACCAGGAAACTGACATTGCCCTGTCGATAAAGAGTGATATCGAACCGCTTGTGACGGGCCACAGCGCTGAATCCCATATTCCTGAAAAGAGCATGGAGTTGCTCAGGTTGTGGTGAAGCGTATTCAACAAACTCAAAACCGGTGACACCAAGCGGATTGTCCCGGGGTGTGTCACCTGCATGGATAACAGGTTGTTCTTTCAGTTGATTTCCACTCATTGAAGTGCTCCGAACTCAAAATACTGCGTGACTTGCAAGGGCCGGATATTTTAGTTACATTTGTAACTAATTTCAAGCAGGATCTAATAAATACTTTCTTATGAATGACTTTTCAGAACGTCAGCCTGGCAGGGAAATTGCGGTCAATCCGACTGAATTCATGCTGGAAGAATACCTGCCCTATCGCTTGTCATTGCTGAGTAATACAGTCAGCCAGGGCATTGCTGATCGCTACCAGCAGGATCACGACATTTCGGTCACGGAGTGGCGGGTCATTGTGATTCTGGGACGCTTTCCCGGGTTGGCCGCCAGCGACGTGGTTGAAAAAACCGCCATAGACAAGGTCACCATCAGCCGCGCGGTCAGGAATCTCGTTGATAAGGGTTTCCTGCAGCGGCGCATCGATAAAAACGACCGACGCAAGCTTCTGCTTTATCTCACGCGGGGAAAAGGTAAACGGGTGCTGGAATCGATCGTGCCCCTGGCTGCGGCCTATGAAAACGAACTCCTGGCTTCGCTCAGCTCAGGTAATCGCGCTCTTCTGGAAGAGATGATGCACACGTTGCAGGAGAAAGCCGAAAAACTCTGTGAACACCCTGTATCCGAGGTAGCCTAGCAATTCTCAGCTATGAGATCATTAAGGGTCTGAGGTAACCATTCGCGGCGAGGCACCGCTCCTGCATCATTAGCCAGACATGGGGCACTTGCCGGTCGGATCACCAATCTCGGTGCGAACATCCAGGAGCTCAGGAAAGAAAGTCAGCTCGAGCGACTTCTTGAGAAAGCCCACACCGGACGAACCACCTGTACCGCGCTTGTAGCCAATGATTCGCTCAACGGTTTTCATGTGGCGAAAACGCCATAACTGGAAACTTTCTTCGACATCGACCATTTTTTCGCACATATCGTATTCGGCCCAGTACTCATCCGGGTTTTCATAAATACGCTTGAATACAGGAACCAGGTTGTCACTGCGCTGGTGTGGCACTCGCCAGTCGCGTTCGAGGTGTTCACGGGGAACATCGTGACCCTGACGATCAAGGTAGATCAGGAATTCGTCATAAATACTGGGTGATTCGAGTGCATCCTTGATGAGCCGGTAGCCCTCATCGTCATGACTGAAGACGCTTATCATGCCCCTGTTCTTGTTGCCAAGCAGAAACTCAACCATTCGGTACTGGAGAGACTGAAAACCTGAACTCTGACCCAGTACATTGCGAAATTGTGCGTATTCGGTCGGCGTCAGGGTTTCCAGCACCGACCATTGCTCAAAAAGCTGTCGCTGCACCTGCTTGACCCTGGACAGAATTTTCAGAACCGGCCCAGGATTGTCTGCCTGAATATGCCGGATCGCGGATTTGAGTTCGTGAACGATGAGTTTCATCCACAGCTCGGAAGTCTGGTGCTGGATGATAAACAGCATCTCATCATGGTGGGCAGGATCGCTATGCAATTCCTGAGCGTTGAGCACACGATCCAGATGCAGGTAATTGTCGTACGTCAGGCCCTCGCGCAAATCGGTGCGAATACCCGATTCAATTTCACGAAGATTTTTCTCGGCAGCAGAATTTTTGGTGTCTTTGTCGCTCATCACAGTTAACCCAATTTCAGCGGCCCAGAATACCACTTTCAGGCCTTGGAAGCGTCGGTGGGGTCGTTGGAGAGGAGTGCCGACGGTTTTGCTCATATATGAATTTTACAATCAGCAAAGAAGGCAAGCGACTATCCAGCATCACCGTCACTTACGAAGCAGCCCCGCGCAAAAAAGCACAGCCGATGGGGTAGTTGAAATTCAACGCAGCCGCCTTCGTGGTCGCGCCCTGCGCGACCATGAAGCAGGGAAGGAAAATTTCGACAACAAGCTTCCTTACGGAGCAGCCATCGGAAAAAGCACAACCGATGGGGTCGTTGGAGAGGAGTGCCGACGGTTTTGCTCATTATGAATTTTGCAATCAGCAAAGAAGGCAAGCGACTATCCAACATCACCGTCACTTACGAAGCAGCCCCGCGCAAAAAGCACAGCCGATGGGGTAGTTGAAATTCAACGCAGCCGCCTTCGTGGTCGCGCCCTGCGCGACCATGAAGCAGGGAAGGAAAATTTCGACAACAAGCTTCCTTACGGAGCAGAAGAGAAAAAAATGGGCCGGAAGCTTTCGCTTCCGGCCCGACGCATCCTGGAAGAAGGGACCCCAGGATGTCTCGCTGGAGGCCCGCTGGCACAGGGATATGAGATAGCGGACCTAGAGGAGCCTGTATCCGTTTGCAGCAGCAGGCATACGCCTTCAACAGCAAACTTTGCTTGGGGACAGGTCCTCGTTGAGATTCAGATCAGAATCAGCCTGTACCACCCCCGCGAATGGCAACACTGGTTTCTGTACAGATACTGGGTAATTTCCCGCAGGTGTGCGGGTAAGCGTAGTGATTCATTCCGACCTCCATGTCGTCATAAACTTGGCGACGGCATATCCTTTGCCGTCAATTGTTCGGAGAAATACTGAAACCCCTGTTTACTCGGCGAATCCTCGCCCTGATTTCCCCCTGGCCGTGCTCCCGAAGGATGGAAACACTGCAAACCGTAATCTAACAGACTTTTCGAACATCACACAAGGGTTTTTCGTAAGTGATTGATTTACCTTAATTGAATAAATCACTTTCTTGTGCTCGATCCTCCTTCACCCAGAAGTAATGCAGGAATCGTACCAACAGCATTATTATTGCTCATTAAGCGGGGAAAACGTCGCCAGATGGCCTTTTGACGGTTGAATTTGAACTTGTGCGGGTCAAACTGCTCACTAACTACGCAGTATTACTGACAAACTCCGTCACCAGGCTGACGCTTCACGTCAAACTCAAAATGCCCATCTACGTCACATATTTCATTCAGCTCTTGCTTATCGTGCATGTTTTGAAAACCGGACGCGACAGGATCTGGATCTGGGTGCTGCTGCTACTGCCCCTGGTTGGCGGTGTCGCATACCTTTTTATGGAAATCATGCCCTCTTTTATGGGTGGAGTAACCGGCCAGAAAGCAAAACGAGGCGTGATGCAACTGGTCGATCCCGGCGGTGACGTCCGTGACTGTGCCAGGGCCTGGGAACAATCGGCGAATGCCGAAAACGGGCGTCGCTATGCCCAGGCACTAATCAATGCTGACAAGCCCAAAGAGGCACTGGAAATTCTGGAACAATCGCGCAGTGGCTTTTTCGAAAACGACGCGACTCTTCTTTTACTGGAAGCCCAGGCGCGTTTCCTGATCGAGGACTGGCCGGCAACCATCAAGGCAATCGAAAGCCAGAGGAAGGAAAACCCGGAGCATACCTCGGCACAAGGTCATTTGCTTTACGCAAGAGCACTTGATGCCTCCGGTCATAATCAGGAAGCAATTTCCGAATTCCGTGAGGTGGCTGGATATTTTCCGGGAGCCGAAGCCAGATACCGCCTGGCGATCGCACTTGCGAATCAGGATGATCAGGCGAATGCGCGGAAGGAATTCGAAAACATCATCAACGACGCGTCACTTGCACCTGCACATTTTCGCAAGAGCCAGAAAGAGTGGATCAAAGCCTCCAAAGAAGCGCTGAAAGAAATGGATTGATTCAGGCCCGGAAAAACCTCATTATTCTTGTGGTTTTCATATCTTTCTGGTATAAAGTCCGGCTGCTTTCACTCGTCTACGGCGAGCGAGCGAAAGCGAAAGGAAATTTCGCCGAATTCGAACCCGCACCGCAATGGTCCAGATGGGTGCCCCACCCGCCAGTAGGCAGGCACAGGGGTTTCTGGAACGGGTGCGTGGAGGTTTAACCCTGGAATTTTGCAGTCGCCTGGCTGTAGGTTCCATGTGAGCAGGAATTTTTTCATGGCAGATTTTACTATGCGTCAGATGTTGGAAGCTGGCGTGCACTTCGGTCACCAGACCCGTTATTGGAACCCCAAAATGGAGCCGTTCATCTTTGGCGCCCGGGGCAAAATTCACATTATCAACCTGGAGAAGACAGTACCGCTACTGAGCGACGCGCTGAATATCATCAGCAAGATCGCATCAAAGCGTGGAACCATTCTTTTTGTTGGCACCAAGCGGGCGGCCACAAAGTCCATTCAGGAAGAAGCACAGCGCTGCAATATGCCCTATGTTTCTCAACGCTGGCTGGGCGGCATGCTGACCAACTTCCGCACCATTAAGGCTTCGGTTAAACGGCTGCACCAGCTCGACCAGATGATGGATGACGGAAAAGTCAATCACCTGGTTAAGAAAGAAGTGCTGCAGCTGACGCGTGAGCGGGACAAGCTAGAAAAAAGCCTGGGTGGCATCAAGGACATGAAAGGTCTGCCTGATGCATTGTTTGTTGTGGATGTTGGACACGAAGACATAGCAGTTAAGGAAGCCCGCAAACTGGGTATTCCCGTGATTGCCGTTGTGGACACCAATTGTTCTCCTGAGAAAATTGATTACGTGATTCCGGGCAACGATGATGCCATCCGCTCAATCCGTCTTTACACGGAATTGGCAGCTGATGCTGTGCTGGAAGGACGCGCCTCTGCACCTCAGGTCGAGTCGAGTGACGAGTTTGTCGAGCTGGATGCTGAAGGCAACCCGATCAAACGCAAGGGTCGTAAGGCTGATTCCGGCAAGCCTGGCAAGAAGACCGCGAAGAAAGTAACCCGTAAGAAAGTCAGCAAGAAAGTAGCAGGCAAGCCGCCAGTAGCACCATCGGCTGCAGAAGCAAAAGCCTCGGATGGTTCAGACGAAGCGCCGGCTAAAGAAGCCAAGGCCGAACCGGAAGCTGAAGAGCCCAAGAAAGCCAAAGCAGAACCTAAGGTCGAGGAAGCCAAGGCCGAACCTGAGGCTAAAGAAGCCAAGGCCGAACCTGAAGCTGAAGAGCCCAAGAAAGCCAAGGCAGAACCTAAGGTCGAGGAAGCCAAGGCCGAACCTGAGGCTGAAGAGCTCAAGAAAGCCAAAGCAGAACCTAAGGCCGAGGAAGCCAAAGCAGAACCTGAAGCCGAAAAAACTGATGCAAAAGAAACAACGGCTGAAGATGCAGCTGCAGAAAAGAAGGCCGATTCCGCGGATAAAGAAGCGTCCGAAGCGCCCAAAAAGGTAGCTAAAAAGACCGCCAAAAAGACTGCCAAGAAAGCGGCAGCAAAAAAGGCAGATAAGGACACCAAAGACAGCGAAGACAAGGCGGAATGACCCAACGTCGATTACTGACGTTGATTGGAACTGAACTGAAAGAACAGATAGAGGAATAGGATAATGGCAGTCACTGCTGCAATGGTAAAGGACCTCCGCGAGCGCACTGGCGCCGGAATGATGGAATGCAAAAAAGCACTTGTTGAAACCGGTGGCGACATTGATGCCGCGATCGAATTTCTTCGCAAATCCGGCCTGGCGCAGGCGGACAAAAAAGCAAGCCGTACAGCTGCTGAAGGAAAAATTGCACTGGCCTCGTCAGATGACAATCATCGTGCTGTGCTGGTCGAAATCAACTGCGAAACTGATTTCGTTGCCAAAGATGCAAACTTCCTGTCATTCACCCAGGCAGTCGCTGACAATGCACTGACACTGGGCAATACAGACATCGATGCCTTGATGAACACCGAAATTAACGGCGCAACGGTCGAACAGGCTCGCCAGGCACTGGTGGCCAAGATCGGAGAAAACGTACAGGTGCGCCGCATGGTTTTCTGCCAGACTGATGGCACCCTGGGTGCTTACGTCCATGGCGGTAAAATTGGCGTACTGGTTGACCTTGACGGACAGGACGCATCACTTGCCCGTGATCTGGCCATGCATATTGCCGCCATGTCACCTGAATTTGTTTCAGCTGACGATGTCCCGGAAGATATTGTTGCCAAGGAAAAGGAAATCCTGATTGCGCAGGCTGCCGATTCCGGTAAGCCAGCCGAAATCATCGAAAAAATGGTCACTGGCAGGTTACGCAAACACTTGTCTGCAATTACCCTGCTGGGCCAGCCTTTTGTGAAGGACAGCGATATCACGGTAGAAAAACTGCTGTCTCAGGCTGGCGCTTCCGTGAGCGGATTCGAACGTCTTGCGGTAGGGGAAGGCATCGAAGTCGAAGAGTCCAACTTTGCTGAAGAAGTTATGCAGCAAGCTCAGGGCGGCTGACCCGAATTCAGAAACACGCGCGCCCGGTGAGGCGTTTATAATCAGACACTGACAATTCCAAGGTTCAATCAGCAGGTAACGTGACGGAAACAGCCCACCACCGAATTCTCCTCAAGCTCAGCGGTGAAGCATTGCTGGGTGGCGAAGATTACGGCATTGACCCGGCGGTCATTCATCGGATTGCCGGCGAAGTCGGCGAAGTTGCCAGGATGGGTGTTGAAATTGCCGTGGTTATTGGCGGCGGAAATATTTTTCGCGGAGCCGGGCTTGCAGAAGCAGGCATTGATCGGGTCACCGGCGATCACATGGGGATGCTGGCGACGGTCATGAACGCGCTGGCGTTGCAGGATGCCATGGAAAGCCTTGAAATTGATGCGCGTGTCATGTCTGCATTGTCCATTCATGACGTATGTGAAGACTACATTCGGCGCCGCGCGCAGCGTCATCTTGAAAAAGGCCGGGTGGTCATTTGTGCCGCTGGTACAGGTAATCCATTTTTCACTACCGACACCGCTGCAGCATTGCGCGCAATCGAAGTGGGCGCGGATATCCTGCTCAAGGCAACTCGAGTGGACGGCGTATACGACGCTGACCCCGAGACCCACCCCGAGGCCAAACGATTCGAGGAACTCAGTTACGACCACGTCATCGAGAGCAAACTCGGTGTCATGGACGCCAACGCCATTGTCCTGTGCCGTGACCAGGAGATGCCAATCCGGGTATTTGATGTGTTCGGAGAAGGTAATCTCAGGAAGCTGGCCCAGGGCGGTTCCATTGGCACTCTCATCAGTTAAAAGGAGCTGCTTTGATGCTCGCAGATATTAAAACCGACGCCAGGTCGAGAATGAGCAAGAGCCTGGAGGCACTGCGTCACGAACTGGCCAAAATTCGCACTGGCAGGGCGCACCCCAGTCTGCTGGAACATGTGCATGTGGACTACTACGGCAGCGAAGTGCCGGTTGGACAGGCTGCAACGGTCAGCATCGAGGATGCCCGCACTCTTTCGGTCACACCGTGGGACAAGAACATGGTGCCGGTGATCGAGAAGGCAATTCTCAAATCTGACCTGGGCCTTAACCCGACCACGGCTGGCAATGTGATTCGCATTCCCCTGCCTCCGCTGACCGAGGAACGACGCAAGGAGCTGGGCAAGGTGGTTCATCACGAAGGTGAAAACAGCAAAATCGCCATACGAAATATTCGACGCGACGCGAATCACCATGTCAAAGAGTTACTAAAGGACAAGGAAATCACAGAGGATGACGAGCGCCGCACCGAACAGGAAATTCAGGAGTTGACCAACCTGGCGGTAGGCAAGGTCGACGAAATTGTCGCCGAGAAAGAACAAGAACTCCTCGAAATCTAAGCATCCCGGCCCACCAATGTCCGCGGAACCCAAATCCGGCCTGCCGGCCCATATTGCCATCGTCATGGATGGCAACGGTCGCTGGGCCGAGAAGCGTTCCAGGCCCAGGACCATGGGTCACCAGGCAGGACTCAAAGCACTCCGCAGGGTGGTTGAACACTGTGGCCGAAAGGGCATCAGTGAACTGACTGTTTTTGCCTTTTCCAGCGAAAACTGGAAACGCCCTGAAACCGAAGTCAGCCGGCTGATGGAATTGTTTATGCGGACGCTGAATAAGGAAGCGGCGGAACTACACAAAAACAACATTCGCATACGCTTTATCGGTGATCTCAACCGTTTTCAGGACAACCTGCGAAACAGAATCGACCGGGTCCTGGCATTAAACCCATCCGATTACAGGATGACCCTGAACGTCGCAGCCAACTACGGTGGCCGATGGGACATCACGCATGCAGCCCGCCTGATTGCCCGGGATGTACATGAAGGCAAAATCCAGCCTGATGAAATCAACGAAACTCTTTTTTCTGCGAAACTGGCCACTGCCGGAGGATCAGAACCAGACCTGTTAATTCGCACAGGAGGAGAAATGCGAATCAGCAATTTTCTCTTGTGGCAGGCAGCCTATAGTGAACTTTACTTCTCGTCGGTCTTGTGGCCTGACTTTGACGGCGAAGAGATAGACCGTGCGATAGAGGCATACAGCAGACGCGAACGCCGATACGGCGCGATTTCAAAAACCCAGAAAGAAAAAGCGAGCTAGCCTCAACCCATGTTGAAGCAACGAATTCTGACCGCGCTCGTCATCGCACCCATGGCCTTTGCCCTGGTGTTTTTCGCCTCTCCCGAGGTTTTCAGAACGGCAATGAGTGTTCTGTGGCTGGTCAGCGCTATCGAGTATGCCCGGTTGGCCAATCTGGGCAAAGCAGGCACAGCACTCCTGTTGATCGTCCAGGCAAGCATTTTTATGATTTTCTTCAACTTTTGGGAGTACACCACCCAATTGTCATTCGCATTGCTGGCTGGTGGTTGCCTGATCTGGTGCCTGATGCTGCTTCAGCTGGCCGCTTTCAAACCCGATCGGCCAGCGTCAAAAATGTATT
Source organism: Lysobacterales bacterium (assembly GCA_035267185.1). Taxonomy (GTDB): domain Bacteria; phylum Pseudomonadota; class Gammaproteobacteria; order Xanthomonadales; family SZUA-36; genus JAUIBE01. Next base: position 14,190 of record DATFLY010000025.1, on the reverse strand, counting down.
CCGCGCTGGGGTTTTCAAGCGCCATTGCCAGCATGACTTTTGTCTGGCTGGCATTGTCCCTGATCCGGGATCTGCCGAATGGTCAATACTGGATTTTGTGCCTGTTGATGATTGTCTGGGCTGCCGACATTGGCGGGTACTTCAGCGGTCGACATTTTGGAGGTCGAAAACTTTCGCCATCAATCAGTCCTTCGAAAACCTGGGCCGGATTCTGGGGCGGAATGGTCCTGGCGCTGGTGGTGACTGCGGCTTATACAAAGCTGTTGCCTTTTCTTCAGGTTAATCCACTAAAAATTTCAGTCATCGCTGCCGTTACAATGTTGATCTCTGTTGGCGGGGATTTGTTTATCAGCATTCAGAAACGCACGCTGGGCCTCAAGGACACCGGAAACCTGTTGCCAGGACATGGTGGTCTGCTCGATCGTTTCGACAGTCTGGTTTCAGCAGCGCCCTTTTTCGCTTTCGGACTTCTGTTGATTTCAAGGTGAACCGGTGAACCCAGGATGTGACATGGCACAGAAGATCGCTGTACTTGGTTCGACCGGCTCGGTCGGGACAAATACTCTCGATGTCATTGCCCGAAATCCGGACCGGTTTGAAGTGGTCGCCCTGACAGCCCACAGCAACGCGAAGAAGCTGGCACGACAGTGCAAACAGTTCAATGCACGCCTGGCAGTAATTTCAGACCCTGACAAGGAATCATTGCTGGCACAGGAGCTGAGTGACCTCGGTTGCGATGCAACAGCCATGAGTGGTGCCGAGGCACTGCTTGAAGCAGTGGCGCATCCTGAACTGGATACTGTCATGGCGTCCATCGTGGGTGCCGCGGGCCTTGCGCCGACGCTACATGCTGCAGAACGGGGCCTGAAAGTGTTGCTCGCAAACAAGGAATCGATGGTCATTGCCGGACAACTGCTGATATCGGCGGCCCGCCAATCTGGCGCGAAGATTCTTCCGGTTGACTCGGAACACAATGCTGTATTTCAGGCGTTGCCGGAGGAGTTCAGCTTGCGCAGCGACAATCCACTCGAGGATTGCGGTGTCGACCGAATCATCCTGACTGCCTCCGGCGGCCCATTTTTGACCACTCCTGCGGAAGAATTGAAGAAGGTAACGCCTGACCAGGCCTGTGCGCACCCCAACTGGGACATGGGAAGAAAGATTTCTGTCGATTCAGCAACGCTGATGAATAAGGGTCTTGAGTTAATCGAAGCACACTGGTTGTTCGGCGCCCGGCCCGATCAACTCAAGGTGCTGATCCACCCGCAAAGCATTGTTCACTCCATGGTTTGTTACAGGGATGGTTCGGTCCTCGCGCAACTTGGCAGTCCGGATATGCGCACACCCATCGCCCACACCCTTGCATGGCCCGGAAGAATTGATGCCGGAGTAGAGCGTCTCGACCTGGCAAAAGCCACCGATCTCACCTTTATGGACCCGGACACCGATCGCTTCCCGGGGCTAAATCTTGCCTACCAGGCGATGAAAGTGGGCAGAAATGCCCCCATTACACTGAACGCTGCCAATGAAGTCGCTGTCGAATGTTTTCTCAATGGCCAGATTGCCTTTGACCGCATCGCGAGCATTGTCAGTAAAGTGCTCGATACAGGGTCAATAGAAGAGATTAGCAGCATCGAAGACATCATGGCCTGCGACGAGAGAGTAAGACATGTAACCCGGGAATTTTGCCGAAATGAGCGACACTGATATGTCTGATACAGGAAACAACCACCATGATTGAATTCATCAGTTCTGTCTGGTGGCTGATCGTTGTACTTGGCGTTCTTGTTACTTTTCACGAATTCGGACACTACTGGGTGGCGCGTCGTTTTGGCGTCAGGGTATTGCGGTTTTCAGTGGGATTCGGACGTCCCTTGTGGTCACGAATGGGCAGGGACGGTACCGAATATGTGGTTGCAGCACTCCCGCTTGGCGGCTATGTGAAGTTGCTGGATTCCCGTGAGCATGAAGTCACTGAGCAGGAACGGGACCAGACAATGGACTCGAAGCACCCTGCCAAGAAGATCGCGATCCTTCTTGCCGGCCCGGCTTTCAACCTGATATTCGCTGTGCTGGCATTCTGGCTGATGTTCATGGTCGGGATTCCACAGGCTCGCCCCATCATTGGCGACGTCGATGGCCTGACTGCTCAGGCCGGAGTTCCCGCAAACAGCGAGATCATTGCAGTGGGCGATGAGCCAACCAGCAGCTGGCAATACGCACACATCGCTTTAATGGCAAAGGCGCTTGACCGCGAACCCGTTGAGATCACTGTTCGTGCAAATGGTGGTATCGAATCTCGACACCTCCTTGAACTGAATACACTTCCGGACCAGATTGACGAAGAGCAGGCGCTTGCTGAAATTGGAATAACCCCGTGGCGGCCTGATCTCCCGCCGATTGTCGGTTCAGTCAACCCGGATACACCGGCACAGCGGGCCGGCCTTGAATCAGGTGATCGCATCATCAGCATCCAGACGGAGCCTGTCGAACAATGGACCGACATTGGCCGGCTGTTGCAACAGTTCGGGCGTGCTGGTGAACCATTGGACATGGTAATTGATCGCGATGGTTTCACAATGGACGTTCAGGTTCGCCCCCAGATGCAAAAGTCCGGCACGTTCTCCAAGCGCCTGATTCTCGGGATCGTAAATCAACCTCCCAGCGAGGAAACAATGGCGACCTGGGAACAGAGCCGAACCGTGGTTCGACTTGGCCCGCTTGAGGGTATTCCACGTGCATTTAATGAAACCTGGAGACTGACCACCTCAACCCTTGGCATGCTGGGCCGAATGCTGACTGGAAAGGCATCGGTGAAAAACCTTTCCGGACCAATCACCATCGCTCAGTTTGCCAATGATTCGGCCAGCCTGGGTTTGTCCAACTTCCTGTTTTTCATGGGCCTGATCAGCCTCAGCCTTGGCATTCTCAACCTCCTGCCGATTCCTGTGCTGGACGGAGGTCACATCGTTTTTTACCTGATAGAATGGGCCAAAGGAAGTCCGGTATCTGAACAGTTTCAGGTAGCCGGACAATATTTTGGATTGATGGCGCTGGCGGCACTCATGGGGCTGGCGTTCGTTAACGATATTTTACGGCTAATTGGTTAGACTGCGCCGCTGATGCAAAAAGTTAGAAAAAGCGGCGGAATCGGAAATTTATTAATGACAAGAATTTTGGCCCTGGTTCTGGGCTGTGTGCTCTGGGCCGGCCAGGCATTTGCGCTAGAACCATTCATCATCTCAGACATCCGGGTAGAAGGCCTTCAGAGAATATCTGAGGGCACGATATTCAATTACCTGCCCGTTGATCCTGGTGATCGAATGACGGCGGCGAATGCCCGATCGGCCATTCGGGAGCTTTACAAAACCGGCTTTTTCCAGGATGTCAGCCTTGGACATGAAGGCACCATCCTGGTCATCAATGTTCGCGAACGTCCCGCTATTGCAAACATCACCCTGACTGGCAACAAGGCCATCAAGGACGAAGACCTCTATCGCGTGCTGTTTGATGTGGGTTTATCGGAAGGCGAGGTCTATGACCGCCAGGTCCTGGACAGGCTTCAGCAGGAGATGGTGAGGCAGTATTTCAGCCAGGGTCGTTACGCAGTCAGCGTGGACACACGTGTTACTGAACTGGAACGAAACCGCGTTCGCATCGCCATCATCATTGACGAAGGAAAGGTTGCGCAGATTCGACACATCAACGTCGTGGGCAACACCGTTTTCACTGATGATGAGATCACTGAAGATTTTGAGGCAGGTATTCCACCTTTCTGGAATTTCTGGTCAAGCAAGGATCAGTACTCCCGCGAAAAACTCTCGGGTGATATTGAAATTCTGCGCTCCTACTATCTCGATCGTGGCTACGTGGATTTCAATATTGAATCAACACAGGTTTCAATCAGCCCGAGCAAAAAGGACATCTTTATCACCGCCAACATTGTTGAAGGTGACATATACAGCGTGGAAGATGTTCAGATCACTGGCGACCTGGTGATTGACGAAGGCACCCTTCAGCGATTGATCATCGTCCAGCCCGGAGCGATTTTTTCGCGCAAGGAAATTGAACAGAGTGTCGACAACATCACTTCAGTTCTCTCGAATATCGGTTACGCCTTTGCCAATGTGAACCCCATTACTGATGTCGATCGTGACAATCGCCTGGTTTCGGTCAATTTCTTTGTTGACCCGGGCAAACGCGTTTACGTCAGAAGAATACAGTTTGTCGGGAACTCCAAATCCAAGGACGAGGTGATGCGTCGGGAAATGCGGCAGTTTGAAGGGGCATGGTTCTCGCAGGCTGCGATTGACCGCTCCCGGGTAAGAATGCAGCGCCTGTCCTATTTTGAAACCGTGGAAATAGAGACACCCGCCGTGCCTGGCACGGATGACCAGATTGACGTAATCGTGACGGTTGTTGAACGCCCGGCAGGTAGTTTTACGGTCGGCCTGGGTTATTCACAGGTCCAGGAACTGATCGCTTCACTCAGTATTCAGCAGGACAACTTCCTGGGAAGTGGCAAGCGGCTTGGATTCGGTGTGTCGCACAGCAGGATCCTGAGCAGCATTAACCTCTCCTACGACAACCCGTATTGGACCGAGGACGGGGTCAGCCGGGGTTTTTACGCGCGTTTCCAGGAATTCGATCAGCAGGCAGCCAACATTTCGGCATTCACCAGTAGTGAGTGGGCTGTCGGTGGAACACTGGGTATTCCCGTCACCGAGATTGATTACCTGAGAACCAACCTGGGCTACAGGGACTCCACCATCAATCTTGGTGTCCTGGACTGTATCGAGTTTGACGATCCGGAGATGCCCACAGAGTGCCTTGAAACAGTTCTGAGACCGGCACCCCTGGATCCGCTGTCGCACACACTGGACTTCAATGGCGACGACATCCTTTCCAAGGATGAGCGTGAATTCAATACTTTCGACTGGTCGGTTTCATGGACACGCGACAGTCGCAATCACTTCCTCAATCCAACACGCGGTTCATCCCAAAGCCTGACGTTGCAGACGTCGCTGCCGGGCAGTTCTCGCGAGTACTACAAACTGCTGTATCGCGGCGTGAAGTACATGGAGATCTGGCGTGGATTGGTTTTCGCTGTTAAAGGAAACCTGGGTTACGGCGAGGCCTATGACAACTACGATGAGGAATCGCTGGCTGAACCAGTGCCAACGGAACTGGTACCCGGACAGGAAGGCCGTTGCGATCCAACCGATGTGGTTGGTATCGACAGAGGCCTTCCGTTTTACGAACATTTTTATTCGGGCGGCGTTCGCGACATCAGGGGCTATGACGACAACACGCTGGGACCCAAGGATCCTTTCTGTCGTTCGGTGGGTGGTGACTTCAAGGTCACCGGTGGCATCGAACTCGCGCTTCCGTTCGCGCTGGGCGGCCAGAGTGGTACTCGAGTGGCCCTGTTTGTCGACAGCGGGTACGTTTACGAGAATATTGATGCGTTTGACGCCGACAAGCTTCGCGGATCGGCGGGTGTGTCGGTGACCTGGGAAGCACCCATTGGACCGATCGTCATCAGCTATGCATTCCCCTTCAATGATCGCGAAGGCGACCGCACAGAAGATCTGCAGTTCTCCTTTGGTACCACGTTCTAGTAGTTACTTGCTGGCATACAGGCCTCACAGCGACTCTTTGAGTTGCTACCTTCACCCCGCCCTTCACAAGCATTTTTTAGTTACCTCGCGGCCTTTGGTACGCGTAACGGCACGAGGCAGCCACTTCTTTCAAAAACCCGATAGCCGTAACTACCTCGTTTGCCTACGCTCCCTGTACCAAATCGATTTGTAACGCTTCTCTTTGGAATGGTCGCGGCGAGGGCGCCGCGAACACCTTCCATTACACCGGCAGACACACACATACCCCAGCGACAACCCAGGTACCATAAACCCCTGATTTCGGTGTACAATGCGAAGCATGGACAGGTGCGTCCGGAGTGTGTTGTGCCCGCTTCTCGTTATGCTTCTCAGCGTGACGCTGGTTTCCTATGCCCACGCACAACCCGCGCAAATCGGATATGTCGATATGAAGAAGGTGCTGGACAACGCACCACAGGTGGTCGCTGGCCGTTCATTGCTCGATCAGGAGTTTCGTGCCCGCAACGACGCCATCGAGCTCGATGAATCCCGATTGACCCTGATGGAAAGCCAACTTACCCAGGCCGACATGACATCCGATGACTACCGAAGACTGGAACGGGAGGTTCTGGAATTGCGCCGCAATGTCGACCGGCGCAAGGAAGATCTTCGTGATGAACTGTCATTTCGCAGAACCGAAGAAGTACAGCGGCTCGAGGAACAGATCAATCTGGCAGTCCAGGAAATCGCTGAACGAAACGGTTACGACCTGATCATTTCAAGCCCTGTGGTCTATGCCAGCCCGGATCTTGATATTACCGATATGATTCTCGATCAACTGGAGGCTGAGTTTCAGGCTGATCAGCTTGAGCTGGGCAACTAGGGCCAACAGAACATGAGGCTCCAGCAACTGGCCGATCAATTCGGTCTTGAACTACGCGGCGAACCAGATCACATCATCGACGGGGTCGGAACGCTGAAGGACGCAACGCCCAACCAGATAAGCTTCCTTGCCAATCCCTCCTATACACCACAACTTGCGACAACAACCGCCGGTGCCGTGCTGATCCAGGCAGAAAATGCAGATCGTTGCCAGGGCAATGCCCTGATAGCGGCGGACCCGTATCTTGCCTACGCGCGCATAGCCTCGTTGTTTGACCCAAGACCAAAATCACCGCCGGGCATCCATGAGAATGCCATCATCAATTCAACCTCCAGTATTGGCACCGATGCGAGCATCGGACCCAACGTGGTGATTGGCGAGAATTGTGTGATCAAAAATGGCTGCACTATTTCAGCGGGAACAGTCATCGGACCCAACTGCACCATGGGTGATGGCTGTCACCTTTACCCCAATGTGACGCTCAATGACGGTGTCCACCTGGGTAATCGGGTCATCATCCATGCCGGAGCGGTGATCGGCTCAGATGGATTCGGAATCGCATTTGCAAGCGATAAGGAGTCCGGAGGGTGGGAAAAAGTCCCCCAGATCGGAGGTGTCACAATCGGGGACGATTGCGAAATTGGCGCCAACAGTTGCGTCGACCGTGGTGCAATTGATGACACAATTCTGGAAGCCGACGTTCGTATCGATAACCAGGTCCAGATCGGACACAATGTGCATATCGGAGCTCACACCGCCGTGGCCGGGTCGACCGGCATCGCGGGTAGCACACGAATTGGGCGCTATTGCCTGATTGCCGGAAAAGTTGGCATCAGTGGTCACCTCACCATTGCCGATAAATCCACCATTGCAGCAGGCTCGAATGTGCTGAAAGATATCGATCAGGCCGGGCAAACCTGGAGTGGCTCTATCCCGGCGCAACCGATTCGTCAGTGGCAACGAACCCTCGTACAACTTCTGAAACTCAATTCGCTCTATAGCCGCACCAAACAACTGGAAAAATCAAATTCGCCCCAGCAACAGGCACAAGGCAAAAAAGATGACTGAAACCAATGAGAACGAAACCATAACCCTGGGTCCTGTCGAAGCCGCCCGGATACTGGAGTATCTTCCCCATCGCTATCCATTCCTGCTGATTGACCGGGTCTTGTCCGTGGAACTGGGCGAAGAAAAAAAGATTGTGGGGCTAAAAAACGTTACGATCAACGAGCCATTCTTCAACGGACATTTCCCGGGTAATCCCGTCATGCCGGGTGTCCTGATCATAGAGGCCATGGCCCAGGCTGCCGGAATGCTGGCCCACCTGGCCGCGGAAACTGCTGGTAAAAAGGGCGAGCTTTATTACCTCGTGAAAGTCGACAATGCACGATTCAACCAGATAGTGAAACCAGGCGATCAGTTGATTCTGAAGGTCACCCAAAAGCGCATCATGCGAGGCATGGGACAGTATTCCTGCGAAGCATTCGTGGACGACAAGCGAGTTTCAAGCTGCCAGCTCCTTTGTGCCGGAAGGAAAGATTAAACAATGAGTAACATTCACCCAACAGCCATTGTTGAAGAAGGCGCGAAAGTTCATGAGAGTGCCCAGGTAGGTGCCTATACCCTGGTCGGCCCAAAAGTCACCCTTGGCCCGGATGTCTGGATCGGCCCCCATGTTGTGCTGACAGGCCGTACCACGATCGGGGCTCGCACTAAAATTTTCCAGTTTGCCTCCATTGGAGAGGAACCACAGGACAAGAAATACGACGGCGAGGACACGGAGCTGATTATCGGGGAAGACACTTACATCCGGGAGCTTTGCACTTTCAGTCGTGGCACCATCCAGGGTGGCGGCAAAACCATCATCGGCAACAACAACTGGATCATGGCCTGTGTTCATATTGCCCACGACTGCGTTCTGGGCGATAACATCATAATGGCCAACAACACATCGCTGGCCGGCCATGTGACTGTAGGCGACTGGGCCATACTTTCAGGTTATTCACTCATCCACCAGTTCTGCACGGTTGGCGAGCACAGCTTCACTTCATTCGCCAGTCATGTGAATCAAAGTATCCCGCCATACGTGACTGTTTCAGGGGAGAAGGCAAGAGCCAAGGGTGTCAACACCGAGGGGCTCCGCAGGCGCGGATTCACCCCGGAACAAATCCAGGAAGTGCGGCGGGCATACAAGGTGTTGTATCGCCAGGGTTTGCAACTGGATGAAGCCCGCCAGAAACTCGTGGAAATGGCTGAAAATTCAAGCGAAGTCAGACCATTGGTCGAGTTTCTCGACACCACAGAGAAAAGCATGATCCGCTAGCCTGCATATTGCACCAGGGATTCGGGATCAGGGTGAAGCTGGCAAAACAGCCTGGACGATAGTCCGCAGAGTAATAGCCATAGCTATTGCTCAAGGGGGATCATTCAGGATGCAAAGTCAGATCGAGTCTGATTTCGAACAGGACAAGCATTTAACATGCAAAATTCTTCACAAATAGATTCAAACAACCGATTTTTCATTATAAATTCCAATGCCGTGTACGCCATGGTGCAATATGCAGGCTGATATGAGCCTCACCATTGCCCTGGTGGCTGGAGAGGATTCGGGTGACCAACTCGGCGCCGCCCTGATCAAAAGCCTTAAAAGTCGTTTTCCTGACTGCCATTTTGTGGGCATGGGTGGAGAGCGCATGCGAAAAGCGGGCCTTGAATGCTGGTGGGACTGCTCTGAACTGGCAGTGTTCGGCTTGTTCGAAGTGCTAAGGCACTTCAGAAAAATCTGGCATATTCGCAAGACCGTTCGCCAGCGACTGCTGGAAATGAAGCCGGATGTGTTCATCGGTATCGATGCACCGGACTTCAACCTGGGTCTGGAAAAACAACTCAAAAAAGCAGGTATCAGGACGGTTCATTATGTCAGTCCAACTGTCTGGGCCTGGCGGGCCTGGCGAACTAAAAAGATCAAGCGCTCGGTTGATCTCGTACTTTGCCTGTTTCCGTTCGAGCCGGAGTTTCTGTCGCAACACGGCATTCAGGCGGCTTTTGTCGGACATCCGATGGCTGACCAGATTGAATCTGTGAGCAGCCCGGTCGAGGCCCGTCGTTCGCTGGGGCTTCGTGAACAGGGACCAGTCTACGCACTGCTGCCCGGAAGCCGAATGGGTGAAGTCGAACGCCTCACCGGGCCAATGCTGGAAGCAGCGCGTCTGCTCAAATCTGAACATCCCGACACCGTATTCGTGGCTGCCCTGGCAAACCCCAGGGCGGCAGAGTATTTCAATACCCAACTCGGCGCTCGCAAGGATCTTGAGCTGTTGGCCATTGAAGGTCGGGTCAGGGATGTCATCGCGGCTGCGGACGTGGTGATCTGCGCTTCAGGGACCGTCACACTCGAGACCCTTCTGATCAATCGCCCCATGGTGGTGACCTATCGGCTGGCCGCTTCGACTTACAAACTGGCTCGCGCCACGGGATTGGTTAAAGCCAAACAGATCTCGTTGCCCAACATTCTCGCTGCCAGAATCCTGGTCCCTGAATTGATCCAGGAAAACGCGACTGCCCGGCGCATTGCCACAGAAGCTTCTGCCTGGATAGATGATCAACAAAGACGAGACAATGTGAAAGAGGAGTTCCAGAAAATTCACCGGACACTTCAGTGCAATGCCAGTGAACGTGCAGCCGAGGAAATCAGCAAAATCCTGGGTCCGGAGCAGTGAAGAGCCATTCGGTTTTATGTGCAGGTGTGGACGAAGCCGGGCGCGGACCCCTGGCCGGCCCGGTTGTGGTGGCCGCAGTGATTCTCGACCCTGAACGCCCAATCCATGGGCTGGCAGACTCAAAAAAGCTGAGCGAAACAAGACGTAACAAACTGGCCACCGCAATCAGGTATCAGGCATTGGCATGGCGAGTTGAAGCCATCGAGGTGGCAACCATCGATGAAATCAATATTCTGCAGGCGACGATGCTCGGGATGCGCCTTGTGGTCGAGAAACTGGATCCAGTTCCGGAATTGGCCCTGATTGATGGAAATCGTGCACCGGACCTGAGTTGCGAATGCCATACCATTGTCAGGGGCGATGAATCAGAACCTGCCATATCTGCCGCCAGCATACTTGCCAAGGTTCATCGGGATGAAATAATGAAAGGCCTGCACCAGGAATTTCCTCATTACGGCTTTGACCGACACAAGGGCTACCCGACCAGGCATCACCTTCAGATGTTAAAGGAGTTTGGTGTCTGCCCGCATCACCGGCGATCTTATGCCCCTGTACGGGAGGCGCTGGCCCGGTAGAGCTGCCGCAACGGGGTTTGCAGCACACCTTTGCCATTATCCCGAATATCAGAAAGTGCCCTGAGGAATGCAGCATCAAATCTTCCACCCCGGGGACTGTTTTCAATGTCAATGAGTGGCAGGTAAAAATGCCCTGATTTTTGCAGGTCTCCAAGTGTGAGTTCCTCGAGGTCCCGAATCAGCGACCATCCCTCGTCGGGATCGTATGCCACTATATTTTTATCCCGCAATCTCGAAAGCAGCTCCCTGACCTGCTTTTCAGAAGCATCCTGTTCGAATTCCAGCAACTGCGCAGTTGCCATGACTTTTCCACGACGCTGAGCCTCCCACAAATGCCCCACCAGACGGTAAGCCAATTGGAGCTCAAGACCTTCGGGCCACTCTGCGTCAGTCCTGGGCTGGTATTTGAATGTGGTAAGAGAAGCGGCGAGTGAAGCTCCAAACAAAACAACGGTCCAGACGATATACAGCCAGAACAGGAAAATGGGTATGGTCGCCAGTGCACCATAAATCACCGCATAGTTGGCATTGGTTACGTAAGCAACAAAAGCAGCCTTGGCAACCTCAAACATCACCGTTGTCAGAAATGCGCCCGCGATGGCATCGCGAAAACGCACCTTCCGATTTGGGACAAGAACAAAAATCAGCGTGAACGCTGTCCACATCAGCAGGAAAATACCAAATCCCTTCAACCCTGCCGGCACCCCATTGTCGAGATTCAACGCAGCAAAGAGGTTTTGTGCGCCCAAAGCTGCTGAAGCACCGATCATGATGGGACAGAGCGTCAGCACTGCCCAGTACATCACGACACGGTTGGTAAACGTGCGGGCCTCAGTGACACGCCAGATTTTGTTGAATGCAACTTCAATGCGGAACATCAGCAAAAGCGCAGTCACAAAAAGCATCACAGTGCCGGGCAAAGTCAGGCTTCCAATGCTTTCGAGAAACGTTTCCATGTAGCCCTGAATGACTTCACCAGCCGCTGGCACAAAATTCGAAAACACAAAACTCTGGAACTGTGTTGCCCACTCACTGAAGACAGGAAAAACCGAAATGATCGCGAAAATAACTGCCAGCAGCGGCACCATCGCCAACAAACTGGTATAGCTCAGTGACGCCGCCTCTTCAAACAAGCGATCCTCTTTGAAATGTTTCCAGACATGGCGCATCAGGTGCCGGAACCTGACAAGCAGGCGTTCCGCATCAAATGTTGCCAGGCTGAATGATTGACTCTTCATGTGAAGAACTCGCCTCTGTTATTGAATGGGTTTACCCAGGGGGCGGCAAAGCCATAGAATGCCCTTCATCCCTCTTTGGGGCAACACAGGCAGTGTATTAGATGTCGGTTACCATTTTTCATAATCCACGATGCTCAAAATCACGAGCCACGCTCGAATTACTCAAAGAGCAGGGCATAGAACCCCGAATCATGCTGTACCTTGAGACCCCACCCGATGCTGATGAGCTCTCGCAGATTCTTACACTGCTGGGACGAGAGCCGCGCGAGCTGATGCGCAAGGGCCAATCCGAGTACAAGGAACAGAATCTTGATCGTCCGGAGCTGAGCCGTGAGGAACTGATATCGGCGATGGTGAATACACCCATTCTGATTGAACGACCGATCGTGCTGTCAAATGGCAAAGCTGCCATTGGCAGGCCACCAGAATCTGTGCTCGGGATTCTGTGAATCACCCACCAGCAGACGGTGACACCGAATGAGCTCAGATAAAACCAGACAAATCCTGGTTCTGTACTACAGCACCCATGGGCATACAGCGGAAATGGCCCGACAGGTGGCACGCGGCGTTGAGCAGGTTAAAGGCGCTACAGCCAAAATTCGCACCGTTCCGAAAGTAGGCAATGGTCTTGATCCTGTAGCAGCCGTGCCGGACTCCGGACCACCCTATGTTCGGCGTGAAGATCTGAGTGAGTGTGACGGCCTGATACTGGGCAGCCCCACCCGATTCGGGAATATGGCCAGCGCCTTAAAGCATTTCATTGATGGCACCGCTTCTGAATGGTATTCGGGCGTCCTGGAGGGCAAACCGGCCGGTGTCTTCACCTCAACTGCCAGTCTCCATGGCGGCCAGGAATCAACCCTGCTGAGCATGATGTTGCCACTGCTCCACCACGGCATGCTGATGGTGGGTATTCCGTATTCCGAAAAGTCTCTGTCCACGACCACCGGAGGCGGCACACCCTACGGAGCCAGCCATCACTCGGGCTGGGAGGGTGACCGTCAGTTGGACGAAGATGAAATCGCCCTGTGCCAGGCGCTTGGGAAGCGGGTCGCATCCCTGTCACTGAAACTCGATAGAGGATCAGACTAAAGGACTGGCAATAGGTGTCAGAAATACGGACAGGAATCGACAGCTTCACCAACTGATTTGACTTCCACGACTGGCAGATTTCCTTCATCAATCAAAAATACGGTGGTGTAGGCCACCAGTTTCGAACTACCATTGGCAGGCCCTGGGGTTGCCGTGCCGTTCTGGATCAGTAGCAATCCGGGGGTTTCTGACTGGTTCGCGACGGTCGCCGTATAGTCAAGCTGCGGACGGTCGTCATGCTGGATCCAAACACCGGGTACGGCGATGCCAAAGTCCGGGTACAGCGGGTCAAACCAGGTGCCGTCTTCGTTGAAGGAATAGCAGTTATCAAATTCTGTTCCGACAGGAAACCCGGGATCCAGGGAACCAACAACCTCGGCGTGCACTGCATAAATTCTGCCCGATAACTCATTGGAATGCTCGGGTGGATCCGCCATAACATCATTAATGGCGAATCCGGCGACAATTGCAATGGTAGCAGCGTAAAACCTGCTAACTTCAATGGATTTCATTATTCTCTCCTTATCAATGGTTCCTTAGCGGCTTTTGTCAGACCTTGAAAATGGTTGGCTCAAGCCGCGCTTGTTCTTGCTAGCAATTCAGAAAAAAGGATCACTGCGTGGACTCGCAGGCAGCCACATTATCCAGCGCAATACGCTCAATCGGAATCACGCCTTGCTGGTCAATTGAGTCAATGTTGAAGGTGATCGTGCCTGAGTTACAGCCATGAAATTCCAACAGAATTTCTCCGTCACCTGCCTGAACTGGCATTGGCTGAGGCTCATTAAATATCCCTCCTGATGTCAACTCGATTTCAAGAACGGCGGAATTTTCAGAATATGTTCCGAACGCGGTGAGCCAGCGATGTCCTGGCTCTCCCAGGTTGGCTGCTACTTCCGGTGCTGGTCGCTCCGTGTCGTAGGTAAACCATGCCAGGAAGATCGATGTGCTGTTTGGAAACACCGTGATGAAAAAGCCCTGACCAGGCGTTGTAGGATCAAACCAGGCGTCGTTCAATCCCGCATTGATTGATATGGTTTCTTCTTCAGGCTCGACCAATGGAATGATGTCTTCCAGTGCATC
>DATFLY010000024.1:0-7513 GCA_035267185.1 Lysobacterales bacterium | reverse complement strand
ACCTTGGAAGCCATCAGGTTGACCGGCACATTCCATTGCTCGCTTTTCCAGTCGTAGGTGGATTCCGCGTTGAGCGCAAAGGTCACAGCAGTTGGCGTCGTGTAACTCACGAATGGCTGAAGAAAAGTGTTGCTGATGTCGCTGCGATCGCTCTCGCCGGCGAAGGACCAGATGTGGTTAAACAGCCCGCCGTAGGTCCATGGTCCCTCTTGTTTCAGTGCGATTGCGGTTGGGCCTGCACCCCATTTTTCAGCGGACAGCAGGTCATCGGTGCCTGTCGGTAACAGGAACACCGGGCCCACGCCCCAGATCCATCCGCTGCCTGACGGCGCTTTGGGCGAGAAAAACAGGCTTTGCACAGTGTCGCCCAGCCCGAACTGATCGCCAGCGCCCGGAAAGATATCTTGCTGGTCGATGACCGGCACGATCGTACGGCTGATCAGGTTCCAGTCGTCGTTGAGCGAGAAGGGAATGACGGGCTGTACGTTCAATGTGATTTTGGAACCGTCATCCGTGGGACCGATATCCTGATCATAATTAAGTTGGAATGGCAGGGAAATCAGCGCCGCAATGGGGTTGGCGAGTTTCTTGGCAAGTTCGGCGTTGTCGCTGTCCTGGGCGTGACACAAGACCGGGGCTAACAACAGAAACAAGGTTAAGGCGGGTGACTTTTTCAAGGAATTCTCCGTAAACACAGGTTCAAAACGGTGTGGGCTGGAATGCCGCGATTCGTTCGATGGTCCAGAACGCCGCCACCGAGCCGATGCTGTATGCAGACATCCGGGTAAAAACATCGCCATGGACACCGACCAGTTTTGAGTATGCACTTTTGACCAGCAAAATGGCAGCAATAAACATCAACTGGCCCAGATCCACGCCGGCGTTAAACATCAGCAGCGCCGTTGGAATGGCATTTTGCGGCTATGGATGGCGAACTGGATGATGCTTAAAGCCGCCTGGCCCAGGTAAGTAAATTTAAGGACACCCACGAACTTTCCCGAACAAGTTGACAGGTCACAAAAAAACAGCAATTTACGATTCCAACCATGCAGATCGAGTCTGTTTATGTGGGTGTCCTAAATTTTTTTAGTGATGCAGACAGACTTGTGATGGCAGCAGTTTCTTGACGTGTTGGTCATTTCCGCTCTATAGCCTACTCGCAAGCCGCAAACTCTTCTTCGCAGAACAGTTCACAAAGTTCGTCCGCGAAGGCCCTGTCTTCGCATTTGCAGCTGCAACCTCCGTAGTCCTCACCGCTGCCTTCTCCTGAACCCGCTCCTGATCCGGGTCCCGACCCCGTTGAAGACCCCTGGGTTTCCGGCTGTCCGCCCACGCTGCGGATCAACGCTGGAGAGATGCCGATGCTGTTCATGAGTTCATCAAACGCTTCGTCCTTGTCCTGGGTGATGCGTTGTTTTCGCTCATCGGCCACCCAGGGCGCGACGGAAGTGAATGTTCCGTTAATGGTGTCCCTGGCCTGGTAGACTGGGTTCCTGCCCGGAACCGGCACCATTTCTGCCAGCTGCGCGGAATAATGTCCGCTGATGACAAACGGCGAATACTCTTCGATCGTGACCCGGCCGGTCAGTGGCATTTGCCCGGACTGGTCCGGTGGGCCGAAGGCTTCATGGTGGCTGCCATCGGCCATCCGGACGCGGATCTTGGCGCTGTCAAAGGTGCCGGTGAAGCCATAGTCAAAGAACGGGGTGCTGATATTGATCTGACTGCCGTCAATTGCATTGATGACGCCCTGCACCGCCTGCTGTTCCTCATGCGAACTCGACAGCCTGGTCCGGCCTGTCGCGAGGCCCGCGCCCATGAACTGTGTCGTCGTACCGCCTATGGTGCTGACCTGACTGGGCGCCAGGTAAGTACCGGGCAGCACCGACAATGAGATATGCATCTGCGGGCCACAAGGAGAATATTTAAATGGATTGCGGCATTCGCGTTTGTCCGGATCGCGACGGATTCGGGTCCCACTCGACATGTCTGGTCGGGGCGTTTCCTTGTCCTCGTGGGCCTGGTCCACCAACCGCTTTTGAGTGTCGCTGATTCGCTTTTGCAACGTGTCAGCGTGCTTTTTGTGCTCTGGCTTTTCTGGGGTAGGAACAAAGTTTCTTGGCGGCAAGGGGCCAACGAATGAATTGCCCCCTCCGGGTATGGATACCACGAGCTCAAACTCGCGCGGCTCGCTTTGGGACGGCTGTTTCGAAATGTTGGTCACCAGGTAGAGCTGTCGTTTGCTGGCATCCTGGTCGAAGTCTTTCCAGGTTGCCAGATAGCGGTAGGGCCCGTTATCAAAGTGGCCGACTTCCGAAGCGCGAACCAGCAGGGTGGTGCCCGGCATGCTGATCCAGATATCGTCCAGTAGTTTGTACTCGTCATGGCCCGCCTGGAATGTCACCTGCATGGCGCCCTGGCCACCCGTCGATTTCACCCACAGGCACCTAGCCGCCAGTCTGTCGATCTTAAGGTTGACCTTTTGCGTGGTCGCGCCGGACAGATCCACGGAGGCACAGGGTTCAAACAGCGTTTCCGTCCACTTATCCATAACACCCGGTTCATCCAGGTTGTTAAAGAAGTCAGTGTAGGGTGGAACGCTGTAGGCGTAGAACGTCACAAAAGCGGCGTACATGGCATTGAGCCCGTAATTGAACCTTTTCCGTAAACCGTCATCGAGCCACCGAACTTCATGGCGCCAGTTCAGGTTCCTTGGGTTAACAAAAGTGAAATCCAACAGGCCTTTCGCCCCCCCCTTACCCGACACCATGACTTTCCAACCCCTGGGGTGAGTGTTGGCCAGAAAGCGCCAGAATGAGCTGGTGCGATAGCCCATGGGGAAACAATACTCATCTGTGGGGTCATTTGGGATTGGCATCATCTTGCATTCCGCCTGCGGGAGTCGATGATGATAGGTACGCGTTCCCCAGCGTTTGCCGATTTCCCGGTCCGAGGTGCTGGCCGGGTACATGAGTCCATCCCATTTCTCTTCCGCAATATCCCAGGCCGTCGCATCCGCGAGGCCTTCCAGGATCCAATTACCTGATCGGCAAGCGGTATCGGATTTGCTCGCCCTGGTGGCGTACCAGATCGCGTGGAAAAACTCATGGGCCACCGTTTGATAGCCTTTTTCACTCAGCCGGCCATGGCTGTCCAGCACCGCTTCCTGGGAATAAGTGATGTACCTGGTGCGCCCTGAAGACTGCGGGCAGCCGCCGGCAAAATACTTCGCTTCGGCAGCGTTCCGGGGTGCGACACCACCATTGCAAGCACGGTGGTTTTTGGAGCAGACATAAACCCGGTAGGCGTCCCCATCATCGGTGGACACGATGGTCTCCAGCGCAGGCCCGGGAAAGCCATGTCCCTTGTACCAGACGGCCGCATCATGCAGCGCTGCCTCGATGTCACGTTTGGCCAATTCACTGATGCCACCTTCGGAATACTCCATTTCTATCGAGGCAATGCCATGTTCTTTGGGGACGCCCGCAAATGCCTGAAAATGAACAGATTTCCAGTCGTCATCCGCGTCAGCCAAAAGACAGGACGAAGCCAGACACAACAGCAATGTGATTTGCATCGGCCGGATCGAGGTCATCAATATTTCTCCGCTGGTTTTGACAGGCGTGGTCGCCCCATCGCATAGAGACGATGTTTGTCGGTATTATTTATTAATAGCGGGAAACCGGGACAATATCCGTCAGGGAAGAAAATTGGTTGAGGTCAGACCCCTGCAAGCGCCCAGGGATTCGGGCCCTGACCTACAAAGCCGGTGGCACCTAAAAATAAATAAATCCTGAACCCTTCTCCCATGAACCTGACGGGCGAGCAGGGCCGGGTCGTATACAGTTACAAGCGCCCGTTCAGGGATGGGCCGACCCACGTCGTGCTGGAGCCATTGGACTTCATGGCACGACTCGCAGCACTCGTTCCTCGACCGCGGCTGAACCTGACCCGGCGAATAGGTAGCATAAACCACCCTTTTCCAATATTGGGCAAGTACTTATTTCCACGAATTCGCATTTTGTTGGCTGCCGCCGGCCTCTTCCCCGCCGCCAGCGGGGTTGGAGCGATGACTAAACAAAGCGCCAACACCTACAATGACCCTGTCACCAACAAGCGGACACCTACACAATTAGGGTTTTCCTACGGTATTGGGCTCTTTCCGCTGATGCATTTCTATTGGCCCTCGAGCATTCTCGGCCAACACGGCCAACAAGCGCGGCCAACAAGCGGACACCCACACAATTAGGGTTTGCGTATAAGAAGTATAAACCACCTTTTTAAAGAATCAGGAAAGTACGCGGGTCTAAATTCCGCTGCAATTCTGCGAGCATCGAGCCCGTCGGGGCCTTCTCACTCGCGGGCGCCGCATATTTTTCCCGCTATTTTGATCCTCAGCCCAGCATCCGCACCCTGCAAGCCGAGCGAACTCCTTTGGCGAGCCCCAAACTTCAATCCCGTATGGCGTATAGGAACTATTAAGCACGTTTTTGGAGAATTTGGAAAGTATCTGGCCCTGGAATTCTGACCGAGCCCGGGCCGGTCCAGCCCACTCAGGGGCTATCTGGATCTGCTTTGGCGTGCTCCATCAGTATTTTTTGGTGTCAACTTTGGTTTTTAGGCACCATAGCCCGAGCGTGCCCCTGGACCAGCACCCCTGAACACAAGCTCGTCATTAACACACAACCACCTCGTCCGGCGGGCCGCGCGCTGCGTCCTTGGCAGTTACCGCCTGGCGGTTGCGCACATGGGCAAGGATCTCTGCAATTAGCTGCGGATCTTCGATGCAGGCAATCACCCTCAACTTCCCACCGCAATCCGGGCAGGATTCGATATCAATGGCGAAAACCCGTTTCAGTCGTTGGGCCCAGTTCATGGGCGCCAGCGGCTTGTCGCCGTCTACTTGGCGTTGCGGGTGGCGTCGCGCAATCTTGTGGCGGTGCTTTGAATTGGGCGCAAAAATCCCGTGAAAGCGGGTTTAACAATGAACAATGGGGGCGGACCAGCGCATAGTCCTGAAGTCCATTTAGTGCTTATTCAGATACAGTAATTCGAAACGTTCACTGGCCACCAAAAGAAATCACTCACCAAATAATTCATGGGAGCTCAATGAATTTCAATGGATAAAACAAAGCAAATTCCATGGGTTCGAATGGGAGCAGAAGGTGTAGCGATCATCGTGAGCATCCTGATTGCATTTGCCATCGATGCGTGGTGGGAGAATCGCAAGGAACGACAGGAAGAGTTCGAGATACTAAATGGACTTCAAAATGAATACGCGCAGCATCGTGCCCTTCTCGAATCCCGCGTGACCTCGCAGACTACGGCTCTGAAACAAGCCGGCCTGTTCATGCAGGCATACCAATCCGGACAATGGGCAGGCGATTCCGAATCTTTGGACATCGCCCTTTTCTGGATGGCCGCGGCGCCGACCACCGACCTGGGTAGCGGTGTACGGGACGCCCTCATAAGCGGCGGACGACTGTCACTCCTGTCCAACAGGACCCTGCGGTATCAACTGGCAACATGGGACGTGGTCATTGAGGAAGTCCGTGACGATGAAGTCATGGCCCGGGATCTCTTATGGGACCTGGTCGCTCCCTATTTCGCACGCCATGGGATACCGATCGCCAGGTCTTTCTCCACTCATCCGGATGTTGCACCGGCGATGAATGCCAGCGGTTTTCCGGGCCGGCTGCGCGCACTCGCTGACGATCCCGAGGCTGTAAGCAGACTGGTGAACGATCCCGAGTTTGAGGTGATCGTTGAATACCGGTTTTCCTACCTGGCTCACATGGGCACGGAATACCAAAAAGCGCTGGTTGCTGTGGAAGAAATTCTGACGAACATCGACGCCGATCTGACCAGGTTTCAATGAGAGTCATTCATGGGGTCAGAGCCCTTTTCATGTGACTCTGACCTCAAAACTCGACGCCCTGGTCAGCTGGATTTATTCCAATTTCACGTGCACTGCGCTGGAAGATTCATTCCGCGACAGACGCTGTTACATGTATCAGATTCCGGGCCATCCACGAAAAACGTAATCGTATCCACAGGTACACCATCAAAAGTCAGTGTTAGCAGATGTTCACCAGTTTCGAGCAAAATATTGTCCCCAACCGGTTCGCCATCATCAATGCCAGGCGCTGCGATTTGTCCGATGACCCGAGCCCAGGCATTGGGAAACCCACCGTCATCAAACGCGGCGAAAGGGGTGAAATTCGGAACATCAATCTCCAGTTCCTGACCATCCAGTAGTAGCCCCAATAAGGAATCAGGTTGCCCTTGATTTGGTGAAGGGCTGCCATGTTCACGAAAGGTCAATTCTACGGTAAAAATCGACAGCCAATCCTCTGTGCAAAACCGAGCGTTATTTACGGTAGCGATTGAACCAATGAGGATTCTCGGACTTGGCGACTCAAAGGTCGCGATGGGTGGCTGAGAACCAGGTGGATTAACAAACAACAAGATACTGGCCGGACCACTCGCAACCGCCAGAGCTTCCACCGTGGCACGATTGAACATTTGAAATGACCACGCTGAAGCTGACCAAACGTAAACAAAAATAAATATCAGAATAAAACGCAAAACTCGTGCATGTGACATAGGAGAACTCCATCAGCCGGAAAAATCGCAATGCAGGTCGTTCATTGACCAGCAGCGTGTTGATCAGCTTCCCCCGGGACGACCAAAACTGCCTGATAAATTCATCACATTTTTCTCAAATCGAGATTGGCGAGCGCCGCACGCGCACTGAAAGACTCTGCGTCATGAATGGATGATGCTGTAAGAGTCTGATACGATTGTAAAAATTCCCGAACCCGGGGTTACAAATGCTACAAGCGCAATATGCCACCACCGAGCTGGAAGTCGAATCGGGCTTTCAGCTGGGTGAGTTGCGTGTTGATCCGGTCAGTGGATACATCGACGGTCCTGGCGGTCGGGAAGAGGTTGATCCCAGGCTTATGGAAGTACTCCTCGCTCTTGCTCATCATCCAGGCGAACTGGTCAGCAGGGAGCACTTGATAGATGAGGTCTGGACCGATCGAATCGTCAGCGACGAAACACTCACGCAGTGCGTCTACCAGCTACGCCAACATTTCGAGAAGGCCGGAGGCGATACTGATTACCGTGAGTGGATCACAACGCTGCCCAAGCGCGGCTATCTGCTCAATGGTGAAGTTATGCCCATTGATTCGATAGTTGCAGCGAATCAGCCATCAGGTTCGACCATATGGCGGAGCGCTGGCCTCTTGGCCATTCTTGCTGCCCTGATCGGCTCCTGGATAGTGGTTACCCCATCTGGTCGGGGCCTGCCAGAATCAATTTCCATTTTGGGAACCGGTCCGCCCACCGTAGCGGTGTTGCCATTTGCCGACATCAGCCCAGATCAGGATCTGGGCTATTTTTCCGATGGAATATCTGAAGAAATTCTGCACCAGTTGGGCGACTACAAGGAACTGCAAGTCATTGCCCGTACCTCCTCATTTTCGTTTAAAGACAGCGATTTCCA
>DATFLY010000023.1:0-30290 GCA_035267185.1 Lysobacterales bacterium | reverse complement strand
GGCATCCCACGAGATCGTCACCGGCCTTTCTCCACTGGGCAGGGCAATGCTTGGAGAAACCAGGCGCTGGTCACTATCTATGGCCGAGTTTTCTGCCCACCATGCGCGGGTATTAAGGCCTGTACCTGCCGGAGGAATTTCTTTATTCCAGAGGGTACCTGCGCCACCAACAGCATTGTCCAGTGTCCATGCGACTGAATCATCAGAAACATCGTCAAAAAAGACCTGGCTTGGCGTCGTACCAGCCGGGCAATCACCTGCAACACCAGTTGTGAAGCTGGAGACAGTACTGGTTGTGCCAGCGCCGCAGAAATTCATTGGAGTGACGCGCCAGTAGTATGTCGTTGACTCGTTAAGCAGCACAGCACTGGTGTATTCATTAATACCGGAGACAACCGCACCGTCAATGATATTTGTAAATGCCATGTCGGTTGCGATTTCAATTTCGAAATCGTTTGCACCAGAAGCGATGCCCCAGCTATACGTCGGCCGCGTGACAACACCTGTTTGGCCATTGCCAGGATTGTTAAGCGTGGTCCCACCTGCTGGCGTAGTCGCTGAGACACCAAAGAGAATATCTGTCTCTCGATTCAGACCTGCTCCCAGGCCATTGACTGTGGCTGTGTAATTACCGTCAGCCAATCCAGCAGATCCGGTCACTGTGACTTCTGTTGATTCACCTGCCGCGATTGAATTCGATGCGAAAGACAATGAACTACCGCCAGGGACCGAGCCCTCGCTCAGGGCCACGCTTTCGCCGATGGTTCCAAACTCACCCACGCGAACGTTGGCAACTGCATCGGCACCGCACACTGGAATCCGGACATTCGGGATGGTTTCGAGTACATAGTCAGGGTCACCACAGGACTCAAATTCGATTGTGCAAATACGCGTGGTCCAGCTACTGTTCGCGGTGGTAGCGTAGTACTCATTGGTGAAATAGAAGGTGCATTCATTATCGGGATCGACGGCCATGGTGGCGTAATCCCCCCAGCGTGCACGACCGCTGAACAGGCCGGTTTGTGCACCAGTCATGGTGGGTGAGCACTGGGCTTCATCACGCAAATCACCAGGTGCATCTGTTCGCAGACGTCCGGCAATACGAATTTCCGGATTCATGGTTTCACTGGAAACGTTGTAGCCAAATGCAATGTTTCCGGACTGATCCATGTTGATCCCACCCATCCAGCGATATTCATCACCAGGTGCATACGTTCCCTGGTCAATAATGCGAATGGACTGCTCTGTTGGAGCCATGGGTATGAAATTCTCGAACCCGGACTCAAAGTCCAGACCGGGGTTTCCGTCACCCATCGGGATTCCAAAATGGATCCAGCGAGCGCCCGCGCGATCACCACCCACATCAACAGAGTGATTGATAACAGCCTGTGCTTCGCTGGGCCCACTCGGACCAAATCCGCGAATGGCAGCGATATACATGGTGTTGCTGCCGAAATCATCGAGCCTGGTGGTTGAATCAAGCTGTGGAATACCACTCAACCCCAGTTGATAAGGCTCTGAGGCAATCGAAACAGGTCCGCTGAGTTCAGCGTTGCCGGCATCCCAATCAACACAGAAGTCCCAGATCAGGTACGCCGGGGCAGTGGATGAAAAATGCACAAACTTCGGACAGGTGCCCGCACTGAGGGGAAAATCACCTTCAACGTGAAAAGGAAGCGCACCGAAGTAATCGGCGCCTGCATTCACTCGAATGAACTGGGCAGCATTGCCATCAAGCATTGCTTCACGCTCAACAAGAGCAAAAGAAGTGCCGGAAAAAGATGCCCCGCCCTGGAATTCGTGCATCGTAAACAGGTAAGCATCCTGGTCGCCATCCACGGTGGACCAGACACCCATTTTTCCGTAATCGTTAAAACCGAAAGCAGAGTAGTCAAATGCATATCGATGGTATGAGCCAAGTGGATCTGCAGTGGTTGAAATGGCGACACACTGGAGCCACGGTGGCGTGGCAGTACTGGTAAATGCAAACTGACTCACAATCCAGCGTTCAGCCTGGTCGTCCCACAGAACCAATGGGTCGCCATTGTCTGTGGTCTCACATAGTCCGCCGAAGCCGGAGAAAAATGAATTACCCGGATTGGGCCCGTTGACCAACGCACCGGTGTCCTTGTCGAACAGGGCCCAGCTGGTATTGACCCACTGGAAAAAATGATCCGGTCCAACGTCACCAGTGGTATCCGGTGGCACTCCGCCACCACCATTGCCGATGCTCATGCCATCAACTGAAAGATCAACCGGCGGCATCAGCACACCGCTTGGCGTCAATTGCGCAGGCGGAAGTGGCGCGTCCGAAGGCAGATCCGGAACCTTGTCATCCAGGTCCAGAAAGATGTTAGGAACCACATAAGTAGATGGATCTCTCGGCACAGGTGCGCCCATATCCCGAAGGATGTCACGCATAGGACGAGAGGTGTCCCGCTTCAATTCCGTAGCAACGCTGTAATCATAACCATCGGGAATCTGTGGTCCCGCGGCAAAGCTCCCAAAACTTGTCGCAATCAGTGATGCGATGATAATTCTCAGACCATTAATCAATTTCATTCTTTATGTCCCTGTTATTAAACTATATTCAGTCAGAAAGTCAGGTGCGCTTTTCTGCCAGATCCAATCGACGCAGGTGATCGTTGAGAAAGACCCGGGTTTGCTCCGGCGTCTTTTCATCCGCAAGCGCAAGGCTCACCGCCTCACGTTCCAGTTTGGGATCGATAGCCCTCAAGGCCAATGCCGCTTTTTCCGCCAATGGCGGCGCAGCTTTCAACCATTTCTCAAGTTGTGATGCACTCGAATCGCCCGGATAACCCTGAGCGATTTGTAAGGATGCATAAATCAACTGCGATAATCCAGTATTTTCAGATAATTGTGCAGGACTGACGCTGCCCAGCACTTTCATTGCACTTGTCACGAACCAGTCTCCAACCTCTGCGGAACTCCGCTCAGCACTCGTCAGAAGAATGCGACTTCTTGCTGAGGGGTATTGGTTCGGGTCAACAATAATCTCACTCAGGGTTTCAACATCATCGGGGCTAACCTCCCCAAAAGTCACTGGGCGGAGCGTCCATTCTGCTGACCACAGATCAACCATTTTTGGATCGCCCGACCGTAAACCCTGCATCACGACTGCTGCGTATTGTGGGTCCAGCTCAATATCCGAATGCCCTGGCGTCAATAGCGTACGCATTGCATATGTATCCGGGAAAACAGCAGGTGATGCACCATCAATATGCAGGAGCTGAGCACGATCAGGACGACGAACCTGGGCCTTTGACTTGTGGTCAGCCCGTTCTACATCCGAGTAGAAAACCAGGTATCTCTCACCTGGCTCTACATCCGAATCATCACTTGGCAGCACAAGAAGTTGCAATTTTTCCGGCAAATCCGGGTTGCCTTTGAGGCGTTCATAAACCCGGAATTCCATTCGGCCATCTTCAAGTGCCGAATTGGTCCTCTCTGCAACGACAAGGGTGTAATTCGGATCACGAAGTGCCTGCAATGGCGGCTTTAGATCCGGGGCCGGCAGGTTTGAAGACATGAGAAAAAGACAAGGGATCAGGCATATCCTGGCCAAACCTGACAGTGTATGTTTTGCTGGAGTTGCCGCCAGGTTGATCACTAAATTCACTTTGGACATATTTACTAAAGATGTTCGGGGCGCAAGAAAGGGAAAGAAATTCGTCAAGTCGCCCATTATATCCATTGCGATTGATTAATGCTCTGATGACCTTCAGATTTTGGTATCTGCAAAAGCATTCCATCAATTATCAGGGAGAAAGGCGGTTTGCGACATCTGAATTACGGACACCTGATGTACTTCTGGGTCGTTGCCAGGGAAGGCAGCATCGCGCGTGCCTCGGAGATATTGCATATCACGCCTCAAACCATCAGCGGCCAGCTCAAGCTGCTGGATGCCGCGGTCGGGGACCGGCTCTTTGACCGGTCAGGCAGAAATCTCGTGTTGTCTTCAACCGGCCGGCTCGTTTTTCACTATGCAGACGAAATTTTTAACATCGGGGCAGAACTTGCCGAAGTCGTCCGTGGCCATCGTGAGAGCGCCCCAAAAGTACTGATGGTCGGAATCGTTGAAGCCATACCCAAGTTGGTCGCCAGCAATCTGCTCACGCCGGTGCTTGAAGCTGATGATGCACCGGTTTTGCATTGTGAAGAAGCGCCACTGGATCGGCTGCTGGCTGAACTGGCAATCCATAAACTGGATCTGGTGATATCCGACCAGCCCTTGCCAAGCGGACTTCACATCCGGGCCTTCAATCACGCCCTTGGGGAAAGCGGCATTTCCTTTTTTTCGCGCAAGCGGGACTGGCAAAAATACAAGGGTGATTTTCCCGCCAACCTGGATGGAGCACCCATGCTGCTCCCGGCCAAAGGAAATGTTCTGCGTCGTCGGCTTGAAGAATGGCTTGAGTCCCGTGAAATTCACCCGGTCGTGGTTGGAGAAATTAACGACAGCGCACTTTTAAAGGCCTTTGGCCAGGCCGGAACAGGTGTCTTTCCGGCTCCGACGGCGATTGAAGAGGACATCGCGCAAATGTATTCACTCCGTGTGATCGGGCGCACTGATGAGGTGCGTGAACGATACTACGCCATCTCTCCGGAGCAGCGCCTCAAGCATCCCAGCGTGGTTTCCATCATCGAATCTGCGCGCAACCATCTTTTTGCCTGAGCGGTGAGAAAATCCCGCTGCAACATACTTTCGTCGGCAATTATTTCACTGAATCTTCAATAGTTCGTCTTTTCCGAAGCATTAATCAGAAACAAACCGCTGGTTGCAGAGCCGAAAAATCTTCATCCTTTTCTTCAGAAAATCGAATACTGAATCGTGCCCAACGGCGCGGAGACTCCAGAAGAGGAAAGAATGATGAAGGTGAACCAGGTGGTTGATAAGTTGATGTCCAGCGGAATTGGTGGCGGTCTTGCGGGCGGCCTCGCCAGCGGCCTTTTGGTGAGTTCGCTTGGCAGCAAGAAAGGACGCAAACTGGCCGGCAAGGCAGCCAAACTTGGCGGTGCGGCTCTAGTGGGCGGGCTCGCCTGGAAAGCTTATGACAACTATCGCAGCCGTCAGAACCAGCCGACAGGAATTGAAACTACAGGGAGCCTGAATCGACCTCCAGCCGCACACAGTCGTGCTTTTGCAGGAACGACAAGCGCGCCCTCGGCGACAGACTATTCCCAATGGTCAAATATCCGGCACGAGGAATTTGAACCGCTCTCGAGCGAAAAGGTTGATCAACGCGACTTGTTGATACTCCGTTCGATGATTGCTGCGGCTCATGCCGATGGACACATGGACAGCACTGAGAAGGCCAGGATTTTTGAGCAGCTCGAATCGCTTGAAACAGACTCCATGCAAAAAGCTCTTCTGATCGATGAATTTCTGCAGCCCTTGACGCTGACCAGGCTGGTTGCCCAGGTACCTAACGCGGCTCTTGCAGCCGAGGCCTACCTGGCATCGCTGATCACCGTTGACATCAACTCAAGCACATCTGTCGACTATCTCAACCAGTTAAGCGAGGCACTTTCGATTCCCGATGAACTGCGAAAAGCACTGCATGAAGAGGCTTTTGGACCGGAAGATTTGCGATCTCACCGAATTGGTCACAATTCGAATCGAAACCCGGAAGACATCGCCAGATCAGCTTGAGCCAGAGAGAGGAAACCAAAATGAAGATTTTTATCAGGACCCAGGGCTTCGATTTGACGCCTTCACTGGCAAACATTACACAAAAGAAATTTGCTCGAACATTGAAGCGCTATGAAAGCAGCATCTCTTCCATTGAACTCCATCTCAAAGACACCAACGGTCCAAAGGGTGGAAAAGACAAGCAGGTTCTGGCACGCGTTCGATTGACCACAGGCACTGATATTGCCGTGGAAGAAACCCGGGCGGATCTTTATCGTTCGATCGGCCACTGCGCCAGGAGGGCAAGAAGGACTGTACGTCGATCCCTGCAAAAATCCAGGCGTTTGCAGCCCGAAAAGATTCGCCAGCTGCGACGCAGCCATTCATTGACAGAAAGTATCCACCCCACCTGAGGAAATCAATATGACCAAAGGCGCGGCGCAAAAACCGCGCCTGACTGAACACCCGAATGAGGGGAGCACTACCCCGCTAGCGAGCCTGGTTGAATCGCGGGCGTTTAACCTGTCGATCACTATTCTGATCGCGGTTAACGCCGTCACATTAGGGCTCGAAACCTGGCCCGTTGCCATGCAGGCAGCGGGTCCTTTTTTGATAGCCCTCGACCATGCCATCCTTCTGGTTTTTACTGCCGAGCTGCTGCTCAAGCTGTGGGTTTATCGTGGTGTCTTTTTCAGGGAGCCCTGGAATGTCTTTGACCTGATCGTGGTGACTATTGGCTGGGCACCTTCTGCAGGCCCTTTTGCCGTGCTCAGGGCACTGCGGGTTTTGCGCGTGCTTCGGCTGATCTCCTTCATACCCCAGATGCGTGCCGTCGTGGCCGCCCTTCTCCAGTCGTTGCCCGGAATGGGAGCGATCATCTCGGTACTGCTGCTGATCTATTACGTTGCTGCGGTCATGGCGACAAACCTGTTCGGACTGGTGTTTCCGGAATGGTTTGGCAGCATCGGAGAATCAATGTACAGCCTATTCCAGATCATGACCCTGGAAAGCTGGTCGATGGGAATTGTGCGACCTGTGATGGTGGAATTCCCATATGCATGGACATTCTTTGTCCCTTTCATCGTGGTGACCAGTTTCGCCGTGTTAAATCTGTTCATTGCCCTGATTGTGAATTCAATGCAAAACGTTCACGCTCAATCAAGAAAGGCAGCAGAGGATGAGGCGAAACAGGCTCATGATGAAAGGGAAACACTATCGGAACAGTTGAAGTCGCTGACAGAGGAGGTTCGGCAGTTGCGCAATGTAATCAAACCGGACCACTGACATGAGTCATCAGGTCATGCTTTAAAGAGGTCTAGAATAGACCCCAGGGCAAGTGGGAGGTGACACTATGACATTACTGATTCTCGGCCTGGTACTGTTCCTGGGGCCACACTCTGTTTCAATTTTCGCTGAAGGCTGGCGCAATTCTGTGGTTGCACGCAAGGAGCTGCAATACAAAATCATCTACAGCCTTGCTTCGCTGGCCGGCCTGGTGCTGATCGTGATGGGTTACGGTGAAGCAAGAATGAACCCGACTGTGCTTTACGCGCCTCCGGCCGGTCTGCGTCACTTCGCATCACTGTTAATGCTTCCTGCGTTCATCTGCTTTTTTGCACCCTATTTTCCGGGACGGATCAAATCAGCCCTCAAGCACCCACAACTGGTTGGCGTCAAACTGTGGGCCTTTTCTCACCTTCTCGCCAACGGCATGCTCGCAGATGTTGTGCTCTTTGGCAGCTTCCTGGCCTGGGCTGTGATTGACAGAATCTCCTTCAAACACAGGACACCCAGACCGCTCCCCGGCCCCGAGCCTTCCGCGAAAAACGACGTTATCGTGATCGTGATCGGCCTGGCCGTATACCTCGTGTTCGTTTTCTGGTTGCACCGAATCCTTATCGGCGTGCCGCCATTCGGGTGATTCAGCTTTTGTAAGACTCCAGCGCAGCAATGCGCTCTTCCAATGGCGGATGGCTCATAAACAGCTTTCGTATTCCGCCAAGCTTGCGACCGGAAATCCCGAAAGTTGCCATCTCTCCGGGCAAATCCTGAGGCTCACTGACACGCTGCAATGCTCTTAAGGCAGCAATCATCTTTTGCCTTCCGGCCAATTGCGCCCCACCCTCGTCTGCCCGGAACTCGCGCCGACGAGAGAACCACATCACGATGATGCTGGCCAGCATGGAAAGCAGGATCTGGGAAATGATGACAACCATAAAATAGCCCGGTCCATAGCCCCTCTCTGTCTTAAAGACCAGGCGGTCGATCAGGTGTCCAATTATCCGGGAGAGAAATACAACAAAGGTATTCACCACACCCTGCAGCAAACCCATTGTGATCATGTCACCGTTGGCAACATGTGCCACCTCATGACCCAGCACGGCCTCAACCTCACCCCTGGACATGCTGTTCAACAGTCCGCCACTGACAGCAACCAGTGAACTGTTTCGCCGCATCCCGGTTGCAAATGCATTGGGCTGCGGCGAATTGAATATACCCACTTCGGGCATACTGATATTCACTGCTGCGGCCTGCCGTCGTACGGTTTCCACCAGCCAGTGCTCCGTGTCATTGGCAGGTTGCTCGATCACGCGAACACCCATGCTCCGTTTGGCGATCCACTTGGACATGGCAAGTGAAATAAAGGATCCGCCAAAACCAATCACAGCCGACAACACCAAAAGTGCCTGCAGATTCAGGTCCACGCCATTCTCAGCCAGGACACCTTCCAGCCCCAGCACTTTGAACACGATGGATATCAGCACCAGCACTGCGGCATTGGTTGCCAGGAACAACAGAATTCTCATGTTTGCATTACCCCGAAATCAGGAATGTATCCGTTCAATCAGAAGTATGGGCATCAACGGACAAAATCGAGTGCTTGTCAGCGCCTATCCCGGTGTGTAGTACGTTGGTGAGGCGGGGCCGACAGGCAAGCCCAGAATGAATGTCCAGACGAAAAAGAATAATGACCATAAAACCAGGAAAGCCATGGAATAAGGCAGCATGATGGCGATCAGCGTCCCTACCCCGGCATTGGGTACGTAGCGGGTGACGAACGCTATGATCAACCCGAAGTAAGACATCATCGGCGTGATGATATTGGTGCTGGAATCACCAATCCGGTAAGCCGCCTGGATAACTTCAGGTGAGTAACCCAACAGCATCAGCATGGGCACGAATATCGGTGCCGTTACTGCCCATTGGGCTGACGCTGAACCCAGCATCAGGTTGATGAACGCGCAAACAAGGATGAACGCGAAAAACAGGACCGGGCCGGTAAAACCGATGCTTTCCAGGAAATTGGCTCCGGACACTGCCGTGATTGAACCCAGGTTGGTCCAGCCGAAAAACTTCACGAACTGAGCGGCAAAAAACACCAGTGCAATGTAAAGCCCCAGCGTGCTCATGGCGTGCGCCATGGCATTGATGACATCACGATCCGATTTGATGGTCCCTACGGTCTTTCCGTAGACCACACCGATCATCAGGAAATACACAAAAATAATTGCAACGATTCCCCTCAGGAACGGCGAACCGGCTACTGCGCCGGTCTCCTGGTTTCGCAGAATGCCGCCTTCGGGAACAACCATCACGGCAATCACCGCTGCGAATATCAACGTTGCCCATAGTGTTCGCCACAACCCCTTTTTTTCTTCATCGGCCAGTGGGTCCATGCGATGCTGTTCTTCACCATCTTCCCCCTCATCATCCAGGCCTTCAGGCGTTCCCTCGTAAACGCCAAGTGAGGGTTCGACAATCTTGAGGCTGATAAAGCTGCCTACGGCCGTTATCAGGAATGTGCTGGCGATCATAAAGAACCAGTTTGCGCTGACATCAACCTCGTAAGCCGGGTCGATCAGCCGCGCTGCCTCGGTCGTAATGCCGGACAACAGCGGATCCACGGTACCAATCAGCAAATTTGCACTGTACCCCCCGGAAACACCAGCAAAGGCCGCTGCAAGTCCCGCTAGCGGGTGTCTGCCAAGTGAGTAAAAAACAATTGCAGCCAGTGGCACGAGGACCACGTAACCCATTTCCGAAGCCGTGTTCGACAACACGCCAGCAAATACAATGATCACCGTGACCAGGCCTGGGGGTGCTTTCAGCACCATGCCCCGAATCACTGCGGTCAACCAGCCGGAACGCTCAGCAACGCCGACACCAAGCAGGGCAACCAGCACAGTTCCCAATGGCGCGAATTCGACGAAATTCTTAACCAGGTTGAGGACGATCATCCTCAGTCCTTCGGCATTCATCAGGCTGACAACCTCGATCATTCCATTGTCGGCGCGCCCCTTGGCGCCTTCTGGCCTTGGGTCGATTACAGCAACATCGAAATAGCCAAGAATTCCTGATAAAACAACAACTCCTGCCGCAAACATGGCAAAGAGGGTGACAGGATGAGGCAATGCATTGCCGAGCCATTCGACGACATGCAGGAAACGGGTAATTCGCGATTCGTTCGGCTGGGCCGCAGATTTATTATTCATATTCTGAGCACACTAACATAAGCCAACATAGCTGGTGCCCGATGAGTTGCGGTTCAAGCGGTGATATGCTCCTGATCAAATAATCTGAACCGGAAAAATGAAATATGAACCGTCTACCTTCGCCGCTGGTGGTGACCCTGACTGCTGCCATTGCAACATCAAGCACATTTGCTGACGAAGACCGGATTTCCCCCGAGGATTTCGTCGTACATCCCCAGGTTGCGGGCACCCTGAACGTCATCGACGCCTGGATCGACGGCATTCGTGATTACGAGAAGGTGCCAGGAATTTCAGCGGGTATCGTTTATGACGATACGCTCATCTGGAGCGAGGGTTATGGATTCTCTAACCTCGAATCTGAGCGACCGGCAGATGCCGAAACCATTTACAGCATCTGCAGCATCAGCAAGCTGTTTACGTCCATCGGCATCATGCAGCAGCGCGATGCCGGCAGACTCAGGTTGAGTGACAGGGTTTCCGAACATCTCGATTGGTTCGACATAGAGGAAGATCATCAGGAATACGGCCCACCAACCATTGAAGGACTATTGACACATTCATCAGGGCTACCCAGGGAATCATGGGGCGCATACTGGAATGCACCGGATTTTCCATTCCCGACAAGGGAGGAAATGATCCGACAATTAAGCGAACAGCAGACCCTGTACCCGGCACACTCGATCTTTCAGTATTCAAACCTTGCACTGACGCTTGCGGGTGAAATTGTCCAGGAAACATCCGGCACGGATTACCAGGAATACATCCAGTCACAAATACTTGATCCGCTGAAGCTGGAAGACACCCGAACCTATTACCCGGAAGACATGCGTGGTCAGCAACTTGCGATCGGCTACACCGGTCTTGACCGACGCGGCATCCGCGAACCGGTCAACCCGTTCTTCACTCGCGCAATTACACCAGCAGCAGGCTTTACATCAACCGTGAATGACCTTGGCCGTTTTGCAATTTGGCAGTTTGCCACTTTGGACGGTGAAGAAAACGACATATTGGAACGAAATACATTGCGTGAAATGCAGCGCGTTCACTGGGTCGATCCGGATTTTGACACCACATGGGGCCTTGGTTTCAGCTCCCGTAAGATTGATGGTGATACGGCGGTTGGGCATGGCGGCGGTTGCCCTGGCTACATCACCCAATTTGTCCTGATGCCCAGGTACCGCATCGCAACCATCGTGCTGACCAACGCGGGTGACGGCCCGGCCAACAACACGGCCGTCAATATGATCAAGCAGATGAGAACAGCTGTTCGGACAGCAAAGAGACCATTCAGGGGTGAAACGCCTGACTATTCAGCCTACGAGGGCAACTACGCCGGACCGCCGTGGGGTGGCGAAACCGCCGTCCGTCAGAAAGGTGACCGGCTGATCCTGCTGGACCTGCCTTCTTATGATCTCAAAGCAGCCCAAACCAAGTTGAAGCACGTGGAAGGTGATGTCTTTGTTCGCCTGACTGATGACAATGAAGAACGCGAACAATGGGTGTTCACCATGGGCGAAAATAGCAAGGCATCCAAAGTCCTGAGGCACGGATTCGAAATGTATCGACTGGACTGACCTCTGGCTGGCACTCAGGTCTCCGTTCATGTTGTGATTCAGACCCTGGTCGGACCGTGGTCCGGCCATCTTCCAATCATGGCCCGGTTGTAAATCCAACCAGCGCCAAACCCATGTTTTCAAGTGAGTCGGCCAGGCCCGCTGCGCTTCGAGCAGCAAGGACGTCAAATTCAGTATCACGAATGGTAGAAGCGAGTTCCATCAGGGTATTGGCAATGTTTTCATTTTTGCCGCCTTCTTTCAGCACAAATGACGCCTTGCCCACTGCCGAAGCCGCTGCCTCAGCCAGAGGCGCCTCGATGGTCCCGGCACGATTCAACTGATCCAGGTAAGCCAGTGCCACAGTCGGATCAACTGGCCAGGAAACCGGAAACTGTTGTTGTGGGTTGAATGCCCTGCCCTGGTCTGCAAGGGCTGCGGCAGCAATCTCGTTTGCGCTCAGAAATTCGCTGGGCTGTAACTCAAACACGTCGAGGCCACGCAGAATTTCAGTTCCGTAAATTCGCCCCTGGTACCAGTAAGTGGACCAGTATCCACCCAGCAACAGGACCTCAGCATCGATCGGCCCGCGATCGAAATATGCGATTTCGACCGGGTTTTCCGAATCGGTGAAATCGATGACGGATACACCGCCCTGGTACCAGGCCTGCACGAAAATATCCCGGCCCGGCACTGGCACGATAGAACCATTGTGGGCAACACAATTTTCGCTTTCGAGCTGAGGAGCAGGCAATTTGAAGTGGGACCGAAACTCCAGCTTGCCATCCACGATGTCGTAGAACGCATTGGCGCCCCAGGTCAGCGGATCCCAGGCACGACAGCGTGGCCTGGAGCCACCGCCCCACTCGTCGGTAAACAGCACCTTGGTGCCGTCGTTGTTAAAAGTGGCCGAGTGCCAGTAAGCGAACCCGGTGTCGGAAACCACATCGATGCGCTGAGGGTCGCCAGGGTCAGAGATATCAAACAATATTCCATTACCGGAACAGGCACCGGCAGCCAGGTTTTTCGAGGGGAATACCGTGATGTCGTGACATTCATCCGTCTGCGAAGTCTCCTGGGTATCATCGCCATGATCACCGCCACGCCACAGTCCGGCCAGCGCACCGGATTCAGGATCTGCAAATACCGCGGGGCTGTCAATAATCCTGGACTTTGACGGATCATCAACCGGGATCTCGATGACATCGACGCGGAATAGAGCGGTACGGTCATCGCCGGGTAATTCGTCGAAACAGGTTTCCATTTCTTCCGTTTCACGAATGGTGGAAGTTCCGGAGTTGTAAACGATGATCCGGCCGTCTTCACCCGGGCCGGAAACTACAGAATGAGTATGCGAACCCCGGCAGGTCTGCACGGCACCGACCTGCCTTGGACGAGTCAGGTCACTGATGTCAAAAATCCTGATTCCCCGAAAGCGATCCGGACTGACATCTTCACTGACACCCTCCAGGCCGCAATCCAATCGTCCGCGTGTTTCTTGTGCCGACATGATCAGGAGATCACCGACGATGGACACATCGCCCTGCCCGCCCGGACAAACCACCGACGCGGTCAGCTTCGGCAGGCCTTTAGCATCAAGTTTATAAATATTGAATCCGTGATAGCTTCCGGCCACCAGGACATCGTCCCGGAATGCCATATCAGTATTGACAAAGCTCATCATGGGCGAGCGTCTGTCGTCTGATTCCGTTGGTTCAGGCTCAGGCTCTTCTTCCTCATCTTCATCAGGAAGACCTTCAGCCGGGCGCTCAACAGGATTGTCCGGATCAGCAAACCCTGGCGGTTTTGGCAGTGAAACCAACAGTTTCATGTTCAGGCTGGCCTGCCCTGCATCATCAAAGCCTGCCTTCAGGCCGGATCGCGGGTCATCCGACAGCCCCACCAGCATGCCATTCATTCGCTCAATTTCGACAGTCTGGTCATTGGTGATGTCAGAAGTAAATTCAAACAGGATGGGATCGTAGGCCGCACCTGGTTGCTCAAGAAGTTCCTCCACCATCTTTACCGCACCATCATGATGACGAATCATCAATTGCAGATACAGGCGGTCAAAATCAGTGCTTTCGGCAGCGGCCAGCTCCGCCATTTGTTCGGGCGTCGCCATCCCCGCCATATCATGCGTGGTGTGCATGGCGTCATGAACTGTCGGGTTCGGCACGCTTTCCCCGCGCTCGGACAGCCATTGCTGCATGAATTCGATCTCATCTGCCTGGGAAGCTTCAATACGCCCGGCCAGATCACGCAATTCAGGATTATTGGTCCGCGCAGGAACCAGCTCTGACATCTGCAATGCCTGGTGATGGTGAGGAATCATATCCTGCATGAATCGCGCATCAGCGGGAGAGTAAGCAGTTTCGGCAACCTTCACAGCCTCTTCAGCACTCAGGCTGCGGGCATCCTGTCCAGGCGCACCTGGCTGAACGATGGGCGCTTGTGCCATCACGCCTCCAGGGAGACTGACGACAAATAAAACAGGAAGTACCAGGGCAAAAGTGAACTTGATTGATGTAATTTTCGGGGACAAAGCTGCAGCTCCTGAACGCTGTTGGATCAAAACGAGATGCAATGGTACATCCTCGAGATCAGGAAGATGTGAAAAGTGTTTGGCGTTGCAATCCTGCCAGGCAAATCTACAGGCGTTTCAAAACTGTTTTCTGATAGAGGCCGCCGCAATACAAATCCGTCGCGCTTTCCCACCCGTCAGCAGGCAACCAGCTTTCAATCGGGTTTCGCCACAAATCCAGTGCAAACGGCTCAAGACTCTTGAGCACTGGCCACATCGCAATGCGCAACCCATTCCACCAATAGGGACGGTGATAATCCACGATGACCACCTTGCCACCCGGTTTAACTACCCGAAGCGCTTCAGCAAGTGAGCGACGGCGGACTGATTCAGGCTGCTCATGAAGCAGAAAATACATCACGGCATGCTCAAAACTGGCATCAGGAAAATGCATTTTGCTGGAATCCTGAAGATGAAAGCTTACGTTGTCGCAGCCGGAAAGTTTTCGCCTGACGTTGGCCAGCTGAATCGGTGCGATATCAAGCACATGGTATTGCGAATCCTGACTGGCCACATGGTCTGTGAGATTGTTGGAAAACTGACCATAAACACACGCCATCTGCAAGACGCTCGATCCTGCCGACATTTCCAGCTCATTGATCACAACACTTGTCAGACGTTGCATATTCCCCCAGAGGATGGCGTTGACCAGCCATTCGCGCTCCCAGAAGCGGACTGCATTCGGATGCAGATAGGCCCACCAATAGGTGTCCTTCAGGTATTCGGGAATTTTCGAATCTTGAAATGCTGACGGATCAGGCGATGAAGATCTCAGTTCTTCGCAATCCGCACCTCTATTGTTTGTTGGCGCAAATGCACCACTGTCATCGTTCATCGGGAAACCTTTGATTGACTTGAATGAATGGATTGATCAGCTTGCGCGTATCAACAGGTACGCCGTGATGACGGTAGCTATTGTCGCCAGCAAGTAAAGAATACGTGCCACCCCGGCATCTGCGCGAATTCCAAAATCATGGCATACAACCCGCATTCGATGAGCGGCATGCCAGAGCGATAAGACAAGGACTGCGAACAGGACGAGTTTCCCGAACCAGTAACCAGCAAACATCAAGACGCCTTCACGAGTCATGTTTTCAGGCACCATTCCGGCCGAAACCAGGACAAACAAAAGGATCAGGACCGGAAACACAAAAGCGGTCACTGTGCCACCTGCTGCGAACAACGCCCAGACAAAAGCTTTTTTTGCGATAGCCATATTCAGAACACCCCTGCAATCCATAGTGTGACCAGGGAAACAACGCCCCAGGCAACATAGTGAGCAGCCACTATTGTGCCCGGCGCAACCACCTTGTCACCCAACTGCAATGGCATGGCTTTGGGTGCCAGGCGAAACCAGGCGATGGTCTGGTAAACAGTAAAAAACACCAGCGCGAAAACGTGAAAGACCAACCAGGCCGGTTTTTGCTGCCCCAGGATAAATTCGCTCCAGCGCTGTGGGTCAGCATCCATGGCGGCAGCAAGGGCAATCATTGTCAGCACACAATAAAACGCAACCAGCAAGCAGGTCAGCTCACGCAGCATGTAGCCGCGATATCGTGATTGCTTCAGGTACCAGGTGGTTTTGGATACGGGCCGGATATAGGGTCGGCGGCTCATGATTTGCGCCCCGGAAGCAGTTTCTGGAGCACCCATTGTCCGGAAGCCTCGATTTTCATCTGCTGGATGGCAGCGGCAGGATCGACATGCTTGGGACAAACTTCCGAGCAGGCGCCCACAAAGGAACAATTCCAAACACCGTCATGATCACCCAGGATGTCGAGACGTTCGCTGCGACCCTGGTCTCGGGAATCAAGGTTGTATCGATGCGCCAGCGCCATTACGGCCGGACCGGTAAACTCCGGGTCCAGGTTGTACTGTGGGCAGGCCGCGTAGCAGACCATGCAATTAATACACATGGTGTACTGCTTGAACTTCATCAATTCGGCCGGTGACTGCTTGTACTCCACGTCATCAGCGGGAGGCGGATCCTGACGAATGATGTAGGTCTGCGCGTTTTGCAGCTTGCCCATCACGTCATCGAGCACAACCACCAGGTCGCGCTCGATGGGGAAATTGGCAAGTGGCTCAACCCGAACATTATCAGGCAGGTCACGAACAAACACCTTACAGGTCAGGCTGGGTTCACCATTGATCATCATGCCGCAGCTTCCGCATACCATCATGTGGCAGGACCAGCGGTAACTGAGCGTGGAATCCAGGTTTTCCTTGATGTAATTCAGCGCATCCAGAATGGCCCAGTCTTCCTGGCACGGAACGGAGTAAGTCCTGAAGTGCGGTTCCTTATCCTGCTCCGGATCGTATCGCATCACTTCGATCTCGAGTGTGCGCGTTCTGAGTTCAGCCTGGCTCATCAGCGCTCCCCTCCGGAATAGTCCCGCACGCCCGGAGGTGAGCGGGTAATGGTCACATCACTCCATTCGATGCCTGGCAACTTTCCTGCCTGCTGATAGGCAAGACTGTGTTTCAAAAAGTCCTGGTCGTCTCGCTCGGTAAAATCGAGGCGCTGGTGCGCCCCTCGCGATTCAGTGCGAAGACGCGCGCTTGCAGCAACCGTTTCAGCCACATCAAGCATGTTTTTGAGTTCCAGTGCCTGCTGAAGGTCGGTATTAAAGACATTGCTCTTGTCATGGACTTCAATGCCCTGGTAACGCTGTTGTAGCTCCAGAATAGTGTTGCAGGTCTGATCCAGGCCATCCGCGTCGCGGTAAATTCCGGCACCATCCTCCAGCGAATTCATCATTTCTCGTCTCACCGCGCCAAGGCTTTCATCACCATCGCTGCGCTGGAGCAATTCGCGCACACCGGCAACCGCCTGCTCTGCCTGCTCGGCATTACCTGCCGCCGAGGCCTCTCCCTCATGCAGTCTGTCAACAGCTTTCAAGGCTGCACGTTTACCAAAAACCAACAACTCGGTCAGAGAATTAGAACCCAGGCGATTGGCGCCGTTTAGACTGCCACAAGCGGTCTCTCCGATGGCAAACAGGCCCGAAAGTGCCGTCTCGCCATCAATATTGGTATCTATTCCTCCCATCATGTAATGCACAACTGGCCGAACCGGAACCGGGTCCGTGACCGGGTCATAACCCACGTAGGAACTTGCAAGTTCCCGCACCAATGGAAGCCGCTCGTTGATTCGCTGCTCGCCCAGGTGACGCATGTCCAGCAGGACACAATCACCCCAGTTTGTTTCCACGGTTCGCCCTGCTCGCCATTCATGCCAGAAAGCCTGGCTGAGCCTGTCGCGCGGACCCAACTCCATGGTTTTGAGAACCGGCTCGCCGATCGGTGTTTCAGGGCCCATACCGTAGTCCTGCAGGTACCGGTAACCATCCTTGTTGACCAGCACGCCACCCTCACCGCGACAGCCCTCAGTCAGGAGAATGCCTGTTCCGGGCAAACCGGTCGGATGATATTGGACAAATTCCATGTCCTTGAGTGGAACACCAGCGCGGTAGGCCATTGCCATACCGTCGCCTGTCTTGATTGCTCCATTGGTGGTGAATGGAAAGATCCGGCCTGCACCCCCGGTGGCCAGAATCACTGATTTTGCATCGAAGCGGCAGAATTTCCCGCTGCGCATTTCCATGGCGACCACGCCATTGCAGCGACCATCGCTGTGCAACAGGTCAATACAGAAGAATTCATCAAAACGCTGAATGTTTTTAAACTGAAGGGAAGTCTGGAACAACGTATGCAGTATATGGAACCCGCTCTTGTCAGCTGCGTACCATGTACGCTTTTTCTTCATTCCACCAAAAGGCCGGACCGAGACAGAGCCGTCATCATCGCGACTCCAGGGACATCCCCAGTGTTCAAGCTGAACCAGTTCCAATGGCGCTTGCTGGACAAAATACTCAACCACATCCTGGTCACACAGCCAGTCGCCACCGCTGACGGTGTCGTTGAAATGCATTTCCAGTGAATCATCGCTGCGCTTGACACCTGCAGCACCGCCCTCGGCAGCACAGGTGTGACTACGCATCGGATACACCTTGGATACCAGAGCAACCGAGATTTTCGAATTGGATTCTGCGATCGCAATAGCTGCGCGCAGACCAGCGCCTCCGGCACCTACAATGACGACATCTGTCTGGACAGTCTCCATTCGAATTCCTGTATCAACTTTCGCCAATGTAACCCGCAAGAGTTACACAGAGATTGACACAGGTCAGTGTAGGACGACTCGCCAGCCAAAAAAAGGCCCCGCAATTGCGAGGCCTTTGAACAAGTTTTGGAAAATTTGAAACTAGGGCTTTTCGTGAACGATGTCCCACATGTAGTCTGAATGTGAACCACAGATATCTGTAAATTCTTCACCAATGGCTTCCATCTCTTCCGATTCATATAGAGAGCTGATCAGTTCATTACGAGACATCATGCCTGTTTTGTGATCAGCAGCCGTGGTGGTGAGCAAACGGCGATACTTACCACCTACCCAGTGCTCTGACCAGCCCCATGATGTCAGCTTTCCATCTTCAACTGCCTTGTCATATTGCGGAGCAAAGTGCTCGGCCATAATTTCGTCAGCTCGTGCTTCACGGGTTTCATCGCAGACAAAATAGACAGAGAAACCGGCAGGACCGCGTTCCTGCGCGCCGGTACCCACGTTACTGCTGGCCCAGATGTAATCATCGTGGCTCGGGCAGGCTGTCCCGAAAGCCTCGTTTATCTTGCCATCCGGATCATTGGCTTCAGCTGCGGTTCCAAAGGCATCCCCCGCATCCAGCAAAGCGCCAAGGGTCGGCGCGGCGTAGTACCCTACCCGGCGCCACTTTCCGCCGGTATGGTGAGCCAGCCAGCCATATGCGGTGATCTTGCCATCTGCCAGCATTTGTTCGTAAATGGGTTTGTTGTTTTGCTCATAAATTTCATCTGCCGAACCCTGACCATTGGTTGTGCAGTAATGGTATGTGGCATAAAGATATGATGCCGGACCTTCGTCTTCTTCCTGTGCGGTTGCCGCAAACGGCACCGATAACAGACAAACGAACACCAAAGTGAATATAAAACGTGTCATTGGAATCTCCCTGAATGGTATTTCTGATTTTTAGAATGTCGCAAATTCTGCAAACGACAATTTCAGTATAGCCTCAGGGAATTACTTTGCACTGTTAATTAAATTTATGAGGTTTAATTCGGGACAAAAACCGGGGGTGATTCGTTCGGATCAGAGATTCCGGGAAATCAGAACTGGAATCCTGCTGTCCAGACCACCGCAGCAGTTCCCGCGAACTGGACTTCGGTGACAAAAAACCGGTACTTAAAGCCCAGGGCGGGCAATATTGCGGGAGCGACACCAAGGCCATTCAATGGAATCTTGTCCTCGTATGGCTCCTTGTATCCATGGAGCAAACCGCCCCTGAGTGCAACGTACCACAAGTCAGAATCCCGGATTTGCCAGTTCCTGCCCATGTACAGGAACTGGCTGTTCTGACCGAATGAGTTGTCGAACAGTGCAAGCCCGGCGGTCCAGCCGTTGTTGAATTGTGCTTCTGCCGAAATCAGGTTCTGGTCGTTAACATGATCAGGGTCGTCATCAAAATGCCTTGTGTAAAGAGAGGTCATAAACGTCCAGCTGCTGATTGACCAGTCTGAAGATTCCACCATGTCGTCTTCCGCCAGCAATGGCGAACTGCTCAAAAGCAGGCTAAAACAAGCAACAAGGGAGCGTTTTGGGGAGGCAGGCATTGTCAGGGACCAGAAAACCAGTCGAACAACATACTTGAAAAATGATGACAGTGGTACCCCCTTTCCGAGGGATATCTGAAAATTTAGCGGTTCGATCCGGACCGGGCAATGTAAGTACACGATGTTCACATAGATCGCTGATAACGAGCAAGTCCCACGCAAAGCAGATGGAGTGAACGTGCAGGCCTCATGAAGTCGGGCACGGCGTGGCTTTTGGGACAAAAAATGACCTAAATCAGCTGAACGCACTTATTCCAAAGGTCGCAGTTCAAATATTCAGCATGCTGCGTTAGCCTAGTTCACATGCAGTCATTACCTCATTATCGATATATCAACAGCATTCCGCCGGTACCGTTAATCGAGGTGCAGGGAGACGATGACGCTGTTCCGATATGGTGCAAACTTGAGTACCTGAATCCTTCGGGGTCAACAAAAGACCGGATCGCCAGACACATCCTCGAGAAGGCATGGAGACGCGGCGAAGTTAGCCATGGCTCCCTTATCGTAGAGGCCTCTTCCGGTTCAACTTCAATCGCACTGGCACTTTGCTGTGCGCAGATGGGCATGAAATTTGTGGCTTTTATTCCTGCCAGCGCCACATCTGAACGGGTGGCAATGATTCGCGCTTACGGTGGCGATGTGCGACGGATAGAAGGCGAGATGGGAAAGGTGATTAATGCCGCCCGTCAGTTTGCTGAAAGCGAAGACGCTTTCCTGACCCGGCAATTTGAAAACCCGGATAACGCCGAAGCCCATGAGCTCCTCACCGCCTCGGAAATACTTAATCAACTTGATGATGTTGCAATTGATGCCGTGGTCAGCGGCATTGGCACTGGTGGCACGCTGGTCGGTCTGCACCGGGGGTTTACCAAAGCGGGTTGTGACACTCTGCCAGTTGCGGCCATCCCATGCCATACCGGGGGTGGATTCGCTACAAACATCGAATGTTGTTCCCTGACATTCTCAAAGGATGTTCCAGGTGTCGTCGATGGTTGTTCAAGACTCTACTCAGACTGGAAGCAGACTGACGCTGCTAAAAACCTGCGGGAACTGGTGGTTGATGAAGACGAATGCCTTCGGTGTACACGCGAGTTATGGAGTCTGGGATTCCCGGTTGGTCCCTCATCCGGTCTGAACCTGGCGGCCGCCCGTGCGATTGGCCGTGAATCATCACCGGATGCCACCATCGTGACGGTTTTCCCCGACCGGATGGAACGCTACTTTTCTCACAAGGTATTTGCCGGGATTGCTGAATAGTTAACTTGCCCTGCAACTTGCCCTGAGCAGGCGTTCAAGTTCGAAAACATGAGCGTCCTCCGCCCGCATCTCCCTGAGTGCCTGGGCAAGATGAAGCAAATACTCAGCGTTGTCTCCACTCGGACCTTCTGATCGCCTGATTTGTTCGGCAATCTCTGCAAGCGGCGCTTCACCCAGAAAGGCGTGATTATCCACGGGAGCAATGTAGACCACACCGGAAATGGTCTCATCAGCAAAATGGATGGGCTCCTCGTAACGCTCGTAGCCGTTCTTCTCCCGGTGATCCAGGTGCTCAAATACCTGGTGCTCAATCAGGAAGGACCGCCCATGACAAACTGACCCTGGCGATTCGACCAGGGTAACCACCCTGCCAGGCGCTTCCGGAACACCACGATGATCATGTGATCCCTGCCAGAACCGCCTTTCCCAGCCTTCGATATGGGCAGGCCTGGCTTCAAGGAATGGGAAATCCTGGCGCCAGATCAGGGATCCGTAACCAAAT
This sequence comes from Lysobacterales bacterium, assembly GCA_035267185.1. Classification (GTDB taxonomy): domain Bacteria; phylum Pseudomonadota; class Gammaproteobacteria; order Xanthomonadales; family SZUA-36; genus JAUIBE01. Next base: position 8,539 of record DATFLY010000023.1, on the reverse strand, counting down.
ACCCAGGTTGCTTTTTTGGAACTCATTCAAACAATCCTGCGAAGGTGCTGTTTTTTTGATTGCACATCACTTATCGAACCAGGAAGTGAAATTAAAAGTCAGTGATTCATAATTTCCGCGTGAATCGAACGCGTAGGTCAGCCCCAAACGCTCAAACTGCATGAACCATAGCCTGAAAGGAGCCTGTGGCCGACTTATGGCAACGCCAATCTCGGCTGTATTGCCGATTGACTGAAAATCCTGACTCTGAACTGCAATCCTGACACTGTCATCAATAAAGGTGTAGCCAGTATTCCAGTGAAGCATGTAATCACCGGAATCAGGCCTGGGGCCGGGAATGGCATGGCTGAATTCGAGACCGGCATACATGCCGCTGATAGACTGGCCAGAATCTCCGTCCGGGTTAATACCCGCAAAAAAAATGCTATTTAACAATGCCCAGTTTTTATCAATAGCGCCAAACCTGTAGCGACTCCGGATGCCTGAATAATAGATCCAGCCATTCGTGCCATCCCCAAACGATGTGCCCCACCCAAAATTTGCGTAGCCACGCAGATACCAGTCGCGGGTCACCGGAATTTCAATGCCGATCCCGGGCGTAAAACTCAACGTACTGAAATTATCTGAATCAAGAAAGCCAGGAATATCATCAATTCCAAAAAATCCGACCGAAGTATCGTAATTAATGAACAGTCCAAGCTGTCGTTCACCTGACTCACTCAGGCCAGATTCCCGGATGTACTGTCTCGGTGTTGCTGTGAGAATAAATGCCGAACGGCCGCCCTCGAGCTGATACCAGCCCGTTCCAATCACTGATGCAAAAGCCCAGTGTGCTGGCTCTGGTTCGTTGAAGACAACTGTTTCCTGGGCTTTAAGATCACCAAAAATGCAAAAAGCCACCAGAATCAAACCAGACCATCGTTTTCGGGTGTTCCGGTTTCGCATCTCCTAAAGCGAGCTTTCAATTTCGAGAAGAATCTCGACTATTGAATGAAGTGCGGCTTCATATTCTCCAACAGTTTGTTGCCTCAAGGTATAACGGGCCGCGATGGCCATGGACGGGGCGTTCCCTCGCCTGGAGTTCGATTGGATTTTGCTCATGCGATGAATTTTGCTCCGGAACCAACAGGACCATACTGGCTTGTGGCAATATTACCTTTCACAGCCAGCATTCGGAATTATTCTATGGCCCTGACCCGTCGCCACCTGTTGTCTTTGGCAACCCTTTCCAGCCTCACCCCATTGGCATCTGCACCATTGTTTGCAGCTTCCACGGCTGAAGAAATTTATTCCCAAAGTATTTCAATTGATGGATGTGGCGGACCAGGTGGCCGGCAATCAGGTTCAGGCAAACCACTAAACGCACTGGAGATTTCCGATGTTCGGGAATCCGGCGTATCAGCGATCAGCATGACCATTGGTTCGGTTGGGGCCATGCCACCGCTTGAGGCATTCGAGAATATCGTAATGGATGTGGCGCGCTGGGAAGGTGAAATCAGTTCTAATCCTGATGCACTGGCAACCATCAGGACAACGCTCGACATCGTTGAAGCCCACCAGGCCCAACGTTGCGGCCTGATTTATGCGCTGCAGGATGGTGTTTCATTCGAGGACGATCTTTCACGTTTGAAAGCGTTGCATCACATTGGCGTACGAGTGATCCAGCCCACATACAATCGACGCAACCTCCTGGGTGACGGGTGCATGGAACCGGCCGATGCCGGTCTAAGCCGCACCGGCTCCGAAGCCATTGTCCGGATGCAGGAAATGGGCTTTCTGGTCGACCTGAGCCATTGCGGACGGCGCACCACCGCTGATGCCATTGCGCTGGCCAGCCGTCCCGTGGCTTTTACACACACCGGTGCATTTGCCCTGGCAGAACATCCGCGCCATCGCACCGATGCTGAAATGAAGGCGGTGGCTGATACCGGTGGGGTGATTGGTATTTACGTCATGCCTTACATGGCCAAAGGCCGGCAACCGACGGCCGCAGATGTGATTGAACATCTGGAGCATGTGCTAAAGATCGTGGGTGAAGACCATGTTTCGATTGGCACAGACGGCAGCCTTTCACCAACCGAACTGACTGAAGAGTACAAAGAGGAATTTCGCAAGCATACCCGGCAACGAAAAGAGCTTGGAATTGCAGCGCCTTATGAAACTGAGGATGGTTACCTGTTCGCCAACGACCTGAACACACCAAGACGCCTGGAAACTCTGACCGAAATGCTACTGGCCAGGGGACATAGCGAGATCCGAATCGAGAAGATACTCGGCGGCAACCTGTTGCGTGTATTTAACGAGGCCTGGTAGCCGGGCCTTCCCACGTCTGTCCGTCATCAATTGGCGGATGTGAATTTTCCTTTTTGCATAACACCCTGATTTGTCGAGCTCCGGGCCATGAATCGATTGAAAGCTGCCCATTTCATTCGAATCGATGATCAATCATGAACGGACAATGGAACCAGCCTGTCCGGATCGCCATCGATGGCTGTTGTGACAGGAAGGCCGAGAATTTCCATCATCAAAGGATAGACATCCACCACGCTCAGCGGCCCTATCCGCTTGCCTTTTGGCAGGCCCGGGCCATTGGCCAGGAATATGCCATGCATCTCCTTTGCCTCCGGCGGCCAGCCATGATCACCCCGGGAACTGACCTCAACACGATCCTGATAAGAGAAAACGAGATACCCCAGGTCGGCCTGCACAATCACATCTGCCAACCCTGCTTTTGAATTGAGCTGCCAGGACGCAGGCGCCTCTTCAGGAAGATACGCTCTGCCATGTTCCCATTCGGCGTTAATGGCATCACGTATGCCCGCAGCACGATCTGCCTGCTCCGGTTGCAGGTAAATAAACGCAGCTGCGCCATGGTCAACGATGGCCAGTCCTTCGGTATCAACAACCTCATCAATGATCAGGATGTCTTCATCCGATCTTTTCTCTGCTTGTCCATGGTCAGATACCACGATGATGTATACCTGCTCGCCATGCGGCAGCTCATCAAGCCCTTCCAACAGCATCTGAAGGTAGCCATCGACCCGTCTTATGGCCGATACACTTTCTTTCGAGCCCGGGCCGTGTTGATGAGTAGCCGAGTCGACGTCCTCAAAATAAAGAGTGATGAAATGTGGACGTTGCACCTCCGGCATCGCGAGCCATTGGAGCACTTGTTCGACGCGACTTTCGCCGCTCACTGAATAGTCAAATGAATTCCAGTGAGACACCGGAATCCCCTGGATATCCGCCTCGGTGCCAACAAAAAAATATGCTGCGGTCACCATGCCGGCTTTCTCCGCTGCCACCCAAACCGGCTCGCCCTTATACCACCATCCATCCTCCACTGTCTCCCGCTTGGAAATGGAATACCAGGCGCTCCTGTCGGGGGTCGGAAAGGTATTCCCAATCAAACCGTGGTTGGCGGGATAAAGACCGGTTGCGATCGAATAATGGTTGGGAAAAGTCAGGGTTGGAAATGCGGGAATGAGTCTTTCCGCACGTATGCCCCGGCGCGCTATGTGATCCATCGCCGGCGTTTCATAAAGATCCTGGTAGTCCCATCTGAAGCCATCCAGGGAAACCAGGATCAGGTAAGGCTTGTCACGTTGTTCGGGTGCATTGATACCACCCGAACCCGCAGCATTAACGGAAAAACAAGCTGCAAAAAGCAGGCCTGCAAAGATCGATTGATAAACCAGTCTCGTCAACATCAGGGTGATTTTACTTCACAGCTATGGACGGCGACATTCAGAAAAGGAAATAATGGCGCCCCAATAAAAAGGTTCTGCAATTATGCTTCGTCAACATGAAATGATTCCCAGCCAGGCCATGGGTCGCAATGTCCACGTGTGGCGTTATGGCCACTTCGGGCCACCACTCATTGCATTTCCCAGCGCCTCGGGCATGGCTCATGAATGGGAAGCCAATGGAATGGTCGAAGCGCTTGGTGACTGGCTCGAAGCAGGCAAGCTCAAGTTGTACACGGTGGAAAGCAACGTTGCCGAAGCCTGGACCCGGAAGGAGAACCCGCCCGATTGGCGCATCAAGCGCCACCAGATGTACGAACAGTTCGTGACAAAGGAACTGGTCCCGTGGATCCGCAACGATTGCAAGGTGCCGGATATACCGATCGGTCTGACAGGAACCAGCCTTGGTGCTTTTTATGCTGCGAATTTCTCACTCAAACTTCCGAAGGTTTTTCGCTATGCGTTGTGCATGAGTGGCCGTTACGACGCCACCTGGATGACTGACGGCTTCACAAACGACGACATTTATTTCAACAACCCGATGGCTTACGTTAAGGGCATGCAGGGTGAGTACCTTAATCTGGTTCGTCAGTACGCTCGCCTCGTTCTGGTTTGCGGACAGGGGCGATGGGAGGACGGAAACATCGAAGATGCTCAGAAGTTTGCCCGACTGTTAGAAGCCAAGGGCATTCCACACCATCTCGATCTGTGGGGACATGATGTGGCTCACCAGTGGCCGTGGTGGCAGCGTCAGGCAAGGTTGCACCTGGCACATTGGTTGCAACTACCAGTTTAGTAATATCTCCCCGGGCCCCATAAGAAAGTGATAAGCAAAAAGGGCGGCGGCACCTGAAGACGCCGCCGCCCTGCACAAATGGTGCAATTCAGATCTTTACTGACTCAGGATCCAATATTCACAGACCGGGTATCCTGGTTCTTGTCAGCCAGATTTTGGGAGTCGGGAGCGAGATCAAACCGGTCCAGGGTCATCACCTTGCTCCAGGCATCCACGAAATCATTGATGAACCTTTCTTCTCCATCACTGGCGCCATAAAATTCAGCCACTGCCCGCAGCTCCGCATGTGATCCAAAAACAAGATCAACTGGAGTGGCTGTCCATTTCAATTCACCGCTTTCACGGTCTCTGCCCTCGTAAAGGCCATCAGCCTCCGGCGATTTGCTCCATTGCGTCGACATGCTCAGCAGGTTGACGAAGAAATCGTTGCTCAGGCTGCCCGGACGATCCGTGAAGACGCCATTGGAAGAACCACCCGAATTGGCATTCATGGCACGCATACCACCCACAAGTGCAGTCAATTCCGGAATTGTGAGCGTCAGGAAATCCGCCTTTTCAATCATCATGCGGGTTGGCGAAAGGAAGTTACCTTCACTGTAGTAATTCCTGAATACGTCTGCTTTCGGCTCCAGCACAGAAAAAGACGCCACATCAGTTTGTGCCTGCGTCGCATCGGTTCTGCCTGGCACGAAGGGAACTTCGACACTAAAACCAGCATCCTTAGCCGCTTTTTCAATGGCTGCCGCGCCGCCAAGAACAATCAGGTCAGCCAGGGAAACCCTGGTGTCGCCGGATTGTCCCTGGTTAAAGTCCTGCTGAATGGTCTCAAGCCTGTCGAGCACCATCTGCAGCTCATCAGGGTCATTGACATCCCAGTCGATCTGCGGGGCAAGGCGAACCCGGGCGCCATTAGCACCGCCACGCATATCGGTGCCACGAAAAGTGGAAGCAGAAGCCCATGCTGTTCTGACCAGCTGGGGGACAGTCAGGCCCGAATCCAGAATCTCAGCCTTAAGATTCGCGACATCCGACGAACTCACCAATTCATAATCAACTGCAGGCACGGGGTCGGTCCAGATCAGCTCTTCTTCAGGCAGCTCGTTGCCTATCCAGCGAGCCCTGGGACCCATATCCCTGTGGGTGAGTTTGAACCAGGCTTTGGCAAAGGCCAGGTCGAATTCGTCCGGGTCGTTCATGAACCGCATTGAAATTTCGCGGTAGCTCGGATCCTCTTTCAGCGCCAGGTCCGTGGTCAGCATCACCGGTGAATGAAATTTTTCGGGGATGTGTGCATCCGGAACGAATTTCACTTCATCAGCATTCTCCGGAACCCACTGGGTTGCGCCTGCCGGGCTTTTTGTCTGTACCCACTCAAATGCAAACAGGTTCTGGAAGAAATTCTGGCTCCATTGCGCAGGGGTCGCCGTCCAGGCACCTTCCAGTCCGCTGGTAATGGTGTCTTCTGCGTTGCCTTTGCCGCAGTCGTTGTTCCATCCGAATCCTTGTTCCTCGAGACCTTCCGCACCAGGCTCAGGGCCGACACAGTCAGATGGTTTTGCTGCTCCATGAGTCTTGCCAAAAGTATGACCACCGGCAATCAGGGCAACAGTCTCTTCGTCATTCATGGCCATCCGGCCAAATGTATCCCGAATATCCTGGGCAGCAAGCAATGGGTCAGGCACACCATTTGGTCCTTCAGGGTTCACGTATATCAAACCCATTTGCACCGCTGCCAATGGCTTTTCAAGCTCACGATCGCCTTCATAACGCTCGTCCGCCAGCCATTGCTTTTCAGGACCCCAGTAAACCAGGTCAGCTTCCCAGTCATCTTCACGACCACCGGCAAAGCCAAATGTCTTGAATCCCATGGACTCCATGGCGACATTACCAGTGAGAATCATCAGATCGGCCCAGGACAACGAACTTCCATACTTGTCTTTGACTGGCCAGAGCAAGCGACGGGCCTTATCAAGATTGGCATTGTCAGGCCAGCTGTTGAGTGGTTCGAAACGTTGCTGGCCACCCGCGGCACCACCACGGCCATCAGCCATCCGATACGTGCCTGCACTGTGCCAGGCCATGCGTATGAAGAATGGTCCGTAATGCCCGTAGTCCGCAGGCCACCAGTCTTGTGAGGTAGTCATGATCGCTTCGATATCAGCTTTCACTGCATCAAGATCAAGCGCTGCAAACGCCTCGGCGTAGTTGAAATCATCTCCCATTGGGTTGGACTCATCGCCGTGCTGCCTCAGTGGACTAAGATCCACCTGGTCTGGCCACCAGAATTGATTTGATTTGGGCTCCATCTGAGCCATCGTGCTGCCAGGCAGACCTGCCATCAGCAGCGCTGCAGCCAGCGAGGCCGTCAGCGGAAGTTTCGTTCTGAACATTGATGTTTCTCCCGTTCAATTAGAAAAAAGTTATTTTTCTTTGAACCTATTACATCCCATTGGAGCAAGGAAATGAAATTGAAAATTCGGATCAGATCAATAGTCTATAACTATTAAATGTATATTAACGATTGTTATTAAGAATACTATTAGGCTTTCGGAGTCAGCCAGAAACTAGTACAGAAATAAGATAAGTGACGCGCTGACAACACCAACCAGAAGCGCCGCGATCAACCCCATAACCAGCGGTTTGAGACCTATACTGACCAGGTCGCGTATATCAGTGCCGAGCCCAACAGATGCCATGGCAATGGCAAGGCACAATTCGGCAGACTCCTTGGTGAAGTCGACGATTGACGCCCACTGTTCTTTCGAAATCAGCCCAAAAGCCGAATCACCCATATCGCCGACCGTTCGAACCAGGCTCATCAAGGCAAACCCGATAACGAATAACGGCACCATCGTCCACCATTTGGGCACTGCCCCGGACTCGAAGGAACTACGATGATAGACAATGCACATCAAGGGAATGATCACCAGCATCCCCAGGTTTCTGACCAGCTTGGTGACAGTGGCGACATCCAGGGCCAATGGCGAATTAAAGAACTGCTGGTAAACCAGACCTGCACCTGCAACCTGCGCGGTTTCATGAACTGAAGTTCCAAGGAACAAACCAACCTGAAATTCTTCAGCATTAAAAAGCCAGTGCGCAGCAAACGGGTAGATCAGCATTGCCAGAATGCCAAACAATGTCACACAGGCCACGGCGTAGCTGACCTCACTGTCTTTGGCATTAATGGTTGGTGCGGTTGCAACAATCGCGGTTGCACCACATATGCTGGTCCCAACCGCCAGCAACGTTCCCAGGCGTCCGCTCAGGCCGAGCCTGCGGCTAAGGTATGTCACGATGATCAGGGCGGATGCACCGGCGCCAATAATAACCGGCAGGCTTTGCAAGCCAATCGTACCCACTTCTCCCAGGCTGAGGCGAATTCCAAGAAGAATTATCCCCAGTCTCAGCACCCGTTTCAGGCCGAACTGGATCCCGGGCAGGAACAGTTGATGCAGTCCGATCGTGTTTCGAATCAGTATTCCGAGCAGGATAGCCATCATGATCCCGCTGATTGGACTTTTTGGCATCCCCATCCAGGTCACCCCAATCAGGTGCGACAGGTATTGGCCGCTAAAGGCAAGCAAAAGTGCGAGAATGAGGCCGGGAAGAGCAGACACGGCCGCTACTTTACTTCATTCGGCCACGTTTCACCGAATGTATGACCGGGGCCGGTAATCCAGCCTGGCAGGGTTAGAAAAAAAGACGCCTTTTATCACCGACCTTTCAATCAATGATTCAAGACGCCTTTGCCCTGTCAATACTGTAATGATGGTTCCCAGACCAGGACCAGGACCAGGACCAGGACCAGTGAAAAAACTATCTCTGCATATAGTCAAACTCGAGGCCGTTGAGCGAAGCGTCTGTTCCCGTGCTTTCAGAAGAACGAGGCTCCAGCCACGCGCTGTCGATAATGGTATCGGCCACCAGCGCCAAAATTGGCATCACGATTGCCCAGGCCAGACTGAAGGCAGCAAGCGTGCCAAAACCGGATTCA
>DATFLY010000022.1:0-54170 GCA_035267185.1 Lysobacterales bacterium | reverse complement strand
TGGGAGGTGACGTTGAACTGCAACGACTTGACATTCCGGAAATCCTGGAATTCCTGGCGCCATTTATTGAATAACCTACTTAAAAGATTTGCTGATCCGGTTCTCCGCCCGTGAATAGGACGAAGGGGTCACAACCAGGGTCATCAGCGTTGAACTGACCAGGCTGCCAATCACAGCATCGGCCAGGAGTGCATTGGTGTCAAAACCGGCCCCCAGGTCTTGCGAGGATGGTGACAGAAAAGGGGTCCGAGCCCTTTTCTGATGTCCGCTTTTGGCCGTAAACCGACCATTCCAATAACAACACAATTTACCTCCAATCACATCAGATGGAGGAAGTTGTGCTTCTACTCGAATACAAACCCAAACGAAAGGTGCCTTGGAACAAGGGCAAGCTGGTTGGTCAAAAGCCGCCGCTGAAACTACGTGAAATCTGGGCTATCAGGATTCGTCTTCAGTTGGCGAAGCGAACCCGTGACCTGGCCCTATTCAATATGGCCATTGACAGCAAGCTAAGAGCCTGCGATTTGGTACGTCTTCGCGTCAGAGACGTGGCGCAAGGCGGCCAGGTGGCCCGCAGGGCCATTATTCTCCAAAGTAAGACACAACGTCCGGTGCGTTTTGAAATTGCCGACCAGGCACGTGAGGCAGTCCAGCAATGGTTAGACGAGGCTAATCTGCGGTCAGGCCAGTACTTGTTTCCGAGTCGGATCAGAAATGATGAGCACATTACGACTCGACAATACGCTCGCCGGCTTCGACGTTGGATTGGCGAAATCGGATTAAATCCCATGGATTACGGCACCCACTCGTTACGCCGAACGAAGGCAACGCTTATTTACCGTAGAACCAAAAACCTGCGGGCTGTGCAGCTATTGCTGGGTCACAGCAAGCTGGAGAGCACCGTCAGGTATCTTGGCATCGAGGTTGAAGATGCGCTTGAGATGGCAGAAAGAACGGAGGTTTAATGACGGCAGCTAGCTTGGAGCGACCAAGGATGGTCGCTTTCCGGCCACTAGCGGACGGCAGACGTCGCCGCCAACTCTGACTCCAGCATGTGAATCGCAGAAGCCAGGTTTTGCTCAACTCCCGGGTGTCCAGTTTCAAGCAAATCAAGGCATCTTTCGATCTTGGCAATCAGAAGATTCTGAAACGCGACACTCGCGAGCAATTCACTGTGTTGCTGACGCCGGCCAAACCCATAATCAGCTGGCACAAACGCAACTTCGGGCTGACCAGGCCGGTGCTTCATTCTGGCGGTAATCTGGGCCATATCGGCGTGCTCGACCATGAACGGTGTCATTATCCACGTGTGAAACTCCTGATCGTTTCGCGAGTGATACTTGACCCTTTCAATCGCAACCCGCAGGGCTTCCAACGACTGTACTAGGTAGGGGCTGGATATTAAAGACAGGTCACCGCTGGCCGCCAGCGATTCCAATGGCGCGCTAGTCCATTGTGCTTCGTTGCTCACCCACCAGACATCACCAATCAACTCGTCGATGGAGTCCTCATCGGGGCTTTTGATACTGCCAGAAGATATCCTCAGCAATGTTTCCGCAGATTCCCGTATGGCGCCGACGAAACGATTCCGTTCATCGAGCAATTGACGCTTGGCCAGCAAGTCATCGAGCAATGTCTGCAGGACAACCTCCTCCGCCGCTTTTGCTTGCCGCCCGTCCCACCAGGCATCTATCCAGAAAGCCAACAAGATGCTGACAAGGATTATTGTTCCCTCGGCGAAAATGCGCGGCCACGGAATGCTTCTACGTTGTTTCATTTATCACTTTTGGCAATGAGGATCGGGTTCTTGTCATTACTATGGATTTAGCGCAACAAGGCCCGAATTTCCGCTTTGGGTCATTGGCGGTCATTCTACAACTTTGTGCCGACAGGTCCGCTTTTGGCCGAAAGCAGACATTTTAAGAGAGTCCACGGACGGCCAGAAATGGATCGGGCAATTAATTAATCGCGCCGTTCTCGTCGATCCGGAAAAAATTTGCTGCATTGTTATAGAGCAAGTCTCGCTTTTGTGTGGCGCTCAGCACATCTGAGGACTCGATCATTTCAATGGCAATCCCGATCATGTCAGGCCAGATGATCTGGTCCGTGCCGAACATGAGCCTCTTGCCGAGGCCTGCATCAAACATGCGCGCCAGGAAATCTTCATAGCCGCGTTTCGTCAGGATTGCATGCAGCATTCCTGTGTCTGAATAGACTTGGGGATATGCTTGCATGAGGGCGATGGTTCTTTCGATCTGGGGATACCCTGAGTGCATGATGTACACGCGAAGCCTGGGATGTCTGATGAGGACATCCTCCAATAACAGGGGGTCAGACAAGCTGATCCGTGAACCAATTTGCCAATAACCTGCTCCCGGAGGCATGTATCCGATATGGATGCCAACCGGCAGATCGTTCGCTGCCGCCATTGCCCAGTAGGGTTCAAACTCGGGGGCATTTGGCGCGTAACCGAAGTACTGGTTGCCAACTTCACCAAGAACCTTAAACTCGCCGGCCTTGAATGCCTCGGCAAGCTGTTCGGGTGAGTCTTTATCCCGACCCAGGAAGAACCTGCGTGAGGGTATGATCCGATCCGGTTCAGCAGCGTACCATTTCGCCACCAGTTCCCGCGAGCCGCTGACAATACCTATGATGTTTTTCTCGCGGAGTACTTTGATAGTCTCCGACATGTTTGCTTCATCAGATTCTGCCGGCTTAACAACGACCGGACAATCCGGGTCTCTCCGCCATTCCGCCAGGGTTGGCAGCAAGTCTTGTCTTCCCGGGTCGATGGCGGGAGCATGGCTCAAATACTCCATGCAGAAATGTTCATTCGGCGGATCGGATTCCTCCAGCAACATGGCATGGAGATGGACGTCAATGATAGGTTCAGGCGCAAAGGATCGACTCGTAATTGCACACCCTGCCAGTAACAATACGCTTGCAAACAACAGTTTCCTTGAATAATCCACCCGCTATTAGGCCCCAATTCACTTAACCCGGATGAGCGGAAGTATATCCCAGCAACTGGATTGCGCCTGTGAAGAACGCTTTTGGCCACTAGTGGAGGTTTTAATAAGGTCTGCTTCCGGCCAGGTGCGAACCAAAGCTCGCGAACCGATTGTCGAGACGATCACACAGGTCGCGATCGAGATATGAGCTCCAGCTTCTCCCAAAAATCGATTTCCGGCATTCCGTCGATCATTTTCGAAACCATCACGACAAAGTCTTGATTGAAATAAGGACGATAAAACACGTAAAAAACACGTGGATGTAAAACACGTGGACACCCACAAACCTAGGAAAACACGTGGACACCCACAAACCTGAATAGTCCTACCCAGATAAACACGTGGACACCCACAAACCTGAATAGTCCTACCCAGAAAACACGTGGACACCCACAAACCTGAATAGTCCTACCCAGATGGCGTGTAATTTCTGATGATTCAGAACTGCGGCCGGGTCACGATGTACCCATGCCCAAACCACGCAAATGCCAAATCTCTCTTTCTGATACGCCGTACTACCACTGCATCAGCCGTTGTGTCCGACGCGCCTATTTGTGCGGCCAAGATCAAAAGACCGGATATGACTTTGAACACCGCAGGCAATGGATCGTCGATCGTATGCTGCTGCTTGGTGAGGTATTTACCATCGACATCTGTGCCTACGCGGTGATGAGCAATCACTATCACGTGGTGCTGCATGTCGATGCACATCATGCCAAGAGCTTATCGGATGGGGATGTTGCTGCGCGCTGGCTGCGAATCTTTACAGGCCCGCCATGGGTCCGGCGCTGGGTTTACGGTGTAACGATCGATGCGCACGAGCAACGTTTGTTGGATCAATGGCTAAATATGGTGCGATCCAGATTGTGTGATATCTCCTGGTTCATGCGTTGTCTTAATGAGCCCATCGCACGGATGGCCAATGCCGAGGACGATTGCACAGGCCGGTTTTGGGAAGGACGATTCAAGTCTCAGGCGTTACTTGACGAAGCGGCACTGCTGAGGTGTATGGCGTATGTGGACCTGAACCCAATTAGGGCCGGGATGGCACAGACACCAGAGTCCTCTGACTACACCGCCATTCAAAGACGCATCAAGCAGCCCGACGATAAACGATTGATGACTCTAGGCGACACACAACCAGATCGAAAAACGTTACCGGTGTGCTTTTTGGATTACCTGGAACTGGTGGATTGGAGCGGTAGAGCCATGTTGGCGGGTAAAGGCGGCACCATCCCCAACAACACACCGCCCATTCTAACGCGGCTGGGCATTGAGTCAGACAGATTCCTTGATTCCATTACAGAAAAACCTGTGACCCTTGCCAGCGCCGTTGGCTCTTTAGATGCCCTGCGGCAGTTTGCGAAATCAGTGGGTCTTAAATTCATACGAAGTGGAATTCCGGCACCTGCTTCCTAAAAAGAAAAGAACCCACCACTCTTCGCTTGCATCAACATGGGCATATCCAGACAAAACCGCTTATGGTCGCTACATTTTTGACTGTCATATAGCACTCTGAGGCACTTTAACTGTCCTGATTTGAAAATCTGAAGGTAGCAATGCTGGTTGCGACATTGGACCAGATAGATCTGAATCAAACAGTATGTGGGTGTCCGCTAGTTTCTCACTGTGTGGGTGTCCGCTAGTTTCCGCTAGTTTCACTGTTGAGAAAGGTTCGGAAAACGTCCTTCCAGATATTCGGCATAGTCGGGCGTAATGAGCTGCCTTAAATCCGGCCATGCGTCTTCCACTAAAGGATTCTTGAAGGTCACATCTCCGTAACCAAGCTTATCCATTGCCGCCTCGTCAAGAAGCTCCTGCTGAGTCTGTAGATGAAGGCTTTCTCCGAGCCTGACCCATGATAGTAGCTGTGCTCGAATAATTCCTTTGTCGGACTCCGATAGGTCCAGATAACCATCATTTCTTGCGACCGCTGTCCAAACAGCGTCACTAAGCTCTCTATTTTGGGCTAGAACTGACCATCCTGCGGCAGTGGCAATTCCAATTTCCTGGAACGCCGACGCCCTGGCTTGCTTATTCTGGTCTCTTATCTGAGCTGCCAGGTACATCAACGACGCAAATACAGCCAGTGCACCGAGTATCTCTCCAACAGCTCCAATTGCATCCCAATTCACAGTTTCTCCACTTGTGACACCTGTGAAACCTTACACCACTCCTTAGTAACGCACCTCAGTACCATCGAAGTGTTTCCAGCCAAAAAAAACCGACCGCGTATAAGAAGTATAAACCACCTTTTTGAAGCACGAGGAAAGTACGCGAGTCTAAGTTCCGCTGCAAATCTGTGAGCATCGAACCTGTCTGGGCCTTCTCACCCGCGGGCGCCGCATATTTTTCCCACTATTCTCGGCACTGCTGGTGCAGGCTGGCTATTGGGTGCCACGGGATTGTTGCAAACCATCCCTGGTTTGCACCCTACGGGCGCCTTCGGCGACCAAATTCGTTCCCGACGAATTTGTCGAACCCGCTTCGTTTCACTCAGCGGGTCCATCTCCACCACAGGGGCGGCAATTAAAAAAATACCCGCACAAGGCGGGTATTTTCTTTAATTGGCGTCCCCTAGGGGATTCGAACCCCTGTTGCCGCCGTGAAAGGGCGGTGTCCTAGGCCGACTAGACGAAGGGGACATTGGTGGAGCTAGGCGGGATCGAACCGCCGACCTCTACAATGCCATTGTAGCGCTCTCCCAGCTGAGCTATAGCCCCCGAAAAAGCCGACGAATCTTACTGGCTCATCGAGGCGCTGTCAAACACACTTTGGTTATCCGGTCAGTGCCGGCTTCGCTACAAAACTCTGTATCTCATTTTCCTCTATTGGGACCATTGTCGCAAGACTGTGTCCCTGGGTAATCAGGTAGTCCAGCCAGCGGTCCAGCGCCCTGTTTCTGCGCCACGCGATTTGCATCATTGGCCTGGTCGGAATTCCCGGCTCCGCCATTCGCCCGCACCCTTGCTCAGGGTTAAACGATGTCGCCTCCGCCAGGCGTGCATCGTGATAGTGACGAATATGCGCATTGGGTGAAAAACGTGCTTTTGATTTCTCATTAAACCTGTAAGTCAGCCGGAAAAAGGTGGTGTACTTGTGGCGTTCAATCACTTCCAGAAGCAAGGGCGGCGAACCGGCCACATTTGAAACCAGGTGGTCGTGAAAGGCAATCTGGTCAGGCAACAACAACTGCAACTGGCGAAAGATCTCCGCCTGCACCGCCTGGAGCCTTTTTAGCTTTGGGCGTGAATAGAGCCCGTTTGGTTGACTGAAATCGACCATGGGCAAAGCCTACCATAGCCAATGTGAAAACTGCCTCATGCAATTTCAGAACATGTCTCTTTGCAAATCAAGTTTCATCAGAACCCTGCTGGCGATTTCCTCGACCGAGGCATGCGTCGTGTAAAGAGTCGGGATACCTTCTGCGCGGAGCAGGCTTTCGGCACTCTCGATTTCCCAGTGCGTTTGTTTCAACGATGCGTACTTGCTGCCGGGCCTGCGTGTTTCCCGGATTTGTGCCAATCGGTCAGGATCAATCAGCAATCCGACGATCCTGGATTTGTGCACGCGCAGAAACTGCGGAAGGCGTTGTGCCTCCAGGTCGCTTTCCGTCAGTGGGTAGTTGGCTGACTTGATACCGAAATGAAGACCGATATACAAACACGTCGGTGTTTTACCGGAGCGGGAAACCCCGACAAGAATCAGTTCCGCGCTTGTGTAGGTCAGGCTCATGCCATCATCGTGGGTCAATGCATAATTGGTGGCTTCCATTCGGTCTTCATAGCGGTCCCGGTCGGTCATGCCATGCGCCTTCCCTACCCTTCTTTTCGGTTCAACGCCAAGCGCCTGGGCCATCGGTTCAAGAAAAGCCGAAAACAAATCCAGAATAATTCCACTGCTGTTCATGAGATTTTCGGTCAATGAAGGATTGACGATTGAGTTGAAAACCAGGGGTGGCGCGCCATCGGTTTCGAATGCGGCATTGATCTGGTCCACCGCATCAGCAACCAGTTTCTCGGTGCTGGCAAATGGAATTCGGACTTGCCTGAATTCTACGTCAGGAAACTGGGTAAGTAGACTGTGACCCAGTTTTTCTGTGGTGATGGCGGTTCCGTCAGAAATAAAAAATACGGTACGTTGCATAATGGTTCCGGCAAATGTATTTCAATAAAAGGCAAATCCGGTTTTGCGCAGTTAGAATGCGCTCTTCACTACATTCGATAACAAGACAAACCACCGGCAGGAGAATTCAAGCTTGAATCAATATATATCATGGTTGCACCAACTTGGCATGAAGGATCTTGAGTCTGTTGGTGGCAAGAATGCTTCTCTTGGCGAGATGATCAGCGAGTTATCGGAACTGGGCGTCGAAGTCCCGGGCGGCTTTGCCACAACTTCACAGGCATTTCGCGACTTTCTGGCCCAGTCCGGGCTGGACGGGAAAATTGAACACAGGCTCAGCAGCCTGGACGTGGAAGACGTGACTGAGCTGGCGAATGCCGGAAAAGACATCCGCCAGTGGATCATGGATACGCCATTCCAGCCTGAGCTTGATGATGCCATTAATGCGGCCTGGGAAACCCTCAGGGAAAGCGCAGGTGACGATCCGTCTGTCGCGGTCCGCTCGTCGGCGACAGCAGAAGACCTGCCGGATGCTTCATTCGCCGGACAACAGGAAACATTCCTGAATGTCATGGGAATTGAAAATGTCAGGGCAAAAATTCACGAGGTTTTTTCGTCTCTATATAACGACCGGGCCATTGCCTATCGGGTGCACCAGGGTTTTGAACACGGTGGCGTAGCGCTCTCGGCGGGCATCCAGATCATGGTGCGCTCGGATCGCGGTGCCAGTGGCGTGATGTTCACACTCGATACCGAATCCGGGTTTCGCGACGCGGTGTTCATTACCTCCAGTTGGGGTCTTGGCGAAACCGTGGTCCAGGGTGCGGTCAATCCGGATGAGTTTTATGTGTTCAAACCCGCGCTTGAAAGTGGTCATGATCCCGTCCTGCGACGCAATCGGGGTTCCAAGGCAATCGAAATGGTCTACGACCAGGATTCAGGCGGCGTGCGCACACGCGATGTTGAAAGCGAAAGGAGAACCCGCTTCAGCATCAACGACGAGCAGGCTGTTGCTCTGGCCCGCCAGGCAGTCACGATCGAAAAGCACTATGGCAAACCCATGGACATTGAGTGGGCATTGGATGGAAAGACCGGCCGGCTCTACATCGTCCAGGCGCGACCGGAGACCGTCCAAAGCCGCAATGGCCAGGTTGTCGAACGCTTCAGGCTCAAAGGAAGTGGCCCCTTGTTGTGCGAGGGGCGCAGTATCGGTCAAAAAATCGGTTCGGGCACTGCGCGCGTGATCCAGGGCATTGCCGAGATGGACCAGGTCAGGCCCGGGGATGTGCTGGTCACCGACATGACAGATCCCGACTGGGAGCCGATCATGAAACGTACCTCGGCAATCGTCACCAATCGCGGTGGGCGCACGTGTCATGCGGCCATCATTGCCCGTGAACTTGGCATACCGGCTGTGGTTGGGTGTGGCAATGCAACCAAAACTGTTCCTGACCAGGCTGAAGTCACCGTTTCCTGCGCCGAGGGTGAATCCGGCATGGTTTACCAGGGCTTGCTGGATTTTGAAGTCAGGAAGGACGCACTGACCGAAATGCCGGACCCGCCACTGAAGGTCATGATGAATGTCGGCAACCCTGACCGGGCTTTTGACTTCTGCCAGATACCCAATCACGGGGTTGGGTTGGCTCGTTTGGAATTCATCATCAATCGAATGATCGGCGTTCACCCAAAGGCCCTGTTGAACTATGACGACCTTGACGATGAAACCCGGGCTGAAGTCGATCGGAAAAAAGCAGGCTACCCTGACCCGGTTTCGTTTTACGTTGAACGACTCGCCGAGGGCATGGCAACCATTGCTGCAGCTTTTGCACCCAAACCGGTCATCATCCGACTGTCTGATTTCAAGTCCAACGAATACGCCAACCTGATTGGCGGCAAGCAATTCGAACCCAACGAAGAAAACCCCATGCTGGGATTTCGTGGTGCATCACGTTATATCTCCGAGGATTTCAGGGACTGCTTTGAGCTTGAGTGCCGCGCACTGAGGAAAGTGCGCGAAGAAAAAGGACTCACCAATGTTGAGGCCATGATTCCTTTTGTTCGAACACCGGAGGAAGGCCGCAAGGTCATCGAGGTCATGAAATCGTTTGGCCTGGAAAGAGGAAAACACGGATTGCGAATCATCATGATGTGTGAATTACCTTCCAATGCCATCCTGGCAGAAGAATTTCTGCAGTACTTTGACGGATTCTCCATCGGCTCTAATGACCTCACCCAGTTAACCCTCGGGCTTGACCGGGATTCGGGGGTGATTGCCCACCTTTTTGATGAACGCGACCCCGCCGTCAAGGCTCTACTCAGCCGGGCAATCAGTGCATGCAAGGCACAAGGGAAATATGTCGGAATTTGCGGACAGGGACCATCTGATCACCCTGACCTGGCTGAATGGCTGAGGGACGAGGGTATTGACAGCGTCTCGCTGAATCCGGATACGGTGGTGGATACCTGGATGCGGCTGAGTAAGTGAGCAAGATTGGACATCCTGTCCCGAACGCCATGGACGGCGTGAGGAAGGCAATTGCCAGGAGGTAGCTGTTGCCGGCGGCTTGTAAAGCCGCTGCCAGCATCTCGTCATTGAAAAGCGTGGTTTTCAATTCCTCGCGAGCAAAGCTCGTTGGTACATCCATGTACCAGGAAAATAAATGAGCAAGTTTGGGCCGACGCATGAATGGGTCCCGGACAATCCTGATTCGCGTCATCCCGGAAAGGCCACGGGCCTTATCCGGGACCTACTATCTCGCTTAACGGGTGGGTCCCGGATAATCGCTATGCGATTTCCGGGATGACGAACACGTCAATTTCCGGGATGACGAACACGTCAATTTCCAGGATGACGAAAACGTCAGCTTCGGTGATGATGGTTGGAAGGTTATTCCTTAAGCCCCGACAATTTACCCATAAACCGGCGGTAGTAGCGCAGTTCTTCGATTGACTCGCGAATATCCGAAAGGGCTTCGTGCCTGTTGGCCTTGCTGAACCCGGCAGCGACGTCCGGCGCCCACCTCAGGCTGAGCTCCTTGATGGTACTGACATCAAGATTGCGATAGTGAAACCAGGCGCAAAGCTCCGGCATCAGGCGGGCCATGAACCTGCGGTCCTGGCAAATACTGTTGCCACACATCGGGGAAGCTCCCTGGACCGTCAGGTCCGACAGAAAATCCAGTGTTTGTTGCTGGGCCTGGTCCATCGAAAAACTGCTGCCCAGAACACGATCAACCAGGCCTGAAGCCGTGTGATGTTCAGTGTTCCAGGCATCCATTGCGTCGAGAACCGAACGTTCATGATGAATGGCCAGCACTGGCCCCTGCCCGATCTCGACCAGATCAGAGCTGGTGACCAGAGTGGCGATCTCCAGGATGCTGTCATTGTCAGGTTCAAGACCTGTCATTTCCAGGTCCAGCCAGATGAGGTTTGTTTCTTTGTTGCTCATTAAAACTCAGGGTTTGGAATCAGGCGCCAGATTAACATTTTCTGCCAGCAGGCCAGCGTTCAAATCGAATCTGTTTGTTTATTTTTCTGTAAAGCGTTTGCCTCTGGGAAATAAATGACCCGCACATGGGCATGCCGGGTGATATTCTCCCGCATGTGGGCGATAAACAGAACATGGTCAGCACTGAATTTTCGAAACAGGATTTGGGGAGCGGCATCGTGCTTGTGTCTCACGGCAATCGTGGAAGAGTAAAAACCCTGCATGGTCAGGAGATTGATGTTCACTATCGGCGCGGTGTTGGACGCCCGGTATGCGGCGACCTGGTTGAGCTGGAAGACAACCACGACGGAACTGCGGTGGTCACAGAGATTTCAGAACGAACCAATGTGTTTGCCCGGGCCGACCATCGCCAGAGAAAACAGGTGATTGCTGCAAACCTGGACCAGGTTCTGATTGTTTTGGCTACTCAACCGGCACCCAGTCGGGATTTACTGGAGCGTTACCTGGTCGCAGCACACGGACTTGGTATCAAACCGGTCATCGTGGTCAACAAGACTGACCTGGATGGAAGCAATCAACCGCAACAGGACACACCTTTTTCACGTCTTGCTGATTACACCGGTCTTGGTTACAAGGTCATCAAGTCGTCCTGCAAAGGCAACCCCGGCACGGATGCCCTTCGTGAAGTTCTTGGCGGTCGAATGAGCATCCTCGCTGGACAGTCAGGGGTCGGCAAGTCATCACTTGTGAACCAGCTGGTACCCGACCTGGATATACAAACCGGCGCACTGTCAGACTCGACAGGCAAGGGTCGTCATACCACCACCTCCACCATGATGTATCAGCTGCCACAAGTATCTGGCGAGAGCGGCTACCTGGTGGACTCACCCGGCGTCTGGGAATACGGACTATGGCAACTGGAGCGTGCTGAACTTGAAACAGGATTTATCGAATTCAGGCCTTTCCTTGGCGAGTGCCGGTTTAACGACTGTCTGCATGACAGTGAACCGGGATGTGCCGTAAAAGCTGCGGTGGAATCCGGTCAAATCAGCGAGTGGCGATACCAGTCTTATTGTCGGTTGCTTCATGAGCAGTAGATAAGACCGATCACACCCGGCGCATCACAGAGTTGTATTATATTTCCTGAGCCAACTACCGGAGGTCGAGCAATGACACGGATGACACTGACCCGGAATTTCATCATGGCGCTTATGATGTCTTTCAGCGCCACCGTCGCGGCAGATGTGCTGCTGATTGAACAGGTTCGCGAGGCTGGCATGATGGATGTGCCTTCCAATGGCATGACCATGAACGAGGTGGAAAGCCGTTACGGACAACCCAACACCAGGGGACCAGCCGTAGGCAACCCCCCCATCACCCGCTGGGTTTACGATCGATGGAGCGTATTTTTCGAATACGATGTTGTGCTCTACACCGTACTGGATGAGGGAGAAGTGCTTGGCGACGAGGCAGAAGCCGAAGACTCAGACAGCACTGACGGCTAGGCAAGCTTAAGTAATATTAACGATTGGCCTACCCCGAAAGGCCTGAACGCGGTATCCTTGCGCCCTTCTTAGGAACGTCAATCCCAGAGTTTTCAGAATGTCCGATCCGCAAGCTCCGGAACCTGAGGCGGAAACAGCGCCTGAGTCTTCCGTCATATCAGAACAACCAATACGACAGGTCCAGCGCGACGGCGTTAATTACACGCTGCTGGGCACCGCACATGTTTCCCGCGCCAGTGCAGAAGCCGTGGAAGAAATGGCCAGCAGCGGAGATTACGACGTGGTGGCAGTCGAACTGTGCCAGACGCGCTTTGATGCACTCCGGGGTGAGCGCGACTGGAAAGATCTGGACCTCTACAAAATTATTCGCCAGGGAAAAGCCGGGCTGGTCATGGCCAACCTGGCTTTAAGCGCCTACCAGCGAAGAATTGCCGAGCAATTTGGTATTGAACCTGGCGCAGAAATGCGGGCTGCTGCACGAATTGCTGCCGAGAAAGACATTCCCCTGCAGCTGGTTGATCGCGATCTCGCTGTGACCCTGCGTCGCAGTTATGCCAGCGTGCCCTGGTACAAGCGTTTTTACATGATGACCGGGCTGTTGCTTGGCGTTGTCAGTTCAGATGAAATCGATGAAGAGTCGATCGAGAAACTCAAAGAAGGCGACATTCTTGAATCTACCTTCACAGAGTTTGCCCAGCACTCCCCTGCCCTTTACGAAGCGCTGATTACCGAGCGTGATCGCTACATGGCAGCGGGCTTGCGTGAACAAAACGCAGACCGCAAAGAAGGTAATGTTCTGGTCGTGGTGGGGGCCGGGCACCTGGATGGCCTCGCAAAGCACCTTGAAGGCAGCCACGAGGAGCCAGAACAACTGCGCAACGAATTGTCTGTTATACCACCACGAGCAAAATGGCCCAAACTCATACCCTGGTTGATCATGATCCTTGTGCTCGTGGGCTTTTATCTCGGGTTTTCCAAAAGCCCGGAGCTGGGTTGGAAACTGGTATATTTCTGGGTTGCGATTAACGGCGGGCTGGCCGCACTTGGCGCCCTGATCGCGCGCGCCCACCCCCTGACGATACTCAGCGCGGTGGTTGCAGCACCACTCACATCACTCAACCCAACCATCGCTGCGGGCATGGTGACCGGCCTGGTTGAGTCATACCTGAGAAAGCCGAAAGTCTCCGACCTGGAAAATCTTCGCGACGACGTTACGTCTCTGAAGGGCTGGTTCAAAAACCCGGCCACGCGGATACTGCTGGTATTCTTTCTCTCTAATGTCGGCTCTTCAATTGGCACTTATGTCGCCGGATTCAAAATTTTCGGGGCCCTTAGTTAACTCCCGGAGTCAGAAAAAATGAAAAAACCAGGCTGGTGGCATAACGGTTACAAGTGGGTGATTCTGATCACTTTGCTGGGTACGACGTCGGTCTTTGCCCAGGAAGCAGATGCCCCTGCGGTCGCAGGAAGCTGGATCTCCATTCTGCCGCCACTGCTTGCCATCGTGATGGCGCTGGTATTTCGCCAGGTGATTCCTGCCCTTTTTCTCGGGCTGTGGCTGGGTGCCTGGGCTGTCAGGGGATTTGATTTTTACGGCTTGTGGATGGGTTTGCTGGACAGTTTCCAGGTTCACCTGCTCAACTCATTTGCTGACGCGGATAAGGCTTCAATCATTCTTTTCTCATTGATGATTGGCGGCACGGTGGGGATTATTTCCAGAAATGGCGGGATGCATGGCATTGTCAGGCACATTGTCAGGTGGGCCGACAATGCGCGACATGCCTGTATTGCCACGGCGACCATGGGCCTGGCCATATTCTTTGATGATTACGCCAACACCCTGGTTGTGGGCAACACCATGCGCCCGGTGACAGATTCCATGCGGATATCACGAGCCAAGCTGGCCTACCTGGTCGATTCGACGGCTGCGCCGGTGGCATGCCTGTTCCTGGTGACCACGTGGATTGGCTATGAGGTGGGTTTGATAGGCGATGCGCTGTCATTTATTCCTGACCTCAATGCCGAGGCCTACCTGGTATTTTTATCCACCATTCCGTTCAGCTTCTACCCCATTCTCTGCATCATTTTCGTGTTCATGATCGCCTGGTCAGGACGTGACTTCGGCCCGATGTTCAAGTCTGAAGAGCATGCACAAAAATTTGGATCATATTCAAACCAGGAAGACCGCAATGCCATGGCTGAAGACTGTGAGCCCATAGAACCGATGGAAGGCAAACCCCAGCGTGCCATCAATGCCATTATTCCTATATTCGCGCTGGTTGCCGGTGTGATGGGCGGCCTCTATGTGACCGGTCTGGCTTCCAGTGAACTTGAAAATCCAACCCTGCGCGACATCATCGGCGCGGCCAATTCCTACACGGCGCTGATGTGGGGTTCGTTGATTGGAATGGTGGTTGCTGTGCTGATGACACTGACCCAGCGAATCATGGGTCTGGAGGAAGTGGTCAATGCCTGGTACAAGGGCATGCGTTCCATGCTGTATGCCATGATCATCCTGCTGCTGGCCTGGTCACTTGGCGGCGTCACAGAAATCCTGCAAACAGCAGAGTTCCTGGTTGCCGTGTTGGGAGAAACCCTGCCAGTGACCATGGTTCCCTTGCTGGTATTCCTGCTGGCGGCCGGAACAGCATTTGCCACCGGTTCAAGCTGGGGTTCGATGGGCATTCTGATTCCCCTGGTCATTCCGCTGACATGGGCCATCATGAAGATCAACGGAATGGCTGGGCCGGAGGACATGCATTTGCTGTATTCCTCGATCGCCTGCGTGCTGGCAGGAAGTGTCTGGGGTGACCACTGCTCACCGATATCGGATACGACCATCCTTTCTTCGATGGCGTCGGGTTGCGATCATATCGAACATGTTCGTACCCAGCTTCCTTACGCGTTGGTTGTAGGCATCGTCGCGTTGGTGGCCGGAACAGTCCCTGCTGCATTCGGAATGCCATGGTGGCTTTGTATTGTTGCTGGTGCCGGCATCTTGCTCCTGGTGCTTCGTATATTCGGCAAGCCACAGCAACAATAGCTCAATGACTTTAAGCCCTTATCAGGCCCGGTTTGCTGAAGGTCGGCGGGAGCCAAGCCTGTGGACCGGACTGCATTCCAGCGCCCTGCCCCTGGCGCTTTACAACGCTGCATCGAATGCAGATCAACCTGTACTGGCGATCACCAGGTCCAGCCACCAGGCACATATACTCGCGCAGGACCTGAAATTACTCGCCCTTGGAGACCTGCCGCTCAAGCTGTTCCCCGATCACGAAACCCTGCCCTACGATCCGTTTTCGCCTCATCCGGACATCATCGCTGAGAGACTCAGCACCCTTGCTGAAATCGTATCTCTTAAAAATGGGATCGTGGTGGCCTCAGGTGACGCACTGATGCAGCGGCTCCCACCTGCTGATTACCTCAAAGCACGGGCATTTTCGCTGGAAAGCGGCGAAAAACTGCTGGTCGATGAATTTCGTCAAAAACTGGTTCACTGTGGCTATGAAGCATCCGAGCAGGTTTACCAGGCCGGTCAATATGCAGTGCGCGGATCCGTCATCGATCTTTACCCGGCTGGCAGCGATGAGCCATACAGAATCGATCTGTTTGATCAGGAAATCGACAGCATTCGCACGTTTGACCCGGAGAGCCAGCGCTCCACCGGAGTGGTTTCCTCGATTGATTTATTACCAGCAAGGGAATATCCATTTGATGACGATGCAGTCAATGCCTTTCGCCAGGCGTTTCGACTGCGTTTTGATGGCGATTTGCGCAATGTTCCGTTGTACCAGGACATCCGGACAGGAACGCATCCGCAGGGTCTTGAACAGTATCTTCCGCTCTTCTTTCAATCCACCAGTCACCTGACCGACTACTTTTCTGTTGCACCGATTTTCTTTATCCAGGTTGGCGCCACCGAGGCAGTAGAGGCACAGCATCAACGGACCGGCGAGCGTTGGGAACAGCGCCGTCATGACGTGGAACGTCCGCTCCTCGAGCCAGGTGAATTGTTTTTTGAACCGGATGATTTCAGCACCAGGTTGCAGCAACACAGCCAGGTCTTCTGGATCAGGGATGATGACGACGAGGCGGATTTGTTGTCAGTTAATCGGACCCTTCCGACACAAATTACATTCAATTCACAAGCTGCACCGAATTTGCCCATTCATGATCGCGGTCATACAGGTGGAGAGGCTCTGCTGGACTTTTGTGAGTCATTTGCCGGACGGATCCTGTTTGCAGCCGACACGCCTGGACGCCGGGAAATGCTTCGAACCACGCTCACGGCATTTGGCATATACCCGGACACCCATGAAACCTTCAGATCATTTTTTGATGCATCGGGTCGGATTGGCTTAAGCGTACTGCCGGTCGAGGATGGATTCGAAATTCCAGGTGAGCTTGTGCTGATCACCGAGTCACAGCTGTTTGGCGGTCGCAGCAGACCCCGGGCCGAGCGCAATTACGCCGAGAGAGATCCCGAATCCATCATTCGGGACCTGACTGACCTGGCTCCGGGTGCGCCTGTGGTCCACCAGGACCACGGAGTGGGTCGCTACATGGGCCTTGAGCCCCTGACCATCGATGATCGTGATGCCGAGTTCCTGATGCTTGAATATGCAGAAGGGGACAAACTCTATGTGCCGGTCTCGTCCCTGCACCTGGTGAGTCGCTATACCGGAAGCTCTCCGGACACAGCACCCCTGCATCGCCTTGGCAGCCAGCAATGGGAAAAGGCGCGCAAACGGGCGGCCAAAAAGGTTCGGGACGTGGCTGCCGAACTCCTGGACCTGTATGCCAGGCGTTTTTCGAGATCGGGCATCCCTTACCCGCTCGATCAGCGACTCTACTCAGAATTTATATCCGATTTTCCTTACGAAGAAACGCCTGACCAGGAAACTGCCATCAAGGCGGTGATTGGGGATATGGTGGATGGCAAACCCATGGACCGGGTGGTTTGTGGGGACGTTGGTTTCGGCAAAACCGAGGTCGCCCTGAGGGCTGCTTTTGTTGCGGTCCAGGCCGGCAGACAGGTGGCCTTGCTGGTACCAACCACTTTGCTTGCGCAACAGCATTTCAATCATTTCAGCGACCGGTTTGCAGACTGGCCTGTGAAAATCGAATTGATGTCCCGTTTTCGCAGTGGCAAACAGATCGATACGGTTCTTGAAAAGCTATCCAATGGCCAGGCCGATATTGTCATCGGTACCCACCGCTTGATCCAGAAGGATGTGCGGTTCAAAGACCTTGGCCTTGTCATCATCGATGAAGAACAGCGTTTTGGCGTCAGGCAAAAAGAACGACTCAAGCAGCTCCGCAGCGAAGTGGATTTGCTGACCCTGACTGCCACGCCGATTCCCCGGACACTCAACATGGCAATGTCGGGCGTTCGGGATTTGTCCATCATCGCCACGCCTCCCGCCCGAAGGATGGCGGTCAAGACGCTGATCACACCCTGGGAAAAAGGAATTCTTCGCGAGGCTCTGCAACGCGAGATACAACGTGGCGGACAGGTTTTTTTCCTGCATAACGAGGTCCGATCGATTGACCGCATTGCAAGAGAGGTGACGGAACTGGTACCCACTGCGCGGCTTGCCATTGCGCATGGTCAACAACCGGAACGCGAACTTGAACGCGTCATGCTCGATTTTTACCGCCAACGTTTCAATGTACTGGTGTGCACGACCATCATCGAAAATGGCATCGATGTGCCCACAGCCAATACCATCATCATCAATCGTGCTGATCGCTTTGGCCTCGCCCAGCTTCACCAGCTTCGCGGTCGTGTTGGCCGGTCACATCACCGGGCTTATGCCTATCTCGTGGTTCCTGACAAGCGCAGCATGACTTCCGATGCCCGCAAGCGGCTTGAGGCCATCGCCTCTCTTGAAGAACTGGGCGCGGGATTTACACTTGCCACGCATGACCTGGAGATTCGGGGTGCGGGTGAATTGCTGGGCGATGAGCAAAGCGGCCAGATCAATGCCATTGGCTTCAGCATGTACAGCGAAATGCTGTCACGTGCGGTTGATGCACTTAAACAGGGCAAGGAAATCGATCTCGAAGGTCAGTGGGACAGTGGTATTGAAATCGAATTGCACCTGCCGGCACTGATCCCGGATGACTACCTTGCAGATGTGAATGCCCGCCTGACGCTCTACAAGCGTATTGCGAGTGCGACAGGCCCTGGTCAACTGCGGGAATTGCAGGTTGAGATGATCGATCGGTTCGGTTTGCTTCCGGATGCGGTCAAAAACCTCTTTGAAATTGCCGGAATCAGGCAACGTGCCGCCACAATTGGCATTGATAGGATAGACTTTGCTGGCACCGGTGGACGCATCGATTTTCATGCCGAGGCTAAAGTAGACCCAGGCGCCCTGGTGAAGCTGATTGCGGAACAATCAGATTGCTATGCCCTGGAGGGCCCGGAAAGATTGAGAATCAGCCGGGGTGAAGCAGATTCACAAAGTCGTATACAGATCATAAAGACACTACTGGAAAAAATAAGTCGAAACGATACTGATGCTTAAACATTTAAATTCAAAGTGTTATATCGTTTTTATGATCTTAATTATCGTTTGCTTTTACTGTTCAACTGCAAGCGCCCAGGAGCGAATTGCTTATCGTGTCGAAGTCGTGGTGTTTCGCCTTCTCGATTCGCAGTTTCCACCGGAGGCGGTACCGGAACCACGCGATTTCACTGAGGCACTCGACCTGGTTGATCGCCAACTCAGAATTGAGCAATGGGATGCGCAATGGCCACGCATGACCGAAGCACAGATCGCCGAACTGGCAGTTTCACCACCCTTAACCATCAGGGCTTCCAACTTTCCGGAAATTGAAGGCATATCCCTGATCCCCGATCGCAGTGAGCAGATGAGCAATGTCTGGCGCAACCTGAGGCTCAGTGCCGAATATCGCCCTGAAGCATACCTCAGCTGGCAACAGGCGGCCGAAGGCGACTTTCCTCACCTTCGCATCCACAACGATGAAGTCATACTTGTGGAAGATTCCTATGCTGATCAGCGTGTAGCGCCACCGTTGACAGAGGACGAAAACCCGCCATGGAAACAACAGATATTTTTTTATGACCTGGAAAAGGGACAATTCAGCCTCGAGCCGATTCCGGAACCTGAGTATCACTATTCGCTAGAAGGACAGATTCGCCTCAGGCGCTCTCGTTTCCTTCACGTGGACCTCGACATCAGTTATCGATTGCCTGCACCCAGCACGCTCCAGGGCCTCTCAGGCCCGCCTCTCCAGGTCAGGTACCAGGGCTACCAGACATTCACCAATGTGCAATCACGGCAAGTACGAACCAACCGCCTGGAGTATTTCGATGCGCCTGTGCTGGGCGTCCTGGTTTGGATTACACCCATTGAACGCAGTGATGAAACCGATGCCCGATAAGGCCCAACCTCATTTAACCCGGATTAATCAGAGTTGAAATTATGAATCTTGAAAAGGTTATTTTTGCTTTTTTCGTTGTTCTGGCACTGACGCTAAACTTTGGCTTCTTCTTTGGCGAGATTGACAACATTGATCATCATCATCCCTTCGAACTGGCAGCCGCGCTTGCTGCAAGCCTGATTGCCACGGTGGTTAAATTCGGCGATCGGTCACAAATGGGCGCCGTACTGCTGGCCACCAGCCTGGTCGCGGACCTGCAACTGATCATGGCGGCATTTATTTGGGCCTGGGCCGTCTATGTCTCCGAAACCGGCGTAAGCTCGGAGGTGCTATCCAGCATCATCTCGATGTCCGGCGGAGCCCTGCTGGCCAACCTGGTATCCGTCACCCTCCTGGTGGCTGAAACCATTGTCATCCGGCGTTGATCTGCCGCTGGCCTGCAAGCTGAAAGACCGGTCATGAACGACACCATCTGGTTGACCCTGCGGCGACTACGCACGCCGCTGATTGCGATGATCGTCATCTATTCGCTGTCGGTGTTCGGTTTGCTGCTGATTCCTGGACAGGATGCCGATGGCAATCCCTACACGCTGAAGATTCTTGATGCCGCCTATTTTGTGGCCATCATGGCGACCACCATTGGCTTCGGTGAAGTTCCATTTGACTTCACCGATGCACAACGTCTGTATGCATACCTGGTTGTCTTTCCCAACGTTGTTGCCTGGCTGTATTCAATCGGTACGATCCTGGCATTGTTTATTGATCCGCAATTCAAGGCAGTGATGCACCGGGGACGATTCGCACAACGCGTCAGGTGGCTTAGTGAGCCTTTCTACATCGTTTGTGGCTTTGGCAGCACCGGCAGCATGATCACGGCAGGCCTCGGCAGAAGAGGCATCTCGGCCAGCGTGCTCGAAGGCGATGAAAGTGTTATTCATCATAAGAGCCTTGACGATGATTTTGCCCAGACACCTGCACTACATGCCGATGTTACCGACAGGCGTTTGCTGGAAGTTGCCGGACTCAACAACCCGCTTTGCAAGGGCGTCATCGCGATCACCAACGAAGACCACGCCAATCTGACAGTGGCCATCACTGTCAAGTTGCTGCGCCCGGAGCTGCCTGTATTCGCACGCAGTGAAACCGAGCGCACCTCCCGCAACATGGCCTCGTTCGGAACGGACTACATCATTGATCCTTACGCCATATTTGCCGAGCGGATGTTCCTGGCACTGAGTTCGCCAATCAAATATCTGCTGCAGGACTGGCTGATCAGCGTACCTGGCTCTAAATTACGAGACACCATAAATCCGCCTTCCGGCCGATGGATCATTGCCGGACTGGGACGGTTCGGCTCGCGTGTTGCCGAGAGCATGCTCAAAGCTGACCAGATTATTACAGTCATTGATGTGCACGCCGAACGGCTTTCAGGTTTCGATAACGTGGTCCAGGGCAGAGGAACGGAGGCTCACACCCTGGAAGAAGCGGGTGTTGATTCCGCCTGTGGAATTATTGCCGGTACCGACGATGATATTGACAACCTCTCGATTGTCATGACTGCGCGTGAACTGAACCCGAAAATATTCGTCGTGGTGCGTCAGGAGAGCCAGCCCAATGACGAATTGTTTGATGCCTCAGGCGCCGACCTGATCGCACGTCGTGGTTTTATTGTTGCACGCAGGGTACTGGCCGTTGCAACCACTCCCCTTTTGCAGGCATTTCTGGAATACGTGGTTCGCAACGATGACTCATTCGCACAAAAGGCAATTGCACGTTGCGAAGATGTATTGCACGGGAGAGCACCAAACCTGTGGACCGTCGAGATCACTGACGAACTGGCTGAAGGTGTGAAAACCGCGGTGGAAAATGGAGTCGAGGTCAGGCTAAACCATGTCAATCACAATACACGCAGTGAGAACACGGAGCGTCTGGACTGTGTGTGCCTGGTTATTGAAAGAGGCGCATCCCGCAAATTCCTGCCATCGGATGAGCAGGATATCCTTGCCGGGGATCGATTGTTGTTTGCCGGACGTGGCCCTGCCCAACGCGAGGTATTGTGGACATTGAGTTCTCCCGATGCGCTTCTGGCATATGCCACCGGGCGACATTTACCCAGCGGGTCAGTTGGCCGCTGGATTCAAAACTGGCAGGAACAGCGACAATCGGCAGCGAGTAAACCTGAAAAGCGGACGTAAATTCACATCAGATTTACAGGTTAGATATTCAGGGTAAAAGTGTCTGCATCTGCCAGGAATGGCAGGTCACGTCGCAATGTCCGCAGACCATCCAGATCGAGCGTCACAATTCGAGCGGCCACTTCGCCACCCAGGTTCAGAAGCTCCTCACCAAGTCCGTCATAGGCTGCACTCAACCCCAGGTATTCCAGACCATTTCCGTCTCTGCCGACACGGTTGATTCCTATGGCGTATGCCTGGTTTTCCAGGGCTCGTGCTTTCAGCAAAGCACCCCAGGCTGTCGCCCTCGTTGCTGGCCAGTTGGCAACAAACACACTCAGGTCGTAATCATCGCGGTTTCGACACCAGACCGGGAACCTCAGGTCATAACAAATATTCAGCGCAATACGCCAGCCCCTGAAGCTGACGATGACACGTTCTTTTCCGGCGCTATAGAGCTTGTGTTCACCGCCATGTGCAAACAGGTGACGTTTGTCGTAATGGGAAATCGCCCCATCCGGCGTGACGAAAAGAAAGCGATTCAATCGTTTGCCGTCTTCGCCAATGACAACACTTCCCCCAACGGCCGCATCAAACTTCCTTGCAAGCCGTCGCATCCACTTGGGTGCCTCACCTTCCATGGACTCGGGTTCGCGGTCCAGATCGCCCAGGAAACCGGTGGTAAAAGTCTCGGGTAGCAGAATCAGATCAGCTTTGTCATGACTGAGAGAACCCTTGATGAGTTGCCCCAATTGCTCAAGATTTTCAGCTGGTTTCTGCCAGCGCAATTGCGGCTGAACCATGAGCACACGAAGTTTGTTGCCTGGCCCTCCGTTCATTTGTACCAACCTGTCGTTCATTTGTTTTAACCCTGTTTTTCTGGTCGCATATAAGGGAACAAGAGCACATCCCTGATTGAGGCCTGGTTGGTGAACAGCATGACGAGGCGATCAATACCAATACCCTCTCCGCCGGTCGGTGGCATCCCGTATTCCAGCGCACGAATATAGTCATCGTCAAAGTGCATCGCTTCAGAATCGCCCGCATCCTTCGCCTCGACCTGTTCACGAAAACGATCAGCCTGATCTTCAGGGTCATTGAGCTCAGAAAAGCCGTTGGCGATCTCGCGACCAGCGACATACAGTTCAAAACGGTCAGTCACCCGCGGGTCATCGTCATTGCGTCTCGACAGGGGAGACACCTCGGTCGGGAACATGGTAATAAATACCGGGTCTTGCAGATGCTCTTCCACGGTGGCATCAAAAAGTGCCATCAACATCCGGCCTGCACCCCAGGAAGCATCGACGTGCACTTCTTTTTCAGCGCAAATTGAACGCAACGCTTCTTCATTCCAGAGGTCAGCTTTCTCCAGGTCGGGGTTGTATTTGCGAACCGCATCTTCAACAGGCAACCGCGCAATTGGCTGACCAAAGTCTAGCTGTAAGCCCTGGTATTCAATGACTGTTTTGTCGGTCAGCTTCACTGCAAGTTCACGCAGCATGGCTTCGGTCATGTCCATCATGTCGTTGAAATCGGCAAACGCCCAGTAGAATTCAAGCATCGTGAATTCAGGATTGTGACGGGTCGAGACGCCTTCATTTCTGAAACTACGATTGATCTCATAAACCCGACCAAGGCCGCCAACAATCAGCCGCTTGAGGTATAGCTCAGGCGCGACACGCAGGTAAAGATTAATATCGAGCGCATTGTGATGGGTCACAAATGGACGCGCTGCTGCGCCACCGGGAATCGGATGCATCATCGGCGTTTCAACTTCCACGAAGTCCCTGCCCGGTGCTTCCATAAAATCGCGAAGAAAAGAGATAATCCTGGAGCGCGCAAGGAAAACCTTCCTTGAATCGTCGTTCACAATCAGGTCCACATAGCGCTGGCGATATCTTTGCTCGGTATCGGTCAGCCCGTGCCATTTTTCGGGCATTGGGCGCAGTGACTTGGACAGCAGCCTCAGCTCGGTCAGCCTGACCGAAAGTTCACCCTTGTTGGTGCGTGTAATTCTTCCACGGCCGCCCACGATGTCGCCCACATCCCAGTGTTTGAAAGCGGCAAAAACACCCTCGGGAAGATTGTCGCGCTGGACCATCAATTGCACCGATTCGTCATGATCCTGGAGACGCACGAATGCGATTTTCCCCATCACGCGCTTGGCCATCATTCGTCCGGCCACTGCAAATTCTTCATCAACCGATTCCAGCGATTCTTTGTCGTCATCCCTGAATCGGTGTTGCAACCCGCCTGCCGTGACATTGACCCGAAAATCATTGGGAAAGGCCTGCCCGGTTTTGCGCAACTCCGAAAGTTTGGCACGACGCTCGGCAATCAGCCTGCCTTCATCTGCAGCCGGATTTTCTGAATGACTCTCCTGCGAGGAGGCTTTTTGGTTGTTGTCTTCCAATGTTTTATCCTGTTACGAAACCATGCTTCCGGGCATCCGTGCTTCTACAAGCCCTGCTTCAAAGATGCTTCCACAAAGGGGTCAAGATCTCCATCGAGCACCCCCTGGGTATTTCCGATTTC
This sequence comes from Lysobacterales bacterium, assembly GCA_035267185.1. Lineage (GTDB taxonomy): Bacteria > Pseudomonadota > Gammaproteobacteria > Xanthomonadales > SZUA-36 > JAUIBE01. Next base: position 29,959 of record DATFLY010000022.1, on the reverse strand, counting down.
AATGTTGGTTCGAAGGTCCTTGATCCGTGACTGGTCCAGAACATATGAACGAATCTGGCTGCCCCAGCCAATGTCTGACTTGGTTTCCTCCAGCGCTTGCTGCTCTTCACTGCGCCTGGAAAGCTCGTGCTCGTATAGGCGCGCACGAAGCTGTTTCATCGCCTGGTCCCTGTTCTTGTGCTGAGACCGGTCATTCTGACATTGAACCACGATTCCTGTGGGTTCATGTGTGATTCGAACCGCTGAATCGGTAGTGTTCACATGCTGACCACCCGCACCGGAAGCACGGTAGACATCAATTCTCAGATCAGCCGGGTTGATATCGATCTCGATGTTGTCATCGATTTCCGGGGATGCAAAAACTGCAGCAAATGAAGTGTGACGACGGTTTCCGGAATCAAAGGGAGACTTGCGCACCAGGCGGTGGACACCGGTTTCCGTGCGGCACCAGCCGTAAGCATAATCACCCTCGATATGGATGGTTGCGCTTTTGATGCCAGCGACATCACCAGCCGAGACTTCAACCAGGTCGGCTTTCCAGCCACGACGTTCTGCCCAACGCAGATACATCCTTAAAAGCATCTCCGCCCAGTCCTGCGCCTCGGTGCCGCCAGAACCGGCCTGGATATCCAGGTAACAGGGCCTGCCGTCCATTTCACCGGCAAACATTCTCTGGAATTCAAGATCCTCGACCTGCTTTCGCATACCATCCAGGTCAGCTTCAACAGAAACGAGCATTTCTTCATCATTTTCTTCGATGACAAGCTCAAGCATTTCCTGCGCATCATTGAGTCGCTCTGTCAGGCTCTCCAGACCACCGACGATTCGCTCAAGACTGGCCCGCTCTCGCCCAAGGGACTGGGCCTTTTCCTGGTCACTCCAGACATCAGGGTTTTCCAGCTCACGGTTGACTTCCTCGAGGCGTTCTTTCTTTGCCGGGTGGTCAAAGATACCCCCTGAGCGCATCGACTCTGCGCGTCAGGTCTTCCAGCAGGCTTTTCTGTGAGCCGGTTTCCAATGGTCTGTCTCCTGATTTCTTCAATTCATTTCGTGCGGACTGCGTCTTGTCCTGGGCCATCCGGATAGCTCTGAGCCCCAGACGACAGGCATGCCATGACACGACGCGAAGCCGAGCATTTTACATCAGACCAACTATACTAAAAGCGTTTGGGACCGACTTGAGCAAAAGGTCTGTAAATAATCATCGACTCATCAATTATTTGGAGGGAGATTTTATGATTCGTCTGACAATGTTCCTGGCGGCAATCCTGCTCGCAAGCAGTTACCCAACCATGGCCCAGGAAGGTCCCGAGGGTAACGTGGCGGAAGCCTGGATTGTGAATGTTGATATGGCCTCGCAGCCTGCTTTTGAGGAGGCTTTCAAAGCTCACGTCGACGTTCGAAAGAAACACAACGATCCGTTTGAATGGCATGTCTACGTTCAGGAAACCGGTAACAGCATGTCGACCTACATGATCAGGGCCTGCTGCTTTGCATGGGCCGAAAAGGATGCCTATGAAACATGGGGCGAGGAAAATCCCGAGGTTAATGCAGACTGGGGAGAATATGTACACCCCCATGTCAGCAGCTACGGGCATCACTATTCAACGCTTGATTTTGCCAACAGTAACTGGCCCGATGATGGTTCCGAAATCAATTTCGTTGGCGTCACCAGTTATCAAATCAAGACCGGACACTCGGCGCAGTTTGAAGCGGTCAAGGCTGAACTCAGCCAGATTGCACTTAACGAGGGTTGGGCACAAGCGGGTCATCACTGGGCATGGACCAGTTCTGTTGATGGAGCAAACACTGTCAACCTGGCCGTCCCGCACGAAAACTTTGCCAGCATGGCGACACCGGATCCGGATTTCTTCCAGTTCCTGAGCCAGCATTTGGGATCAGAAGAGGCTGCCGCCGGGATTTTTCAGCGCTTTACCGATGCCACCGATGGTTCTGATTACACCATCTACCGTCACCGGAGCGATTTGTCGATGTCCGACTCAGATCAGTAGTCGATTTTTCTGCACATAACGCCCCGCGATTCTGATCCGGGGCGTTTTTTTTAACCGGAAACGAAATGCTCAATCAGAAGCTGGCAACGCTCCCTGCCCTGCCAGCGATTGACATCCAGACGGTAAAGCATACGAACCGTTTGGGAGCCTGATCCGCCGGCTGCACGCTCCAGATCTTCTGGTAGCTGATTAAATGCAATCGCGTCCATTGCCTGGTTACCGTCAATTGCCCGAAGAGACATCTTCAAATGCTTTTCGCCAACGATCCTCTGGTCAACCACCTCAAAATAGCCGTCGAACAGAGGTTCGGGATACCGTTGGCCCCATGGGCCGGACTGTTCCAGGCTCAGAGCCAGTTCCAGGTTAAGTTCACGATGCCCAAGTTCGCCATCAGTCCGAACTTCGTTAACAGGCTCGGCACCATCCAGTTGATCGGAGATGGCTTTTTCAAATGCACTGGTAAATACCTCCAGACTCTTTCGATCCATGGTCAGGCCCGCAGCCATCGCGTGGCCGCCAAAAGCCATCATCAGACCTGGATTGAGCGCATCAACGACCGCCAAAGCATCCCGTATGTGCAATCCGCGTATTGAACGCGCCGAACCCTTGATGATATTTGAGCCGGCAGATTCAGGCGCAAAGGCAACAACCGGCCTGTGAATCGTATCTTTTATCCGTGATGCCACCAGGCCAACCACTCCCTGGTGCCAGCCCTCATCAAACAGTGTCAGTGCTGAAGGCAGAGACTCGCCTTCAAGCTTCTCCAGGAGCTCCTGGACGGTCTGCATTGCTTCGCGCTGCATATCCTCCTGCAGGTCACGACGTTGCCGATTGAGTGAATCAAGCTGACCTGCCAGTTCCATAGCCTCGTTTCGGTCGTTCGAAATCAGGCAGCGAATTCCAACTGACATATCTTCAAGCCGACCTGCTGCATTAAGTCGTGGCCCCACGGCAAACCCGAGGTCTGATGCTTTGACATGGCGATAATCCCGATCAGCGACACGCAGGAGAGCCATGACACCCGGGCTTGCCAATCCGCGCCTGATTCGTTCAATTCCATTGCGCACCAGGATTCGATTGTTGTGATCCAGCGGCACCAGATCAGCCACGGTTCCAAGCGCAACCAGGTCCAGCCATTGCGACATCTGTGGCATTTGAGTGTTGGTACCAAACCAATCCTGTGAATCAAGTTCCCTGCGCACCATTCCCAGCAGGTAGAACACGACGCCCACCCCGGCGAGTGCCTTGCTGGGAAATTCATCATCATGCAGGTTCGGATTAACAATGGCTGTTGCTGCAGGCAACGTCTCACCAGGAAGGTGGTGATCGGTGACGATCACCTCGCAACCGAGCTCTGCAGCGCGGTCGACGCCTGCAATGCTGCTGACGCCGGAGTCAACGGTTACGATCAGGTCAGGTGGATCATCAGCCAGGGTGTCGACCAGCGGGACGGTCAGTCCGTAGCCGAATTCAAAACGATTGGGAACGCGAAAATCAACCCGTTGTGCGCCCATTGCTGTCAGTGCACGAACAGCCAGTGCACTACCGGTAGCGCCGTCAGCATCGAAATCACCCACGATCAGGATCTTTTCGTTGTTTGTAACAGCGCTTGCCAATCGTCGTGCAGCACGGTCCACATCACCCAATCCTTCGGGCGACAACATACGGGCCAGCGTCAGCGTGATGTCTGCTTCGGAGGAGACGCCACGGGCAAGGAATACTCTTCGAAGTACCGGGTGAATGGTTTCAGGAAGCTGGTCAGCGTCCCCTGCCAATGGGCGCCGGATGACCTGTTCCGGGGAAAGAGGCTTCAAATGTAAGCGACTTTGATGATCTCGTATTCCTGTTCACCACCAGGCGTCTGTACAACGACTTCATCTTCCTCACTGCGTCCAATCAGGGCCCGTGCAATCGGTGAGCTGACGGCGATCCTGTTTTCATTGATGTCTGCCTCAAGATCACCAACGATCTGGTAGGTGGTCTCTTTATCATTGTCTATGTTGATGACCGTCACGGTGGCACCAAACACCACCTTGTCGTTGGCGTGCACTTTTGAGACATCGATAATCTGGGCGCCAGCAAGGTTTGTTTCCAGGCGCTGAATTCTACCTTCGATAAATCCCTGTTGTTCACGTGCGGCGTGATATTCGGCGTTTTCCTTGAGGTCGCCGTGTGCGCGGGCTTCAGCAATGGCCTCAATGACTTTTGGGCGATCTACTTTCTTAAGGCGCGCCAGTTCCTCGCGAAGACGGTCAGCACCGCTTTGTGTCAATGGTGTTCTCATGTATCTATCCGTGTTCTGAGAGTTACTTATGGACTAAAGATCAAGACCACGATGAAGCTGCTGCAGGCTGTGTACGGCAAAATCATTCTCATGATCCAGGGCTCGCAGCGTTGCGAAGCCGCCGGCAATGGTGGTCGAATAGCTAATATTACGCTGTAAGGCTTCCCTGCGTATAGAGTACGAATCCCGAATTGCCGTTTGCCCCTCCGTGGTGTTCACGATAAACCGGATTTCGTCGTTCTTGAGCAGGTCAATGATATGCGGCCTGCCCTCGACGACCTTGTTGATGTGCTCGCAGGCAATGCCTCTACCGGTGAGAAAATCAGCGGTACCGTGGGTCGCCACCAGTTCGAATCCGCGACCAATCAATTCTCTCGCAATGGGTACCAGTTCCATTTTGTCATTATCCCTGACGCTCAGGAATGCCTTGCCCACGGCAGGAAGGCTTTTTCCGGCCGCTCTCATGGATTTGGCCCTTGCACCACCAAAACTCCAGGCAATACCCATCACTTCGCCGGTTGACCTCATCTCAGGACCGAGAATCGGGTCGACACCCTGGAACTTGATAAAGGGGAACACCGGCTCCTTAATTGAATAGAAGTTAGGTAATATTTCTTTTGTATACCCTTGTATTTTAAGTGATTTACCCGCCATTACCTTCGCAGCCACACCGGCAAGAGGAACACCGGTTGCTTTTGATACAAATGGGACCGTGCGGGATGCGCGTGGATTGACTTCGAGCACGTAGATATCGGTACCGCGCACGGCAAACTGTGTATTCATCAGCCCCACCACACCGAGTTCGAGCGCCATCAGCTTCATCTGACGCCGTATTTCGTCCTGTACGGCTGGCAACAGCGAATACGGTGGAATGGTGCAGGCTGAATCCCCGGAATGAACTCCGGCCTGTTCAATATGTTCCATGATCCCGCCAATCAGGACCGTTTCACCATCACAGATGGCGTCTACATCGATTTCCTTGGCATGATCCAGGAACCGGTCCAGCAAAACCGGCGAATCATTGGAGACCTGGACCGCCTCGTTCATGTAGCCCCGCAATTCATCTTCGCCGTGCACAATATCCATGGCACGGCCACCAAGCACGTAGGATGGCCTGACAACGATGGGATAGCCAATTTGTTCAGCACCGGCTACCGCTTCATCAATACTGGAAGCGGTCCGGTTGGGTGGCTGTTTCAAACCAATTTTTTTGAGCATGCCCTGGAAGCGTTCACGGTCCTCTGCACGATCAATTGCATCCGGCGTTGTTCCGATAATGGGGACACCTGCAGCCTCAAGTGCCCTGGCCAGTTTCAGGGGCGTTTGTCCGCCAAACTGAACGATCACGCCGCTCGGCTTTTCCTTTTTAACGATTTCGAGGACGTCTTCGAGTGTCAGTGGCTCAAAATACAACCTGTCAGACGTGTCGTAGTCGGTCGAGACCGTCTCGGGATTACAGTTGACCATGATGGTCTGGTAGCCGTCTTCACGCAGGGCAAGCGCTGCGTGGACACAGCAGTAATCAAATTCGATACCCTGCCCGATTCTGTTAGGACCACCACCCAGAACCATGATCTTCTTGCTGTCATCCGGTTCGGATTCGCACTCTTCCTCGTAAGTTGAGTACATGTAGGCCGTTGTGGTTGCGAACTCGGCAGCACAGGTGTCCACGCGTTTGTAAACCGGGTGGATTCCAAGGGCGTGCCGTCTTTCCCGAACCTCGTCTTCATCTACACCCAGCAGACTGGCAATGCGGCTGTCTGAAAAGCCTTTGCGCTTCAGGTTGAATAACTGTTGTTTTTGCAGGGATTCTGGTTTCAATCCACGGATGCGATCTTCACTCACCACAAGGTCTTCAATCTGGGCAAGGAACCAGGGATCGATTCCGGTGATTTGCTGGATTTTCTCTCCACTGATGCCTTCCCGAAAAGCATCAGCGACAAACAGGATTCGTTCAGCGCTTGCCTCCCTCAACTCCTTTAGCAGGAACGTTCTGCGACCTTCAGCATCGTGCTCGATGCCCTCACCATCCAGACTCTCATTCAGCACTTCGTTGAGTCCGTCACGTCCGGTTTCCAGGCTTCGAAGCGCTTTCTGGAATGACTCCTGGAAACTGCGACCAATGGCCATGGCTTCGCCGACCGACTTCATTTGTGTGGTCAGTACCGCATCAGCAGCAGCAAATTTTTCAAATGCGAATCGCGGGATCTTTGTAACGACGTAATCAATGCTGGGCTCAAACGAGGCAGGCGTAGCGCCATCAGTGATCTCGTTGCGCAATTCATCCAGCGTGTAACCAACCGCCAGCTTGGCCGCCACTTTTGCAATCGGAAACCCTGTGGCTTTTGATGCCAGCGCCGATGATCGTGACACGCGGGGATTCATCTCGATGATGACAACCCGGCCATTCTTTGGATTGACTGCGAACTGGACATTTGAGCCACCGGTATCCACGCCGATCTTCCTCAAAACATCAATTGAGTAGTCCCGCAGGCGCTGGTATTCCTTGTCGGTCAGGGTTTGCGCTGGCGCCACTGTGATCGAGTCACCTGTGTGGATTCCCATTGCATCAAGATTCTCGATTGCACAAACGATGATGCAATTGTCATCACAATCCCGAACCACTTCCATCTCGAACTCTTTCCAGCCGAGCACGGATTCTTCAAGCAACACCTCGGTGGTCGGTGAAAGCTCAAGCCCACGGCTGACGATGTCTTTAAATTCTTCGCGGTTGTATGCGATCCCTCCGCCGGACCCACCCATGGTAAAAGAGGGTCGAATGATGGTGGGGTAACCGACTTGTTCCTGGAGTTGAAACGCTTCTTCCATGCTGTGAGCGATCACAGCGCCGGGCACATCAAGGCCAATTTCGACCATGGCGTCACGAAACTGTTCGCGATCCTCCGCCATGTCGATGGCCTCACGACTGGCGCCGATCATCTCAACGCCGTGCTCTTCAAGAACACCTTCGCGCGCGAGATCGAGCGCACAGTTCAGACCAGTCTGGCCGCCCATGGTAGGAAGAATGGCGTCCGGCTTTTCGCTGGCAATAATCCGGGCGAGGGTTTGCCAGTCGATCGGTTCGATATAGATGGCATCGGCGATTTCCGGGTCGGTCATGATGGTGGCCGGATTGGAGTTCACCAGGATGACCCTGAAACCCTCTTCTCGAAGGGCCTTGCAGGCTTGCGCGCCCGAGTAATCAAATTCGCATGCCTGTCCAATCACAATCGGACCGGCACCGATAATCAGGATGCTCTTGATGTCTGCTCTTTTTGGCATTAAACGGCCTTCTTCTGCTTATTCTTCAGTACCGTGACATTGGCTGATGTACCCGCACCTTCCATCAGATCAATGAACTGATCGAACAGACCGTCAATATCGTGCGGCCCGGGGCTTGCTTCAGGATGCCCCTGGAATCCGAAAGCATTAGCACCTTCAATCCTGATTCCCTGCAATGAACCATCAAACAGCGACCGGTGAGTTGCAATCACATGATCCGGAAGACTTTCCTCATTAACGGCGAAGCCATGGTTTTGACTGGTGATCATGACGCGACCTGACGCAAGATCCTGCACCGGGTGATTGGCACCATGATGACCAAACTTCATCTTGATGGTGTCGGCACCAGCGGCAAGTGACAACAGCTGGTGTCCAAGACATATTCCAAATATCGGAATCTTTGTCTTCAGAAATTCCCGAATGGCCTCAATTGCATATTCACAGGGCTCAGGATCCCCGGGACCGTTGGAAAGAAACACTCCATCAGGTGAAAGCGCCAATACCTCGCTGGCTTTTGTTGCTGCCGGAACAACCGTAATTTTGCATCCCCGTTCGGCCAGTAAGCGAAGTATGTTTCGCTTGACGCCGAAATCGTAGGCAACCACATGCTTTTCCGGATTCACCTGTTGCCACTCAACATCATCGAGGCTCCACTGACCCTGGCTCCATTCGTAAGGTTCGGTGGTGCTTACCTTTGAGGCAAGATCGAGACCCTTCATTCCGGGAAACGACTTTGCAGCATCAATGGCGAGGGTTTCACCTTCATTACCCTGAGCTTCTTCCCCGGCCACGATGGCGCCACCACATGCGCCCTTGTCCCGCAGGATACGAGTCAGCCTGCGTGTATCAATATCAGCGATGGCCACCACGCCTTTTCGCAGGAGATACTCGGGCAGGCTTTCTTCAGCTCGCCAGTTACTGTGAACAGCCGGGCAATCGCGAACAATCAGTCCCGCAGCAAATGGTTCTGCTGCCTCCTCATCGATTGAGTTGACTCCGGTGTTTCCAATGTGAGGGTAAGTCAGTGTGATCAGCTGCCGGGCATAGGAGGGATCAGTCAGGATTTCCTGGTAGCCGGTCATGGCGGTGTTGAACACCACCTCCCCCACTGTGGTTCCAATCGCGCCTATCGCGCGTCCGTGGAACACGGTCCCGTCTTCCAGTGCCAGGATTGCTGGCGTTTCATTGTCTTCGGATGGGGTGTTGCGTTGGTGCAAGTCAGCTTCTCCAGACACAAAAAACGGGAATGCCGCTCCGGCGCTTCCCGTCTGAAATCTTCCGATTCCGGAAGATACTTCTACCTGAGCGACTGGATTCTACTGCAAGCAACTCAGGCCTGTCCATTTGCACCCCTGTCACGTTCTTCGATCACACTCGAAATCCAGTCCGAGGCAGAATATCTTCCCGGTTTTTGGGTGACCAGCCATTGCCCGGCCTGCAACGCTCCGCGTGCGAAAAGCCTTCGTTGACCTGCCCGATGTCTGAAAGTCAGGGATTCATCCTGAAACGACAGCCTCACCTCATGAACGCCAACAACATCCCCTTCGCGATGAGAAACGAAACTGATCTCATTGTCATCGCTGAACTGCTTCGCCAGATGCAATGCAGTGCCCGATGGTGCATCTTTTTTTCCCGCATGATGCGTTTCTTCAATCACGATTCCGGTTTCACTGCCAACCAGGGGAGCGGCCTGGCGCAATAATCCCGCCAGCAGGTTAACGCCAAAACTCAGGTTGGGCGCCCACAAAACGGGTGCTTTCCCGGCTGCCTGATCGAGCAACTCGTCAGTGGCCTTGTCGATACCGGTGACCCCGCTGAGAAGCGCAACACCATGATCAGCACACCATTTGGCTGCAATGGGTGTGCCCGAGTTCAGTGAGAAATCAATCACAAGGTCCGGCTTCGACTCAAGCGCAGCATGGGCCGCTTCAAGCGATGTGAAGAATGGCACAACTGTTTCCGTATTTTTCCAGTCAGGTGCGACGGGTGAAACGATGGCAATCGGTTTAATCGCCGGAAACTCGCTGACAAGCGACAGCATTGATCGCGCCATGCGACCGGCGCCGAATATCAGGGTATGAATCATGGTGCGAACTAGGAAGTGGCGCGCGAGAAGAAATTGCGCACGCTATCCATCCACCGTGAGGCACGAGGATTGTGCTTGTCACCATTTGAGGCAACAGATTTTTCGAAATTCTTAAGCAAATCTTTTTGTTTTGACGACAACTTGACCGGCGTTTCCACCTGGACGCGGCACATCAGGTCACCCTGTCGATTACTTCGCACCGAGCGTACCCCTTTTCCTTTCAAGCGGAACAGTCGACCGGACTGTGTCTCCGTCGGGATCTTGAGTTTCACCTGGCCACTCAGTGTTGGAATTTCCAGTTGACCTCCAATGGCAGCGGTCGTGAACGCGATGGGTACTTCACAATAGAGATCATCGCCATCACGTTCAAAAATCGGATGTGGACGAACACGAACTTCAACGTAGAGATCACCGGGCTGTGAGGCATTCGCGCCGGCTTCACCCTCACCTGCCAGTCGAATCCTGTCACCAGTGTCGACACCCGCTGGAATCTTGACTGAGAGCGTTCGGGTTTCCCGTACACGACCCTGGCCCTGGCAATCAGTGCAGGGATTCTTGATTTGCTGGCCGTTGCCCTGGCATGTCGGGCAGGTTTGCTGCACGGAAAAAATGCCCTGCTGCATTCGCACCTGGCCGGCTCCGCCGCAGGTTGAACAGGTCTCTTTATTGCCATCTCGGGCCCCGCTGCCCTTGCAGGTTTTGCACTGGCCCAGAGTTGGAACACGAATTTCCCTTTCCGTGCCTGCGACGGCGTCCTCGAGATCCAGTTCGATTGCATAGCGCAGATCAGAACCGCGTTGTCGTGCATGTGCACGACGTGCAGATCCGCCGCCAAATATGTCACCGAATATATCTCCAAAAATGTCGCCGACGTCGCCCTGGAAGCCCTGGGGCCCGCCGCCTCCGGCAGAACCACCAACTGCAGCATGTCCGAACTGATCGTAAGCTGCCCGTTTCTTGGGATCCTTGAGAACTTCGTATGCTTCCTTGGCTTCCTTGAAACGATCCTGGGCCGAAGCATCATCCGGATTTCTGTCCGGATGACACTTCATCGCCAAACGACGATAAGCTTTTTTCAGCTCATCGTCGCTGGCTCCCCGATCAACACCAAGGACTTCATAGAAATCGCGCTTAGCCATCTAGTCGACTTCAGTCCTTCTTCTTGTCTTCGTCGACTTCTTCAAATTCAGCATCGACAACATCATCAGCTTCACCGGATTCTGCTGCCTCACCTTCTGATGAACCGTCTGCAGACTCTGCTTCAGCCTGGGCTGCTGCCTGGGCCTGCTGGTAAATCACCTGGGCCGCCTCAGTCAGCTTGTTGACAGAACTTTCAATGGCATCCTTGTCATCGCCTTTCATGGTCTCTTCAACACCTTCGATGGCCGACTCGATGGATGACTTGTCCTCATCGCTGATGTTGTCGCCCAGTTCCTTGAGACTCGAACGCGTGGCGTGAACCATGGCGTCAGCGTTATTGCGCGCCGTGACCAGTTCGTGGAACTTCTTGTCTTCCTCGGCATGAGCTTCCGCGTCCTGCACCATCTTGTCGATTTCTTCTTCAGACAAACCGGAGCCAGCCTTGATTTCAATCTTCTGTTCCTTGCCGGTTGCCTTGTCCGTGGCGCCAACGTGCATGATGCCATTGGCATCGATGTCAAAGGTCACCTCGATCTGAGGCATACCACGCATGGCCGGCGCAATCCCTGCCAGGTCAAACCGTGCCAGAGACTTGTTGGCAGCAGCCATTTCGCGCTCACCCTGCAACACATGCACGGTCACCGCGGTCTGGTTGTCTTCTGCAGTTGAAAACACCTGCGAGGCCTTCGTCGGGATGGTAGTGTTCTTTTCAATCAGCTTGGTCATGACACCACCAAGTGTCTCGATGCCCAGTGACAGCGGCGTGACATCGAGAAGCAGCACGTCTTTCACGTCGCCGCCCAAAACGCCACCCTGGATGGCAGCACCAATCGCCACCGCTTCATCAGGATTAACATCGCGACGGGCTTCCTTGCCAAAAAACTCGGCAACGGTCGTCTGCACCATCGGCATGCGTGTCTGTCCACCCACCAGGATGACATCAGAAATGTCAGAAACTTTAAGCCCGGCATCATCCAGGGCTGTCCTGCATGGCCCGACGGTGCGCTTGACCAGATCTTCAACCAGCGACTCGAGCTTGGCTCTTGTCAGCTTGATATTAAGATGCTTTGGCCCACTGGCATCTGCAGTCACATATGGCAGGTTAACTTCTGTCTGCTGTCCGGATGACAACTCGATCTTGGCGCGCTCGGCACCTTCTTTCAGACGTTGCAGGGCCAGCGGATCATTGCGCAGGTCAAATCCCTGGTCTTTCTTAAATTCTTCGACAAGGTAGTCCATAATGCGATTGTCGAAATCTTCACCACCCAGGAAGGTGTCGCCGTTGGTTGAAAGCACCTCGAACTGATGCTCACCATCCACTTCGGCAATCTCGATGATTGAAACGTCAAAGGTTCCGCCACCCAGGTCATAAACCGCGATCTTGCGATCGCCGCCCTTTTTGTCCATACCATATGCAAGGGCAGCCGCTGTGGGCTCATTGATGATGCGCTTGACGTTCAGTCCGGCAATTTTTCCGGCATCCTTGGTGGCCTGACGCTGAGAGTCATTGAAATACGCCGGTACGGTAATGACCGCATCGGTGATCTCTTCGCCAAGATAATCCTCGGCCGTCTTTTTCATCTTCATCAGCACACGAGCCGATACTTCCGGCGGTGCCATTTTCTTTCCGTCCGCTTCAACCCATGCATCACCGTTCTCGGCTTTGACAATGGTATACGGCACAAGGTCGCGATCCTTCTGAACCACATCCTCGGAGTATTTACGTCCAATCAGTCGCTTGATCGCGAACAGGGTGTTGGACGGATTGGTGACTGCCTGTCGCTTGGCAGGCTGGCCAACCAGCACTTCGTCGTCCTTGGCAAAGGCGACGATCGAAGGCGTTGTGCGATCACCCTCTGAATTTTCAATTACCTTAGGCTGTCCACCTTCCATCACAGCTACGCATGAGTTGGTGGTTCCCAGGTCAATGCCTATGATCTTGCCCATAGTCTAATTTCTCCCAAAAATACAAAATTCTGTTTTACGTGGCTTCGGTCAGGGCTTGTGCCCCGATCCGCCAGATGTCTCAAAAATGGGGTTTAGCGTGCTGATTTCAACGGACACCCAAACGAAAGAACAATCCGGTCAGTCAGGCTTTCGTGAGACGACGACCATGGCGGGTCGAATCAGGCGATCATGTAATCTGAATCCCTTCTGCAACACTTCGATCACGGTGTTTTCATCGTGATCTGCTGAAGGCGCCAGTGTCATGGCTTCATGAAGCTCCGGATTGAAACTTTCACCCTTAGGGTCAACCACTTCCAGACCATGATCCTGCATCACCTTCGCAAGCATTTTCAGTGTCAGCGCCTGGCCTTCCCTTAAACCCTCGGTGGTGACTGATTCGTCGTCGATATCGAGCCCACGCTCAAGCCCGTCACGAACCTGGAGCAGGTCTTTCATGACGCGTTCAAGCGCAAACTTTCTCGACTTTTCAGTTTCGCGAGCCATACGCTTTCGCAGGTTATCCATCTCGGCCTGCATACGCAGCATGGCTTCACGATGCCGATCAAGTTCCGTAAGGGCTTCACTCAACGCATCGGAAGGTTCACCTGCCTCATCATCGACATTTCGTTGCGCAGACGCCTCATTCTCGCCTTCCGTGCCAGCGTCAATATCGTGCCCGGTTTCGCGAGACTCATGTTCCCGAGCAGGCTCGACTCCTGCATCGTTTTGAGCTTTCTTGTGTTTTCTCACCTTGTTAATCCTGCCAATTGCACTGGCGGGAAATATGGGGATGTGGCGCTTACATTCAAGCAGAAAGCCCACGGATATCAGTATTTATCTGGATTGCGAGTCCCGCGTTCGCGTGCTAGCGTGAGCATCCATTCATTCTTGTCAGGAACCATTCGGGTTTTATCGGGCCGTTTGCTGTCAATGCTGCAAAATATATCAATCCGTGATTTCGCAATTGTCCCTCAGGAGGAACTTGAATTCGTCCATGGGTTTACTGCAATTACTGGCGAAACGGGTGCTGGCAAATCGCTGATTGTCGATGCGCTGGGGCTTTTGAGCGGAAATCGCGCGGATACGGATCTGATTCGCCAGGGTGCAGACAAGGCGCAGTTATCAGCGGAGTTCGAGCTACCCCAGGGCCATCCAGCGGTGGAATGGCTGCGGGTGGCAGAGATGGATGACGGCACGAGTTGCCTGCTGCGGAGGGTGATTTCCCGCAGTGGACGATCAAGAGCCTGGATTAACGGCACGCCGGTTACCCTCAACCAACTCCAGGATCTTGGCGCCTTGCTGATTGAAATTCATGGTCAGAATGAGCACATTCGCCTCAACCAGACGCCTGAGCGATATCGGCTGCTGGACACTGAGAGTGAATACCAGGACCTGCTGAAGCAGGTATCAGGTGATTACCGCAAATGGAGCTCCGCCTGCTCCGAACTGGAACGCCTTCGCCAGACCGCAGTGTTGGACCCCGCAGAGATTGAATTGCTTTCCCACCAGTTGGAAGAGCTCGAATCCAATGCACTCCCTGCAGATGAAATTCGGGAACTGGAGAATGAACACCGACGACTGACGCGCGGTTCGGAATTCATGACTGCACTTGAATCTGCCGACCAGGAACTGGCAGAAGGCCCCTCCGAGGCGGGCACAGAAGGCATTGTTGATCAGATCAACCGGGTGATCACAACACTGAAGCCAGCTCTGGAAGCTGATGATCGGATCGAAGAGTCGGTTCGAATGTTGAAGGAAGCGGCCATTAACTGCGACGAGGCGCGTCAGAATTTACAGAGAATTGCTTCGAAAGTGGATCTGAGCCCTCAGCGCCTGCAAATGGTCGAGGGTCAGCTCAGCCAGCTCCATGACCTGGCGCGAAAACATCGTGTCGAACTGGAGGAACTTCCAAATGCCATAGACGCCCTGGCCGAGCGAATCGAAAATTCACGTTCCCTGGAATCAAGACTTGAAGAGTGCACGCTGGCAGAATCTGAAACCCTCAAGAGTTACCATCTGTCCGCTAAGAAACTGCATAAAGCCAGGGCAAAACGAGCTAATGAGCTGGGCGAGACAATCACTTCCGCCATGCAGGGGCTGGCGATGGAGGGCGGGTGTTTCAAAATCAATGTGGAACATCAAGCTGAAAGCGCACCTTCGGACCGCGGCAGCGACAAACTTTCTCTGCTGGTCAGTGGCACTGCCGGTGTGCCAGCAGGACCGCTTTCAAAAGTCGCCTCAGGTGGGGAGCTTTCACGGATCAGCCTGGCCATCAAGGTGGCGCGACACACATCAAGACGCGATTCAGACACGGAAAACAAAATCATGCCTGTCCAGGTTTTTGACGAAGTGGATGCGGGAGTCGGTGGCGATGCTGCCAACGCAGTCGGGCAATTGCTGCGCACCGTTGCAGATGCGGCACAGACTCTGTGTGTGACACACCTCGCGCAGGTAGCTGCCTGTGCACATCAGCAGGTAAAAATCACCAAGTCCTCGAAAAACGATGCAGTCACAGTCAATGCAACGCCACTGGCAACCGTGGCACGAGAAGAAGAAATTGCGAGAATGCTTTCCGGAAAGGTTTCAGACAACAGCCTGGCGCATGCTCGTGAGTTGATAGAAAATTCGGCTGCTTAGCTGGTTTTCGCGGCAAGGAAGCCGATCCTACTTGTTCTTGCGTACGTAAAGAACCAGGCTGTGATCCACGATTTCATAGCCGTATTCCGCCGCAATTTCATGTTGCAGCTTTTCAATCTGCTCATTAACAAATTCGAAAACCTCACCGGAGTCGACATCAACCATGTGATCGTGATGACTCCCCTCGTCGAGTTCGTAATAGGCCTGGCCACCTTCAAAATTATGTTTGACGGCAATACCGGCCGTTTCAAACTGATTGAGCACACGGTAAACCGTCGCCAGACCGATATCCTCTCCTTCACTCACCAGTGAACGATAGATATCATCAGCGGTCATGTGTTTGGTAACGTTGTCCTCAAGAATGTTCAGAATTCGCTTTCGCGGATGCGTTATCTTGAGGCCAGCTTCTTTCAGGTCTTTCGTTTGCACGTGAATATTGTATCATTGCGCCTCGCACGGCATGCCACTCAAGCCAGGAAATATGACCATTCGACTTATCACAATATTATTCTTTGCACTGTTCAGCCTTAGCGCCTGCAACCTGATCTACAAACAGAACGTCCAGCAGGGCAATGCACTTGAGCAGGAAGACCTTGATGAGCTGTACATCGGCATGAATCGTCGCCAGGTTTTGTTTGTGCTGGGCACCCCATCAGTGCGGGACCCTTTCAACCAGGACCGTTGGGATTACATTCAGACCTTCAGCCGCCGCGGAGAACCCATGATCCAGCGTACGGTTACCCTCGAGTTTGAGAACGACGCATTAGCCGAGATTGTTGGCGCCGATGGCGCCATCCAGGACACCGCTTCTTTCGTGATTGACGAGGACGAAGAAGAAAGTGATGAAGAACTTGATCTGATCGATCCTGAAGAAAAAGACCAGATGGAAGAATTCGAAAAAGCCCAGGATGTCCTTGACCAGGGTACGCAAGACGACTTTTGAGTTTCAGGCAAGTTTGCCCCTGACCAATTATCCGGCTTTACTTTCCCTGTTGCTCTGCACGCTGTCGCCGAACTTCCTTCGGGTCGGCAATCAACGGCCTGTATATCTCAACCCGATCTCCGGCACTCAAAACTGTGTCGGATGCAATTTTGCGACTGAAAATCCCCAGCGCTTTTTCGTCCAGCTGCATGCCAGGAAATTCCTGATGAATTCCTGATTGTTCAATTGCCTGGATGGCCGTGGTGCCTGCCGCAACCTGCAGGGCGATGATCTTTTGCTTTTCGGGCGTTGCATAAACCACTTCAACTATGATCGGCTCAGCCATAGATCACCTCGGCCCTGCTAGCAAACTCTCCGACCATTTTCTCGGTGATGCGCGCAAACCCGCGTCGGAAAGTTGATGATAAAAAAGAATTGGAGAATTCAAAGGTCAGGTCGAGCTGAACCTTGCTTCCGGCGTCTCCCAGCGGCTCGAACCGCCATTCCCCGGAAAGCCGTTTGAACGGTCCCTCAACCAGTGACAATGTCAGTAGCTCTCCGGGAACCAGCCTGTTTCGGGTCGTAAACTGCTGTGTCAGGCCACCCACCCTCACCGATAGACTGGCCAGCTGATGGTCTTCACCCTGCTCGTGAATAGCCGCGTCGGTGCACCACTTCAGGAAGGCCGGATACGCAGCAACGTCATGCACCAGCCGATACATGTCGTTTGCAGAGTATGGAAGTAAGGCGGACCTTTCGATGTGCATAATGATGAGACTGATGGCTCACAAAACAAAGCCGCCAACTGGCGACTTGCTAAGGATAACATGCGGAATATCAGCCCCATAAGCGATCCGTTGCTTTTCTCTATTAGCCATTACCACCTTCGATCATTAGAATAGCCGATCGCTTCAAATCAACAGGTTCAATGAGCAACAACGAAAACATAAGCCGCAAAACCATTGCCAAGAACAAGCGTGCCCGTTTCGAGTTTCATATCGAGGAAAGAATCGAGGCAGGCCTGGTGCTTGAAGGCTGGGAGGTCAAATCACTGCGCGAGGGCCGCGTGCAGTTTGCGGACAGCTATGTCCTGCTGAAAGACAACGAAGCGTACCTGTTCGGCTGCCGTATCGACCCACTGCCCACAACGGCGGGCTACACCAATCCTGATCCGACCCGAACAAGAAAACTCCTTTTGAATCGTCGGGAAATCGATCGTCTGATCGGACTGGTGGATCGAAAAGGCTTTACGCTGATTCCCACATTTATGTACTTCTCACGGGGTAAAGTAAAGGTGGAGATTGGAATCGCCAAGGGTAAGCAGCAACGCGATAAGCGCAAGACTGTGAAGGATCGTGATTGGAAACGCCAACAAGAACGCATTATGAAGCGCGGTAGATAACTATCCTTTTCAGCCGCTCTGCGAGCGGCCGGCAACTGCTTCCTCCTGGCAGTTGTCTTCCTCAGGCCATCCATGGCCTTCGGGAAACGCCAAAAAAACACGCATCATGAAACATTCAAGATAGTTAAGACAGCGGAACTGTGATCGCGTAAAATAGTCAGAGTAATACCACAATACGTGGTGACCTTCTGGGGGCGACCTGGTTTCGACGCGGGTAGCAAAACCTGAGGTGCATGCCGAGCTGCAAATAACTCGTAAAACTGATTGCAAACTTTTAGTTGCCAATGATGACAACTACGCACTAGCAGCTTAAAAACCTGCCTTAGAGCCTTCAGCCCGTTGCGTGCCCGTACGCGCGGATCACTGGAGTCGACCCATACGGGATCGCGATGAAGCACGCCTGGTGTGGACTCGCTAAAACTTATCCAGGCTCGTTGTGTGTTTTCCCTGCCGATCGGGTAGCTCACGACTAAATAAATAGACCGGATAAGCATGTAGAGCCAAAGGCGGAGTGCTTGCGGACGCGAGTTCGATTCTCGCCGCCTCCACCAACAAGTCTGGCCTCCCCAACAGGGAGGGCATAAAAAAGGCCCCTATCAGGGGCCTTTAATTTTGTCTGATTGTAAAATTCCTGAGGTTACTCGGCCCGGCTTTGTGCCTCTGCGATCAGGGTCGCATACTGTTCCATGATCGAATCACGCGAAGCCTCAAGTTCCCGGATCTCCAACATCATCCTGGCCTGCGTGGTTGAATCCGCGGTCCTGAACTCCTCAGAGTTGACCCGGGCCCGCAATTCAAGCAGGTTCCGGTCAATTTCACTGATCTGGGTTTCTCGTTGCGTCACCAGCATCTTTGAGAATTCATTGAGGGTTGTGACTTCCTGGACAGGCGGTGGAACTTCGGTGGCCCCCTCGGCGGCCGCATCAGTGGAAATCGAATCATCAGTGACCGATCCAGCCAACCCGCTGCTTTCATCGGCAACTTCAGGCGTTTCCTGAACAGCAGGTTCAACGACGTCAACGACGATTTCTTCAGCCGCCTCACCACAGGGAAAATCGGCATACACGACACCTGAAGCGGTCTCGCAACGATATACCTGTGCAGCAACATCTGGAATGGTCGCAATCAGAAGCGCGACAATCAGGAATGTGCAGAATCCTTTCAGCATCAATATATTTCCTATATTAAATCAGTTGCTTGTGTGGAGAGTATAACACCCAACTTGAGCAAAAATAACCCGTTCGTGGATGAAACGATGCCGTTAGTCTTGCGAAAGGCGAAATCCACTGACCACCTCTGCCCTGAAACCATGGAAAATTGGCTCTGTATTTTCCGGCCAGGTGTAGCGATATTCCTCCCAAAGGCTTTCGGGGAAAGCCATTCTTGCCAACACGTTAAAGCCCTCAGGCAAGCGGCCTTCAAACTGAACTTCCACAGATATCTCTTCAGGTCCCGGATATGGCATTGCAATAAAAGTTGATGTGACTCTGCGCTTGGTCTCGGCATTTCCATCGATGGCCAGGACACCATTAACATAGGCTTTGTTTATTTCACTGGAAGTGGGAAACGCGATGACCAGGCGCTCGCTGTCGGGAGGCGCAGAAACAAGAAAATTCACAATCCTTGCCGATCCAGTGCTTTCAACTTCATCACCAATGCTCAACTCTGTCACGGCAGCCTCCGCAAGACCGAGTGATGGCGTTGTCGTTGCAAAACGTGAAACCGTGGGCTGATCCTTGTTTAGTGGAAAGGCATTGCTTGAATAAGTACCAGGCAGATCTGACAAACCGAAACCCGCAATTTCCGCATAGGATTGATCCACGGCATTTCGTGGAGACTCCAGAACAAGGTAGCTCTGATCCACACTCGCCCTTTGCTGGTAGACCAGGTTCATCCCGCGTGGTCTGTCCTGTGAAAATCCGGGCAAAAACTGGTGATAAATTGCAGCAGCTATCACCAGCCCAGCGAGGAAAAACCCTGGTTTCCAGCCTGGTATCGGATCCGAAACAGCCGAGAACCACAGCGGAATGGCCAGCAAAACCGGCAGGACCAGCGGTATAACCATCAAATGTGTGTAGTTGAAGGAGATAATCGTGCCGAGCATAAAAAAGAAGTAGGCTGCAATGTAACTTGCTGTCCAGAATCCAAAAACACTGGCAAACAACAAGCCATTTCGCGAGCGATAACGAACTGTATCCAGCAACATTCCTGTGAAAAATGCCGCCATGGGTAAAAGTGCGAGGAAACTGCCCGCAGGCAGGTTGAAATCCAGCGCCAGGGCAAGTGCTGCAAAACCAGCCCAACTCACAAGCATTGCATCGCCATACGAGACCCGGTGGGCCAATAATTTTCCCGCAAACCATACCGCGACGATACAAACAATGAACACGCAGAATTGTGCAACCCCGGGAAAAGGATGTTCAATCGGGTTGGTTTCAACCATTTCCCCCAGTGGCCAGTTCAACAACCAGGCACCTCCGACGAGAACGATAATCGCCACGACCTGAGCGATCAGAGCCAAAATCACCCCGACAGGTGTGATTTTCTTCTTATAGGTCAGAATAATTCCAAGCAGTATCAACACCGTCAGAACAACGGTAACGCCAGTGGCGATGCTGATTGGGTAGTGCCACAACACCCTGCCAAAGACATCAATGTATGCGGCATCTTCCCTGGACTGAATTTTCGCTATATCCCTGTCTGCAAGCGCAAACAGCATTGCAGACGCATTATCTCCCTGGTGCTGCACGCTGTTGCTGTCGAGGTGACTCACATCATCCAGTTTTGAGTGGTAGAGCGCCACGCCCTGGTTGAAGGCGAAGTTCACTCCCATTACACCTCGGTTGCGATACACCGAATAGTCGGTGTCATTGGGCATGCGCTTGTAAACCTCGTACGAAACAGAGTTTGCGACCGGCCGATCAAGGCTTTTGGAAAGGATCCGAATGATGCTCCGGTTCCCGTCACCTGTCTCAAACATCATGCTGGGACCCGTCACGCCTCGAGCCTCCAGGTTGATCACCGCTTTCACTTTTGAGAACAATGGGTGATCCTCAGCAAACGCATGAGCGCCAACCAGACCCTGCTCTTCCGCATCGGTAATCAGAAAGATCACATCGTTTCGAAACTGGCCAAACTCGTTCGCCATCCGTGCCATTTCGATTATGGACGCAGTACCCGCTCCATCATCGCCTGCACCCGGTCCGGCCCA
Source organism: Lysobacterales bacterium (assembly GCA_035267185.1). Classification (GTDB taxonomy): domain Bacteria; phylum Pseudomonadota; class Gammaproteobacteria; order Xanthomonadales; family SZUA-36; genus JAUIBE01. The sequence continues at coordinate 9,036 of DATFLY010000022.1, read as the reverse complement.
ACTGCTGTCATAGTGCGCGGTGACCAACACCGCGTCTCGCCCTTCTGACCCTGCCTTGACGGCAATGATGTTTTCAACATTGGCGCAACTTCCAAAGTGGGGATGGCAATGAAACAGGGACTGGATCTCGGGTTGATACCCCAGATCTTCAAAGCGGGCTTCAATCCGCTCACGAACCAGAAGATTCAGTGGGGAGCCATTGACATGTGGTTCCGACTCAACAAGGAGCTCTTCCAAAGTGACCATCGCACGAATGGCAGAAAACTCATCGGCGGGGGTGAATTCATCCAGTGCTGTTGGTGGTTTGCTTAAGACCGCAGTTAATACCGCAATCAGTACGGCTGACAGAACCAGAAACAGAGGATTCGATACCAGACGCGGCAATCGTTTACTGTCAGTGCGGCCCATAATCATATTCCCCCTAAAACTCCCACTTCCACATACTGTACTGACTCATGGCATACAAGCAAGCGGGCTGTTTCCGGTATCGCAGTGGAAAGTGCCAAATACGAACAGGGATCAGAGCCAGCGTCCTCGTCCCGGGAACCAACCATGCGAAAAAAAAACCGGGCATAGAAAGGGTATACTTCTTCAGGTTTTATGGTGGCTCCTTAAGCAAAGATTGGAATGTGGCGATGGAATGTGGCGCAAAAGTTATTGAACTGAAGAGCGGTGCCAGGCCGGTCCGTATTACCTGCAGTCGCTGTTCACTCGGCGAACTCTGCCTGCCTCGTAGTCTTAACGAGCATGAGACCACTCAACTTGAAGAAATCGTTGAACGTTCGCGTCCTTATCATGGTGGCGAGCTCCTGTTCAGAGCGGGGGACTCATTTCGAACAATTGCGGCGGTACGTTCAGGATGCTTTAAAAGCTTTTTGATCAACGAGGAAGGCGAGGAACAGGTTCTTGATTTTCATCTGCCGGGTGAAATTGTAGGGCTGGATGCAATTCACAGCGGAACCCACCTATCAAGTTGCGTGGCGCTTGATACGGCTGCTGTCTGCGGACTTTGCTTCGGTTCGCTGTCAGACCTGGCACGCAGTATCCCCGCGTTGCAAAATGAGTTGTTTGACATCATGAGCCAGCGTATCAGTGAGCTGGGTATCACCAGTGGCGATTACACCGCAGATCAGCGATTCGCCCTTTTCCTTGAATCACTTTCACGACGCTATTCACGACGCGGCTATTCTGCCAAAGAGTTCACGCTGGCCATGTCTCGCCGGGACATCGCCAACTACCTGCACCTTGCCACTGAGACGGTCAGCCGCATCCTTTCCAGAATGAAGGAAAATGGCATTCTCGAGGTGCGTCGCAAACAGATCAGGATCTGTGACAGCGATGCACTGCACGCCATCGGCCAGGGACTGTCCAACTAGCTAATCACCACCGGGTTGATCTTCCGGGCACGGACCGGGAGGTAGAGTATGTAGGTATCGAATTTCCTTCAGACGCCAGATCCACACTGCAATAATGATTAAAGCGGCAATTGGCAGTGCCCGTGGCGCCCATCCAATCACGACAAAATCATAAATCCCGTGAAGCACAGCAGCAAACGCCAGCGCCAACATGCAGGTTTTGAAAAAAGAGCGTCTGCACAGGTAAGCCCGGCCGATGTAATAACCCCAGATTGATGCAAAAACGATGTGCAGGACGGGACCGACAAACGCCCTGCCCCATGCCTCGATTCCGCTTAAGAAACGCAGATAGTAAATATTTTCAACTGCGGCGAAACCCAGGCCAATAAAAGACGCATAAATGATCCCATCAACGGGTTCATCGAATTCTCTCAGTCGCAGGATGATCAACCAGAATGGAATAAATTTAGCGAGCTCCTCGATTGGCCCAATGGCCAGGATCGAATACAGAAAAAGCCCGAACCTGTTGTTTTCCGCCAATGCAAAAGCATCGTAGCGAAGTCCCATGTGGCCGAGCGCGGTGTACATTTCCAGCCCGAGATAAAATGATCCCACGCCCAGTGCCAGGGCCAGCAGCAGGTGACCTGCAGGTTCCGGCAGGTGGCGATCCTTGTGAATGTGGTAAATCGCCCAGAATAAAATGGGCAAAATGACAGGCAATAGGCATTGTGTATAGTACATCGCTGTTGAACCTGATCGCCCCTTCAAATGCATCGAACGTCATAATGGTACAGTCTCGAAGAACCAGGCGCACTGCCTCTCGTACGCCATCATCCGGCGAATTCAGCACCAAACGCAGACAACTGCTTCATTGCCTTGCTGCCAGTCCGTTATTGATGGCTGCAGGCATGAGGGAAATAGTGGCGGACGAAGCAAAACCTGCCAGCCTGCCCGCCAGCACGATGTACCAGGAGATTCTGGAAAGTCTTGATGCTGATATCCCTGTCATTGGACAACCGGACCAGGCACTCAATGTGTTCGACTTTGAAAAGGCAGCCCGCCTTCAGTTGTCACCCGCCCATTTCGGGTATCTGGCAACGGGCACAGATGATGATTCTACCGTGATGGCAAACCGGAATGGCTTTCGTCAATTCAAGCTTCGTGCGCGCCGCCTTACCGGAGTCACCGATACCAATACTTCCACCAGGATATTTGGAAGGCATTGGGGTACACCACTGGCTCTCGCGCCCATTGGAAATGAAAGGGCCTTTCACAACGATGGCGCCATCGCCATCGCCAGGGCTGCAAGGACGCAGAATTCGCTCCAGATACTCTCTTACGGGTCAAATTTTTCACTGGAGGAAGTTAATGCTGCCAGGGGCGAGCCGGTCTGGTTTCAACTTTATCCAAACTCACATTGGGGAGTTACTGAGGCTGTTATCAAGCGAGTTGAAGCGGCTGGTTGCGAGGTGATGGTACTGACCGTCGACATGGTTGCCGGGCATAATCGGGAAACCACCCATCGTTTCAGGCAAATCGACAAGGCAGATTGCACAAGTTGCCATACGGGTGACCGGAACACATCGGAGAAGTACCCCACCCTCGCAGGACTTAAAGTCAATCCGGATGCCACGTCACCCGCTCAGATGGACTGGAGTCTGCTTGACCGAATCAAGGATTCAAGCAGCATGAAACTGGTGATCAAGGGCATCGTGACAAGCGAGGATGCCCGGCTTTGCCTTGACCATGGAGCTGATGGAATCATTGTTTCGAATCATGGTGGACGCGCAGAAAACAGTGGTCGCTCAAGCATTGAATGCCTGCCTGAAATTGTTTCGGAGGTGAATAGAGTGGTACCGGTCATGATTGACAGCGGTTTTCGTCGGGGTACTGATGTATTCAAAGCGCTTGCGCTGGGTGCCAATGCAGTCTGCATCGGTCGCCCGTATGTCTGGGGTCTTGCTTCTTACGGTCAACAGGGCCTTGAGGCTGTGTTGCAGTTACTGAATCGCGAACTGCAGCTTGTGATGCGCCAATGCGGAACACCAAACCTGGAGGCAATCAATGAGTCAACGCTGGCCTGAGCGCCGTTACCAGGACCCCGGTTTATGATGGAATGCAGGCTGTTTCGGATTGAGGGTCGTGTTCAGGGCGTCTGGTTCAGGGAATCCACCCGTCGGACCGCTGTCCCACTTGGGATTACCGGATATGCCAAAAACCTCGCTGATGGCTCTGTCGAGGTCCTGGCCTGCGGCAATCATATAGAATTGGAGAAGCTTACAAAATGGCTTAAACAAGGGCCACCGCTGGCAAGCGTCAGCCATATTGAATGGAAGCCGACAAAGCCGCTGCATTCAGATTCATTTGAGACCCGGTAATTGCAATACCCCGTTAGATTCATTCAGAAATAATCCTTTGGACAATAGCCACATGAATACAAACGTGACCCGTATGCTGAAATTCGCAAGCCTGTTTCTGGTTTTTGTGCTGGCAACAGCCTGCGGCACTTCAGAAGATGCTTCTTCCGGAGATTTAAAAGCAAACATGGCCGCGCAGGAAACTGCACAACCAGGTCCTGCAGCTGAATCCGGCTCAGACTCACAGGCAACTCCCTCAACAGATGCAGACTCCGGTGAACCTTTATACGCACACAAAGCGTCAGAAGATTTACCTCAGATTTTTGAACCCTGGAAGGGCGATCTCTCCGGCATGATCGAAAGGCGGATGGTTCGGGCGCTTGTGCCCTGGTCCGACACCTATTACTACCTCGATGGCGCTGATCAAAAAGGAATCGCGTACGAAATACTCAAAATCTTCGAAAAATTCCTGGGTGACGAAGTCGACTCGGGACCTGTCAAGATTCATGTGGTCATTTTGCCGGTTCGCAGGGATCAGCTGCTTGAATTCGTCGCCCAGGGTCGCGGCGACATAGCCCTGGGCGGCATCACAATAACTGATGAGCGCGCGAAGCTCGTTGATTTCACTGATCCGACGACAACCAAGCCGATCAACGAGCTGATTGTTGAGGCGCCGACTGCTGAATCACTTCAGGGAATCGACGATCTTGCCGGCAGGGAAGTCCATATCCGAAAGGCCAGCAGCTTCTGGCAGAGCCTGGAGAATCTGAATAAGGACTTCGAAAACCGTGGTCTACCCCCGATCGAATTAACAGCCGTGGATGAACATCTTGCAACGGAAGACCTGATGCAAATGACAAATGCCGGAGCCATTGATTATACGGTTGCAGACAGTGAGATCGCCGAATTCTGGGCCAATTCGCTGGTGGATGTTCGTGTGAGGGAGGACATTGTTGTCCGTGAGGGGGCACGATACGGCTGGGCCCTGCGAGAAGACAGCCCGGAGCTGAAATCGCTGCTCAACCGCTTTGTTGCAGATAACCGGCAGGGAACACTGACCGGAAACATGATAATCAATCGCTATCTGAAAGATACCTCGAGACTACATTCGATTCATGGTGAAGAAGAACAGAAAAGATTTGCAGAAGTGCTCCAGTACTTTGAACAACACGCGCCCGAACATGATTTTGAAACCCTGATGATGGTTGCCCAGGGCTTCCAGGAATCCCGTCTGGATCAGTCACGTAAAAGCAACCGTGGTGCGGTGGGCGTCATGCAGCTCTTACCCAGTACCGCAAAAGATCCTGCTGTAGGTGTTGCTGATATCTCAACTGCCGAGAACAACATTATGGCCGGGATCCGCTACATGGCCTGGATCAAGGATACCTATTTCGACGACCCGGATCTCGACCAGATGAACAAAACTGCCCTGTCGTTTGCCTCATACAATGCAGGCCCCAACAGGATTCGCGGACTCAGGAAGAAAGCCGAGGATCGGGGGCTCAACCCTGACATCTGGTTTGACAACGTTGAGTTGATCGCGGCCGAAGAAATCGGCCGCGAAACCGTTGATTATGTCGCCAATATCTTCAAGTACTATTTGGCCTTTAAATTGTCAGTGGACCTTCAGGAGAACAAACCAACCTAGGTACCAGAGGAGATCGTTTACATACCAGAGGCGGTGGCCGGGTAGCCAGTGAACACCGTGGCCACGCCGCTATTGATGGCCTCGCGAATTTCCTCGTTGGTGCGATCGTCTTTGAGACGCCCGACAGAAACACCTTCGAAAATAAGTTTCTTATCCTTGGCATCAACCACGTCAACGTTGATTGTTCCTTCGGTGTACTGGCTAACGTGAGTGGTTGTTCCATAACCGTAACCCACCCAGGGGTCGTAAAACCCGCGCCGGTATCCATAGTAACCACCACCGTAATAACCAGGGTTTGTCGAGGTCGTTACCTTGGTCTTGTCTTCCAACCGCGCAGAAACATTGATCAGCAGGTCCGGATTTTCTGCTTTCCTGTAACCCCGGTTTTCCATTTCGCGTGAAATGGCTTCACGAAATATGCTGCCGTAGATCGTGGAGTAGTTGGGACCTTCAATGCCCAGCGGCGAAAAGAATCCGTAGGTCTTGAACCCGGTAAAATCGACCGAACGATCATAGTCAGTGCGGATATCTGGACCCGATGAACAGGCCGACAACAATACAACTGCCGCAATCAACAGCAAGCCAAAATTCATTTTTTTCATAATCGTAATTTCCGAATGATCTGAAACAGGAATGGTTGGGTCAAATTATAAACCAGACCGCCCAGGTATTTTGTCATTAATCCAAATGACCGGAGGGTGAAAAACTACCTTTCATGCTCACCCTTACGCTATCCTCTGGTGTATCTGTTAACGGAGTGAAAATATGGGTCGTCGTTCTGAATTCCTGGGTTGTCAGGGCAAAGCGAGAGTCCTGCTTCAGGGTATCGTTGTCATGGCTACACTGGCCATCACCAGCACCGCGTTCGCACAACCCAGTTGGCCACAGGAAATTTCTGCAGGCGACTACACCATCGTGGTTTATCAGCCGCAACCGGAGACTCTGAATGACAATCTCCTGAGTGGACGCGCTGCTATTTCCATCGAAGGTGCTGACCTGGAAGAACCGATATTCGGGGCCATGTGGTACATGGCAAGGCTCTACAACAATGATGACTCAGATACCGTTACTGTCCGGGAATTCACTGTCACCCAGGTCACGTGGCCGGATTCCAACGATGTTGGTGAACAAAAATTCATCAATGCCGTGCAAGCTGCCGTACCGGAAGCTGGTTTTACCATCTCCAGGGAACGACTCTCAGCCAGCCTCGAAAATGCCGAGGTTGTCAGGGAGAGCCTGAGTGAATTGAAGAACGACCCCCCGGTGATTGTATTTCGTAAGGAGCTGTCAGTACTGCTGATCTACGATGGCGAACCAAAATTCAGGGAAGTGGAAAACAGCTCTTACAAGGCAGCACTGAACACACCTTTTGCGGTTGCCTGCCACACCAGCAACGGGTCTTGTTACCTGAGCAGCGGTAAGTTCTGGTATGAGTCCAGTGATCCGCTGGGGCCATTTAATCTGACCAATAGCCCCCCGCAGGATCTCGTTTCGATAATCCCGGAATCGGATGAGGAAATCGAAGGGCCGGACTCTCCACCATCCATCGTCGTTGCAACTGAACCCACTGAACTGATTTCAAGCCAGGGGGCGGCCGAATGGACTGCTCTTGCTGGTGGTGACATTTTGTACGTGTCCAATACCGAAACACCCTGGCTCAGAGAACTCTCCACCGGCAACATGTATGTGCTGCTTTCGGGCCGATGGTTCCGCTCGAACTCCGAGGACGGCCCATGGACATTCGTTCGAGCTGACAAACTGCCGGAAAGCTTTTCACAAATCCCACCAGCTTCCGACATTGGCGGCTTGAGAACTTCGGTGGCGGGCACCCCGGAAGCGCATGATGCTGTTCTTGATTCAGCGATTCCCCAGACTGCAGCCATCGACAGATCCACGGCAACACTGACTGTTGAATACGAAGGAGTTCCCAAATTCGAGGCTGTTACCGGAACAAAAGTTTCATACGCAGTGAACACGGCATCTCAGGTCCTGGAAATCGAAGGCTCGTATTTCGCTGTCGATAACGGCGTCTGGTTTACTTCTTCATCTGCCACGGGGCCATGGGAGGTCGCTGACGAGATTCCGGATGAAGAAATCGACAGGATTCCGCCGTCATCGCCTGTTTACAACACCACCTACGTCAAGGTTTACGAATCAACTCCCGAAATTGTTTATGTCGGCTACACACCCGGATATACGTGGTCGTACCCCTACTACGGTGTCCCTGTCTACGGAACCGGTTGGTACTACCCGCCCTATTGGGGCGGTGGTTATTACTACCCCCGCGTTCCAACCTGGGGGTTGCATGTTGGCTATAACCCCTGGACTGGATGGAACTTCGGCCTCAGTTGGTCTAACGGATTTTTCAGAGTCGGAATCGGCTGGAGTTCCGGCTGGGGTGGTTATCCCCGTTATGGATGCTGTGGCGGCTGGTATGGCGGTGGATACCGTGGCCCGACCTTTATCAATACTGGTGATATCAACATTGGCAACAACATCAATATCGGGAATCGCACAGAAATCGGAAACAAGATCGGCGACAGGGGTGGCCTGAATCGTGATCGGGTTGCAAACAGGGATGTCTACAATCGTCCTGAGAACCGTGCACGTAAAGCCGATCCCGCCACGGCAAGCAGGGAATTACAAAAAGCCCGGCCAGCCAACAATCGCGCCAACAATGTTTTTGCCGATCGCAATGGCAATGTTGCAAGGACCAACGGCAATACCTGGGAATCACGCCAGAATGGTCAATGGGCCTCGCAGCGCGACAGGTCTGCGACCACCCAGACACGGCCCGCCACACAGCAGACACGACCATCAACACGTCCATCCACGCAGCAACGAAATCGATCTTCGCTGGATTATGGAAGCCTGAACCGATCAAACCATGCACGCCAGCGTGGCAGCATGCGCGAAACATCGCATCGAAACATGAACAGGGGCCATTCCATGCAACGTCGCGGCGGAGGAAGGAGACGCTAAGGGCTTTCCGAGTCCAGGGAATTGCGAAACTGCTGAATATTCTGGTCGGCCGGGTTGACTTCGATCATCCTGTCCACCCAGTAGCGTGCGCGATCGACATTTCCGCGGTCGCGCTCAAAAATCGCCAGTGACTGCATGATTTGCATGTCATTGGGGTGGAATCCATGTGCCTTTTCCAGGACTGCAATGGCATCACCGGCCTGCCCGTTGGAGTTGAGTCCAACGGCATAAACGTAGGCATATCGTGCGTTTTCAGGGGCCAGATCAACACTACGCCTGAGCTCAGCCAGACCGGAAGCCATGTCTTCTCTGCGAACCAGGGAGAGTCCCAGCGCATGATGCAAGGCTGCATCTTCAGGTTGTTTTTCCAGGCCTGCACGCAGTAGTTCAGCAGACTCCGTTTCGCGCCCCATGTATCGGAAAAGATCTGCAAGGTTGAGATAGCCAGCACCAAAATCAGGTGCGAGTTCCAGGGCCTGCCTGTAGTCCTTTTCCGCCTGCTCAACATCTCCCATACGGAGATTCAGGTTTCCTAGGTTCAACCAGGATTCAGGCCTGTCACCGTTATAGCGTTGTGCAGCCACATAATCATCCAGCGCAGTCCTGAGCTTCACGCCTTCCTCGACAGTCATCGCATCAGGAGAGGTTTCAGCCAGGACGCGTCCTGCTTCCAGCCGAACTGCGAGCAGTTTGT
>DATFLY010000021.1:0-4100 GCA_035267185.1 Lysobacterales bacterium | reverse complement strand
ACTGAGCCAAAGCGCGTGATCACATTTTGTTGTGATACGGGCAATCGCTACCTCTCCAAGATGTACAACGATTTCTGGATGCGCGACCAGGGTTTTATAGAATTTGAAGAGTTTGGTGACCTGCGTGACCTGATTGCAAGGCCATACGAATCTCACGACACCATCACAGTTGGGCCGGATGAGCCGCTTGGCAATGCCTACACCCGTATGAAAATCTACGATGTTTCCCAGCTTCCGGTGATCGAGGATGGCCAGATCGTTGGCTTCCTCGACGAGTCTGACATTTTGCTGGCCATCACCGATTCGAAAGCGCGGTTTGAGGATAGTGTGCGTTCGGCAATGGTTTCTGAGCTGACTTTCATTGACAAGGATGCGCCGGTTTCAGACCTGATGCCCATTTTCGAGAAAGACTTTGTCGCGATTGTTAAGGATGAAGAGAAGTTTCTCGGACTCATCACGCGAGTTGATCTACTGAACTACCTGCGCCGAAAGGCTGATCGGTAACGGATCGCATCTTGTGTAAGGGACGAGGAAGGGATACATCTTTCGCGACACGCACGCGCCGCGCCCATTTGTCAGGCACTTCTTTCGGAACAAAAAGAAAGCCGTACCTGAAAAATGAACTGCGCTAATACATCCCTGTAGCTCTTTTCCGACTTCCCTGTCTCCAAAGGTCGCGAAAGATGTATCCCTCCCACGCCCCTGTGTAGTGCTCAGACACATCCGATGGCTGAAGTGTTGACGGGCTCAGCAGGCATTTTCCTCAATGGCATTAAGCCGGATGCCGGGCAATACCGGAATGACTGGACAGCGAGGCAGGGAGCAGGCCCAAGGCGACGTAACGAAAGATGCGAAGCGTCGTAGTAAGGAGCCGACGCCGTCGCGGCCGAGCTAGCGACGTTCAGTACAGGGATGTACTGTCGGCGCGTGTTCACCAAATGAGGGTATTGATCGGGGAGCCTTTATGGCCATCCGAGCAGACTTTGAGGGAAATGCCTGTTGAGCCTTCAGTCTTTCAATTCTGACAGGTTTTTGTAAAGTTCCAGTGCTTCCGGGTTGGCGAGGGCATCCACGTTTTTGACAGGTTTGCCGTGGATGACATTGCGAACCGCCAGTTCCACGATCTTGCCGCTGATGGTGCGCGGGATATCAGCAACCTGGATAACCCTTGCCGGTACATGACGCGGCGTCGTGTTTTCCCGGATGGTGCTTCTGATGCGCCCGATAAGATCGTCATCCAGTTCGAGTCCCTCTCTTAACAGCACGAACAGGATCACGCGAGTGTCGTCATCCCAGTCCTGCCCAACGCACAGGCTTTCAAGAACCTCGTCCAGCTTCTCGACCTGGCGATAAATCTCTGAAGTACCAATGCGCACACCGCCCGGATTCAATGTTGCATCGGACCGGCCGAAGATAACCATCCCGCCATGTTCAGTGCGCATCACGAAATCACCATGTGACCAGATGCCCGGAAACTTCTCGAAGTAGGCAGATCGATACTTGCTGCCGTCCTCGTCGCCCCAGAAAAATACCGGCATGGAAGGAAATGGCTGGGTGCAGCACAGTTCGCCCGTCTCACCAGTATCAGCCTGGTTGCCATCATCACGCCGGACTTCTACTGCCATCCCCAGTCCATTGCATTGCAGTTCACCGCGCCAGACCGGGAGGATCGGGTTGCCAAGGACAAAGCAGGACACAATGTCGGTGCCACCTGAAATAGATGACAGGCATACGTCTTGTTTAATATCGCGATAAACGTAGTCGAAACTTGAAGGTGCCAATGGTGAGCCGGTGGAGAGCATGGTGCGAAGCCCGCTGAGTCTGTGACTTTCACGTGGCTTGATGCCAGCCTTTTCCCAGGCAGAAATTGCCTTGGCACCCACTCCAAGTTGGGTGACTTCAAATTCGTCTGCCATGTCGAACAGGCTTTCCGGGCCGGGATGGAAGGGCGAGCCTTCATAAAGAACAATCGCGGCGCCGGTGGCCAGGCCACTGACCAGCCAGTTCCACATCATCCACCCGCAGGTGGTAAAGAAAAACAGCCGGTCATTGGGGCAAACGTCGGTGTGCAGAACCTGTTCCTTCAGGTGCTGAATCAGTGTTCCACCAGCACCATGTGTTATGCACTTGGGCACGCCGGTGGTGCCGGATGAGTAGACAATGTAAAGCGGGTGGTCGAACAGCAGGCGCTCGAACTCGATCTCGTTCGCATTAGAATCATCATATTCATCCAGCCATTGTGCATTGGGAATATCACCCAGATCTGCACTGGGGTTTGTGTAGCGAGCAAACACCACCTTCTGGATGGTTGGAATTGAGTCCGTGATGCCCCTGATATTTTCGAGGCAGTCGTGTGCCTTGCCGTTGTAGGTGTACGCCGGAACACAGAAAAGGACTCTTGGTTGAATCTGACCCAGCCGGTCCACCACGCCGTTGATGCCAAAATCCGGGGAACAGGATGACCAGGTTGCGCCAAGGCTGGTGGCTGCCAGCATGGCGATCACCGTTTCAGGGATGTTTGGCATGTAGCCGGCGATGCGATCGCCTGGCTTAATGCCTTCCTGCTTCAGTGAAGCAGCAAGACGTGCGACGGCAGCAAACAGTTCGTCGTGACTGATACGCCGGGTTTCACCTGTCTCTGATCTGAAAAGGATGGCATCATCGTCACCCCGATGCCGCAGCAGATTTTCAGCAAAATTCAGTTTTGCTTCCGGAAACCAGCGGGCACCCGGCATCTGGTTGCCGTTTTCCAGGATGCTGTGGCCGGGTTCACCAACGATTTCGCAGAATTTCCAGACCAGTTTCCAGAACAGTTCAGGCTGTTCCAGCGAATGCCTGTGCAGATCCTCGTAACTGTTTACCTCCCATCCCAACTCCTGGCGGGCCGTTTCCATGAAACGACTGAGATTTGCCTTCTCAATTCGCTCCTCGCCGGGGCTCCAGATGGGAAAATTCATATAGCTTGCGCAGCGCGCACCCTCCACTCAGTCGATCAGGGATTCAATTTCCGGAATGATTGTGAACAGGTCACCCACCAGACCGATATCGGCAATCTCGAATATAGGTGCATCGGCGTCTTTATTAACCGCAACGATGGTGCCGGCATCCTTGATTCCGGTGATGTGCTGGATGGCACCGGAGATGCCAAATGCCATGTACAGATCAGGGGCAATGATCTTGCCTGTTTGGCCAACCTGCATATCGTTGGGCACGTAACCCGCATCGACAGCGGCGCGTGATGCGCCAACGCCTGCACCCAGCTTGTCGGCCAGGCTGTATACAATCTCGAAATTCTCGGCGCTGCCAAGAGCTCGCCCGCCCGAAACCACTTTGGGTGCGCTCTGAAGATCAGGCCGTTCGCCACCAGCAGCTTCGAGACCAACAAAGCGAGTATGACCAGGCGCCTGGGTTGAGGCATCGCGGGATTCCACGGCAGCAGAACCACCAGCATCAGCAGCTTTCCAACTCGCCGTTCGAGCAGTCGCGACAACCTTAATGCCCTCAGGCACTGATACATCAACGATGGCATTGCCAGCATAAATGGGCCGTTTGAACTGCCGTGGCCCTTCAACCGACATGATGTCACTGACCTGGTTGACGCCCAGAAGGGCAGCCACTCGAGGCAGGACGTCCTTGCCGAATGTTGTCGATGGGGCCAGCACGTGACTATAACCATCAGCAAGCGCTGCTATTTCCGGTGCCAGACTGGCAGCCAATGGTGCTCCCAGGTGTTCCGCATCAATGTTGATGACTTTTGATACGCCCTGGATCTCTGCAGCCTGGGTGGCAACTTCAGAAGCGCCGGAACCAAGGACTGCGACATCAATATCACCACCAATGGCTGTGGCGCAGCTTACTGTACGGGCTGTGCTGACATTGAGTGAGCCGTTGTCGTGTTCGGCAATAATCAGGATGTTAGTCATACCAATCCCCTGTTTCTGAGTTCGGTGACCAGTTGCTGCGCGTCTTCCACCATGATTCCACGTGATCGCGCTGGCGGTGGTGCGTGGTGACCGATTTCAATGTCGTTTTCGCTCGAGACTCCCAATTCATCCATGTTCAATATGTCCAGCGGCTTACGCTTGGCTTTCATGATGTCC
>DATFLY010000020.1:0-19698 GCA_035267185.1 Lysobacterales bacterium | reverse complement strand
GTTTCAGTCACCGCACCGAATGTTGCGCCGACCGCTGGATTTACATCCGGCTGTATTGATCTCGATTGTGGGTTCACCGATGCCTCAACAGACAGCGATGGCACGCTTGTGTCCTGGAATTGGGACTTTGGGGATGGCAATGGTTCATCAGATCAGAACCCGAACCACAGTTATGCATCAGCGGGCGATTACACCGTCTCGCTGACCGTGACTGACGACGATGGTGCATCTGATAGCACCAGCAACCTCGTCAGTGTTTCAGAGCCACCGGCCGCCGGATTCAGGATGTATACCGGTGTTGTCAATAACGTTGACAGCTCCGGCTGGACCAATGTTGTGTTGCCGGAAAGCTTTACTTCGATGGTGGTGGTTGCAACGGTTAACTATGGAAACACTGACCTCCCTGCAGTCACACGCATTCAGAATGCTTCAGGAAACAGCTTTGATGTGCGCCTGGCAAACCCGGGTGGTGGTGCAGTCGGCCCGCATGCGGTTCATTACCTGGCTGTAGAGGAGGGTGTCTATACGCAGGCGGCAGATGGAATCACGCTTGAAGCCGTGAAATACAACAGCACAGTAACAGCGTTCAAGAATGGCTGGACACCTGAGCCTCGTTCTTACCAGAACAGTTATAGCAATCCGGTCGTGATTGGCCAGGTGATGAGCTACAACGACGCAAACTGGTCGGTGTTCTGGGCCCAGGGTTCAAGTCGAACCAACCCACCATCTGCGACCAGCCTGGCAGTGGGTAAACATGTTGCGGAGGACACCAATATCACTCGTGCCGATGAAATGGTCGGCTACATCGTGTTTGAAGCCGGAAGCGGAACGGTGAATGGTATCGAATACTCGGCAGGCCTTGGAAGTGACATCGTACGCGGTCCAACCAACAGCCCGCCTTTTAATTACTCGTTCAATGGTGTTGGCGCACCAACCAGCTCAGTGGTCAGTACCGCAGCCCTGGATGGTGGTGATGGTGGCTGGCCAATTCTGTACGGTACCAATCCCGTTTCGGCAGGTAACCTGGCCCTGATGTATGACGAGGACCAGATTGCCAATTCAGAGCGCAGCCACACAACCGAGCAGGTTGCTTACGTGGTGTTTGGTGTCGCTGGCGACAACCTTCCGCCCGCTGCAGGATTCACTCAGAGTTGTACCGACCTGGATTGTGGTTTCACGGATGCATCGAGCGACGGTGACGGGAACGTGGTTTCCTGGAGCTGGGACTTTGGCGATGGCAATGGATCATCAGCGCAGAATCCAGATCACAGCTATTCATCTGCTGGCAGCTATACCGTCACCCTGACGGTCACAGACGATGATGGTGCAACTGACAACGCCAGCACCCTGGTGACAGTAGCTGCGGCCAATTCCGCGCCGACAGCTGACTTTACTTATGGCTGTACTGATCTGAATTGTGGATTTACAGATACATCTACTGACAGTGACGGAAGTGTCGTGTCCTGGAGTTGGGACTTTGGTGATGGCAATGGATCATCGGCGCAGAATCCAGATCATGGTTATTCATCTGCTGGCAGCTACACAGTTACCCTGGTAGTCACTGACAACAATGGTGCCAGTGACAACGTCAGTGCGCTGGTCACTGTCACTGAACCTCCCGCAGGATGGACGGAGCTCGTCTTTGATGATTTCGAAAGTGGCTGGGGCAACTGGATTGATGGTGGCAATGATTCCAGGTTGGTTTCGCAAAACGCCATTGGCTTTCAAAACGTCGATTTGAGGGACGACTCGTCAACGTCCCATATCCAGTTGGCTGACAGTCTCGATCTGGGCGGCTATACGCAACTTCAGATTGAATTCAGTTACGTGGCCTCGAGCTTTGAGAATTCCGAGGATTTCTGGGTGCGAATCAGCTCCGATGGTGGCTCAAGCTGGCAAACGGTGCAGGCATTTGTAAACAACGTTGATTTTGTTGATAACGGCACGCGTTATGATCCGGTGATTGTCATCGACAGTGGCTCCTATACCTTCAATAACAATGTGAAGATCAGGTTCCAGTGCGATGCATCCGGAAACAATGATCATGTCTACATCGACAACATTCGGATTTCTGCACAGTAATGCCAGCGGTTTGTGGCAGAATTCAGTGATATGAGAGTTTCTGCCACAACAAGCCAGCTGAAATGAACTGGATGAAACAGGGGAGGCGCAGTCTGCGCCTCCTTTCGCTATTGATGCTCTTGTTGGCCTGCAACACTGCGTTCACCCATCCGGATCTCGTCCTTCAGATTGAAGCCCTGGATCAGCAACTCGTGGCTGATCCTGAGAATGTGGAACTGTTGTGCAAGCGGGGGGATTTGTATCGCCGGCACAAGGAATTCGACCAGGCAGCAAAGGACTTTGAGAGAGCGAGATTCATCAACCCTGGTCTTCCCCTGGTTGATTTCCTGGAAGCCAAGCTCTTGTTGGATACCCGGGACCCGCAAGCAGCAGCCGAGTTGCTTACCCGGTACTTGTCACTTCGACCGGCGCATTCATTCGCATGGGTATTGCGTGGAAAGGCGCACATCAGGATGGGAGAAGCAGGGGCTGGCGCAGCTGATTTTTCTTCGGCCATTTCTTCGAGTCCACGCCCGTCACCCGAGCTCTATCGTTTGCAACTCCTCTCGCTGGCAGCACAAGGCACGGAAAAGGAATATGAAACGCTTGCAGCAACGACTGCAGCGCTGGAAGTGTTTCCATATGAGCCAAGGCTGTTGGGGCTGGGTGTGGATATTGCCCTGAGTTACAGGAACCTGGATGCAGCCAGTGAATATCTCAGTCAGCTTCCTGAACAGCTTCGTACCCTTCCTCAATGGGCGGAGCGGATTCAGACTGTCCAGTGCCTGGATACTGAAGGATCTGATCTCGCGCCCCTGTGTCTCGAACAAGCCTCTGCCCGACTGCAGGAGCAAATCGAAGTATTCCTTGAGCAGACCTGAGAAATGCATTTTCACGATGTCATCGAATTCTGGTTTTCGGAAATTGATTCGAAGGCCTGGTGGGTCAAGGACAGTGAATTTGATCAGCAGCTGAAGGTGCGGTTCGGAGCATTGTTGAACGCTGCAGTGCAGGGTGAACTTTATGAATGGCGGTCGAAGCCCGAGGGAAGGCTTGCCGAGGTGATCGTCATTGACCAGTTCTCGCGAAATATTTATCGAGGGACACCCCAGGCATTTGCTTCCGATTCAATGGCGCTTGCCCTCAGCCAGGAGGCCATACAGTCCGGTGACGATCTGCTTTTGGATTCTCAACAGCGCGTGTTTCTTTACATGCCTTTTATGCACAGCGAATCAGCGCGGATTCATGAGATTGCAGTCGAACTGTTTACCCGGATTGGCCGCGGAAAAAACCTTGAATTTGAGCTGAAGCACAAGGCCATTATTGATCGATTCGGGCGTTATCCGCATCGAAACGAGATATTGGGCAGAGAATCCACACCTGAAGAAATTGAGTTTCTCTCAAAGCCGGGATCATCCTTCTGAATCAGGTTTAAGAGTTTCTTTATGACGAAGCCCTTCTGTTCGCTGAAGCCTTCCGAATGCTTTCTATTTCTTCATTATCCAGGTTCAGAGAGACAAGAAACGCATGGTGTCCTTCAGGCTCCCTGGCTTCAAACTCCCGGTGCCATTGCCACATGTCATATTCACTAAGCCCCGCAGCGCTCATGATGGCAGTCCATTTCTCCTTGCTCATGTTGGCATCGGTCTCAAGCTGATTCTGATCGAATAGGGCCATGATGGCCCGTTGCTGGGTTCTCAGCCTGGCGATGTCTCCATCGAGTTGGGCAAATCTCTTCTTCAGCGCAGTCTCGGTGTCAGAAGCGTCTTTACGATTCAGCAGGCCTCGTATTTCTTTGATGGGGATGCCGTAACTCCGAAAAGCCACGATTTGCCTAAGTTGTTCGGTTTCTGCTTCACCATACCAGCGATAGTTATTCCCGGACCTGCTGGCAGGGCACAGGATTCCTTCTTTTTCGTAGTACAAAAGGGTGGCTCGTGACAAACTGAATTTCTTTCCCAACTGGCCAATGCTCAGCATAAAAAAACCGCTTTACCTGTCTATTACTTCATAGTTTAACGTGACGTCTCCTTACCAACAAACAGGAGTTAATCAAATGAAACAAACAAGTGAATCATTCAGGTGTGTAACCCCACAGCGGAGGAAACACAGTCACGTTTTATCCATCAACGCCGATCCTGCCATGATTTTTCCAATGTTGTGCCCGGTTTCCGAAATTGACTGGTGTGAGGGTTGGATTCCAGACTGGGTGATTTCAAAGAGTGGCCATGCAGAACCCGGGTGTGTGTTTCAGACGCCGGGTGAACCTGCACCATCAATTTGGTACGTGTCAAAATATGAACCCGACAGTTTTGTTCAGATGATCAAGGTTACGCCGGAACACTCGGTATGCGTTTTGGAGATAAGCCTCCATCTAAATGAAAACGTTGTTACCAATCTGCAAATCAGTTATGAATTCACCGCCATTGCTGAGGCGGGCAATGAATTTCTGACCGAATTTACCAATGACTGGTACCTGGGATTCATGCGCAACTGGGAAGATGAAATGAATCAGTACCTTGCCAAAACACTGACCTGAAGTTTCGTTGCTCCCAAAACACTTCAACAGCAGCGTTGTGGCGTGTATGCTCTCGTGCATCAGGTTTCAAAAGTGAGTGTATGGCCCTCAGGGCTGGACAAGGAGTGTTAATCCCGTGCGCATGCTGTCTATCGTTGTTCTGGTTTTGTTCTCGTTTTCTGTGAGTGCCCAGCAAGTGGATCAATCACTTGGGGTGGATGCCCGTGTGGATTATGCCTCACTGAAGAACATCGGTCCGTGGGATGATCGTAATTACCAGCTCACGATGGAAGATCTTGAGCTTTTGGCAGATAACGAGGAAGAATTGATCAGCCCCGTTCCGGCTTTTTATAGGGTGTTATTCAGGCAACAGTATCCGGCAACATCACGTAGTGGACCGGTGCAATATCCGCGCAGCACCTATAACTATTTCCTGATGCGTTACGGTGGCTACCTGATTGATGGACAGGTCCACAATGAAATTTACTGGGACGCGGCCAGAACCGAGTACCGTGTGGCAACCAGCTCCGACAGCCCCACGCCTGGTGACAACGTTCGTAATGCAGTTCGAGCGCTTAATGGCGAAGTGCTGGTTTTTCCGGGTGCTGAATCAGCAATATCAATCAGCCCCATCGATGACGATATCGTGGTAGCCGGCCTCAATGGCGGCGGCGGCCAGGAAATGCGCTATTCATCGGATGGAGGAAATACCTGGACCTCGTCGCCGGACCTGACCGGTGGCGAGTGCTGTGATCCAGCGATGGACTGGAAGACGGATGGTTCATTTGTTTACAACGTCACCCTGGGTGGTGGCGATGTATGGTTCTACAGATCAGATGACAATGGCCAAACCTGGGATAGCCTCGAAGACATCACACCTGGCGATGATCGTCGTGAACTGGCTGGGCCGAGTGGAGGCGTGCTGGATGACAAGGAATACATCCATGTCGACAATCATCCGGGTTCATCTTTCCAGGACAATATCTACATCACCTGGCACCAGGGCAACATCATGCAGGTGGCGACCAGTGCTGACGATGGAAATACTTTCAACATCGTGTCTTTCCCCGGCGAACCACGCGGAATCGGCAGCGATATCACCACGGATGCCAATGGCGTTGTTTATCATTTTTGGCCGGCATTCAGTGCCAGGACCATTCAGCTCAATCGCTCAGAGGACGGAGGGGCAACCTGGGACGAATCGATCGTGGTCGCACCGACCAATGCATCGTTCGATTACCCGTTGCCGTCGATAGAATCACGCCGGGCTTTTGTTTACGTTTCAGCAGATACCGACCTCACCGGTGGCACATATGATGGGCGTATGTACGCAGCCTGGAGTGACACCACCGCTACAGACAATGATGGAAATCCGTCGGCCAACCATTCACGAATTCAGTTTGCCTATTCAGATGATGATGGTGATAGCTGGACACTGAATATTCCACACGAAACAGCTGATGAATTGGAAGTGGATCGCTGGCACCAGTGGCTGAAAGTCGACCAGACCGGTCGTGTTCACGTGGTGTTTTACGATACCAGGGCGTTTCCGGATCGCTCAGGCGTGGATTTCTACCATAGCTATTCCGATGATGGTGGTGACAACTGGCAAGGACCATTTCGATTGACTTCAGAATCCTCACCGAATTCGACTTCCGGTTTTGAATTCGGGGACTACAATGGATTCGATATTGGCAGCAACCTGGTCGGTCTGGGCATTTTCTCAGACAATCGTATCGAAGATGGTGGGGGTAATGATATGGATGTCTATGTGGCACCGACAGAGGCTCCGGTTGGTGCCCTTGATCTGAAAAGCGGGTTCGAAGACCCACTTCCGCCGCCACCCTGATAATCCAGACGTCTCGTTAAAATGCGACTCTTCATCAAGCTGATTTTATTAGCGCAGCTGGCTTTGGCCGGTTGCGCCTACCATGAAACTGCGAGAGATTCTGCAGCCAT
Organism: Lysobacterales bacterium; assembly: GCA_035267185.1. Lineage (GTDB taxonomy): Bacteria > Pseudomonadota > Gammaproteobacteria > Xanthomonadales > SZUA-36 > JAUIBE01. The sequence goes on along the minus strand of DATFLY010000020.1, from coordinate 13,160 downwards.
GAACAGTCCCATGGAATTTGAATCCAGCTCGGAGTTTTACCGTGAGCTGCAAACGCTTCAGGGCGAAATCAGCGACGACGACTATCACCGCCTCACAGACGCGATCGGGTATTTGCAGGCGCATGATCTGGAACACCTGGATTATGAAGATTTTCACGATACCCTTTCCGGGCTCACTCCGAACCAAATCATCAGAAAAGCTGATGATGCCTGCTCCGGCCCGGACTGCTAAAAGCTTTGCTCAAGGAGATACACCCGGTGCGTAAAACCCTGCTTGTAATTTTGCTCCTGGCTTCCACGCCTGCCTTTGGTCAGCCTGTGGACCAGTCTCGCGGTGTGGATGCACGCGTTGACTACGCAGAGCTCAAGAAGATTGGTCCCTGGGACGATCGTAACTATCAGCTCACCAGGGAAGACCTGGCATTGCTGGCTGATAACGAAGAGGAACTTGCCGGTCCGGTACCCGCCTTCTATCGGGTTCTGCATCGGCGGGAGTTTCCGGATACGCCTCGTACCGGAAAGGTTCAGTACCCCCGCAGTACCTACAACTATTTCCTGATGCGTTTTGGTGGCTTCCTGATCAATGGCCGGATTCACAACGATGTTGAACGTGATTCTGCGGCCGGTGTGTATCGGGTGTTCACCAGTCCGGATAGCCCGACAACCGGTGACCTTGTTCGCAACAATATTCGCGCCCTGAACGGTGAGGTGCTCGTTTTCCCGGGTGCAGAGTCAGCTGTGTCCATTAGTCCAATCAATGACGATATCATCGTGGCTGGCCTTAATGGTGGAGGCGGACAGGAGATGCGATATTCCTCTGATGGCGGAAACACCTGGGCATCGGCACCCGATCTGACCGGCGGAGAATGTTGTGACCCGGCCATGGACTGGAAGACGGACGGTTCGTTTGTGTATAACGTGACGCTTGGAGGAAATGACGTCTGGTTCTATCGTTCGGATGATAATGGCCAGACCTGGGATAGTCTTGAAGACATTACGCCTGGCGACGATCGACGCGAACTTTCCGGACCATCGGGCGGTTTGAACGACAAGGAATACATCCATGTGGACAATCATCCGGGTTCACCTTTCCAGGACAATATTTACATCACCTGGCACCAGGGCAATATCATGCAGGTGGCGACCAGTACAGATGACGGGGATACTTTCGAGATTGACGGTTTTCCGGCTGAGCCAAGAGGGATTGGCAGCGATATAACTACTGATGAAAACGGCGTGATTTACCATTTTTGGCCTGCATTCGGAACCCAGGAAATTCGGCTGAACCGGTCATCTGATGGTGCAGTCACCTGGACGCCTTCGGTGGTTGTGGCTCCAACCAATGCGTCATTTATCTACCCGTTACCCTCCATCGAGACCCGTGAGGCCTTCATTTACGTATCAGCAGATACTGACCTGACGGGTGGCACCTACGATGGCCGAATGTATGCCGCCTGGAGCGATACCACTGGCCCAACCAGCGGCAATCCCGTCAACAATCACTCAAGAATCCAGCTTGCCTACTCCGATGATGGCGGTGACAATTGGACACTACGTATTCCTCATGAAACGGCTGACGAGCTGACTGTCGATCGCTGGCATCAATGGCTGAAAGTGGACCGTGAGGGCAGGGTGCACGTGGTGTTTTACGACACTCGCGATTCGGGGGACCGAACAGGCGTGGATTTCTATCATAGCTTTTCTGAAGATGGTGGTGATACCTGGCAGGGGCCAACTCGCCTGACCTCGGAAACTTCGCCCAACTCCACCTCGGGGTTTGAATTCGGCGATTACAACGGCTTTGATATTGGAGACAACCTGGTCGGCATCAGCATATTCTCTGACAACCGTGTCGAAGGTGGCGGCGGAAACGATATGGATGTTTACGTTGCGCCCACAGCAGCTCCCGAAGACGATGGACTGCCATTGAAAGATGGATTTGAGGATCCAACACCACCACCCAGATAGCGTTGAGGCGACAGGCCGAATTCCTGCCGGAATGCGAAAGTAAATGCGGAAGCGGAGCCATAGCCAACATTGAGGGCGATTTGCTGAATGGGGATGTTTTCCTCCAGCATTGACAATGCGCTCACCATTCGAACTTTCTGCCGCCAGCGCGCGAACCCAAGCCCGGTGTGTTTCTGAAACAGCCGGGAAATGGTTCTCTCCGAAGCGCCTGCCGTTTTTGCCCATGATTCCAGTGATTTGGAAGATGAAGGGTGGGTGAGTATTTCCTTGACGATTGGCAAAAGCCGTTTTTCATCCGGCACGGTTACAGAAAGGTTGACGCCGGGGCTTTCAGCGATTTCATCCATCAGTACCGACAATATTCTCCGCTCACGATCGGTGTGTTTGTTTTCAACATTAAATCCAATGTCGATGGATTTGCTGACCAGCAAATCCAGGAAATCCGTGACCTCGATGATTCTGCATTCGGTCAGCTTGTACGGAAAAAGCTCCGGGTCAAAATAGATGCCTGCAAACCGGGCATCAGTCAGTGCCCAGGATTCATGCACGCTTCCTGCCGGTATCAGGGCTGCCCGGTTTGACGGAATGAAATAGATGTCCGTCGGGGTTCTCGTCCTCAGCATTCCTTTGCGTGGTAGCAAGAGTTGATGCCAGGGGTGCGAGTGGGCCTCGTCATGTTCATCCCTGGCGAGCTCAAAGACCCGTGAAAGGAGCTGATTTGGCGTCAGCCTGATTAACTGATTTGCATCCGTTACATCTTGACGTAAATTCGACATAAAGTGTCAATCTATCGATATTCAGAAACCAGGGCGGCAGGGTAGCATAACAATCACCCAGGTTATTTATACAAACTGCACTTCAAGGATATTTAATGGTTAAGAAACTGGTGGTTTTGGTCACATTGTGGATGCTTCTCTCAGGTTTAAGCGCATCGGCTTTTGGACAGTCAGCGGATGAGATCAGAATCAAGCGCCTGACCTGGGCGGGCGTACAGATTGTGTCGGGGAGCACCACACTCCTGATTGACGCGGTTGGCAAGGACCTTTGGGATGGCAATGCCCCGGGTGGGTTGGTTCCGGTTGAAGTCGATACCTCCCGGGTCTATGCACTGATCACCCATGCCCATAACGATCATTTTGACCTTGAAACGCTGAAAGACGTTCTTGGTGAAAAAGGCTACGCCATCGTGGCTGAATCAGAAGCCACCTACGTGGCTTCAAGGGGATTGCGTGTTATTCCCGCAGTCCCTTATGTCCCGGTGTCGCGGGGTGGGTTTGTGATCACCGCGCTACCTGCAGTGGACGGCTTCGGTGACCAGCAGGTGAGCTGGTTGGTGAGCAAGGGGAATCAACGTATTTTTCATGGTGGCGATACGCTCTGGCATGGAAGCTGGAGGTTGTTCGGCGACCAGTATGGTGAGGTGGATGTTGCATTCCTGCCGATCAACGGCGCGGTAGTGGGTGGCGATCCCACCATGACAACACCTGCTGTTATGACTCCTTCCCAGGCTGTTGATGCGGCCAGGTTTATCAGGGCGAAGAGCTTGGTTCCCATTCACTATGGACTGAATGATCCACCCTTCTATGTTGAGGCTAGAGACGCCCTGGAGACCGCAGTCAGGCTTTCGGAAGAAAGAGGTGTTCAGATCAGGGTGATGCAGCCCGGTGATGTGATCACGCTGGATTGACAAGCCCTCAGATCAGGCCATCAAGCGCATTTATCAGGCGGTCCACTTCATCCTTGTTGGTGTAATGAACCAGCGAGGTTCTGACAACACCATCTGCTGCATCGATGCCAAGCGCCTCGATCAGGCGGTAGGCATAGCAGTTGCCGACGCCAACACCGATATCCTGTCGACCCAGCTTCTCTGCAATCTCGTGAGATGAATGATCTGTAACTTTGAATGAAAGGGTTGGTGCCCGGTCATTTGCATTGTTGCTGCCGATAATACGAACCCCTGGGTGCTGATCAAGAAAATCCAGCAACGGTTGAACCATTTCAATTTCATGCTGGCGCAGCAGATCGTGGATTTGTTGTTGCTTTGCACCTTCACTGCCATCCCCGAAATGGTGTTCATGAAGTGAGTCAAAATAATCCAGAACACCATTTACAGCAGCAATTTGAGCATGATCGGGGCCGGCAGGTGTGAAGCGCTTGGTGGTCAGGTCTGAATTGAAAAAATGTCCCTGGTTGGGAAGCATCTGATTGAGTGCTTTACGCATCACCATGACACCCAGGTGCGGGCCATAAACCTTGTAAAGCGAAAAGACATACAAGTCAGCGCCGAGTGCATCAACGTCCGGCAAACCATGAGGGCAATAGGCAACACCATCTACAAAAACGAGCGCACCTGCCTCGTGAATGCGATCGGCAAGTTTTCTTACCGGATGGACCGACCCTACGATGTTGGAGCAGTGGGTGAATGCAACCAGGCGAGTCTTGTCTGTCAGAAGTGCTTCCAGGTCAGCAGGATCCAGTTCACCTGTTACCGGATCAACCTGCCATTCGAGTACGTGTATTCCTTCCGTCTCCAGGCGCCGCCAGGCACCGATATTGGCTTCATGATCCTGGTTGGTGACAATGATCTCGTCACCGGCCGAGAGAATTGATCGTAAGGCCTGACCCACAACATAAGTATTCTGGGTGGTGGATGGGCCGAAGTTGACCTCATCTTCAGCCACATTAAGCCACTGTGCCATTCGCTGGCGTGACCTTGCCATCAGTTCACCTGCTTTTTGCGAGGGCGCGAAAGCATATTGTGGCTGAAGCTTGGTCTCGCGATAGTAGCGATCCAGGCGTTCTATCACCGGGCCGCAGGCGTAGGAGCCGCCGGCATTTTCAAAATGAGCGAACCCCTGGAGTGACGGCTCACTAAACGCAGGGAACTGCGAACGTACAAATTCAATATCCAGTGCGGGCATTTTCCTGCTTCTCTTTTTAACGGTGCCTGTGTATTTCAGCTGGTCAGTTTAATCATTCAACTTTTGGTGTCAGCTTCAGCAGCCTTCCACCATCGCGATCTTCCAGTACCCAGACGGAACCATCAGGACCCTGTTCAACTTCACGGATGCGGTTGTCCATTTCGAAACGTTCGGCCTCGGTTGCCGTTTCGCCATCAATTGTCACCCGAATGATGGCTGTGGAGGCCAGGCCGCCGATCAGTGCATTACCCTGCCACTCAGGGAACATCTCACCAGTGTAAAAAATTAGGCCGGCAGGTGCGATGGTCGGTATCCAGGAAATTTTCGGTGCTTCGAATTCCGGGCGGGTGTCATGATCCGGGATTTCTTCCCCGCTGTAATGATCACCGTCTGATACAGTCGGGTAGCCGTAGTCAGCGCCCTTGATGACCAGGTTGAGTTCGTCGCCATGCTTTGGCCCCATTTCATGATTCCAGAGACGCCCTTCTGGGTCGATCGCAACACCTAATGGATTTCGGTGGCCTAAAGTCCAGATCTGGGCAGTGACATCACCCTGATCGTAAAACGGGTTGTCTTCCGGGATGCTGCCGTCGTCGTACAGGCGGACGATCTTGCCAAGGTTGCCATTCATTTGTTGCGCCGGGACAAATTTCTGGCGCTCGCCGCTGGTGATAAACAGGTAGCCTTCGTCATCAAAGACCATGCGGTGGCCATAATGTCCATCGTCAGTGACTTTTGGGTTCTGTCTCCAGATGACTTCGACATCCTCCAGTCGGCTCTGGCGGTCTTCAATGACCAGTTTCGCCCTGGCAACCGCTGCGCCGCGCGTGTTTCCAACTCCGGACTCGGCGTAACTGATGTAGACGAGATCATTTTCTTCATAATCCGGGTGGAGAATGATGTCGCCAAGGCCGCCCTGGCCGCGATAGTCGACATTGGGGACGTCTTCCAGCGGGCGGGACTTTTCACCGTCCTGTGTGACGATGAATATTCTTCCGCGTTTTTCAGTCACCAGCATTCTGCCGTCCGGTAGAAAAGTCATTGCCCACGGTTCATTGAAATCGCTGACAGGAGTCACTTCAAAAGGCAGATCCTGCGAATATGCCAGTACGGCGGTCAATGCCAGCAAAACACCAAACAGAACGACTTTCTTAATCATGACGGCTCCAAACACTATCCGGAAGTTAATATTAAAAAGCGCGGTTATCCGCGCACCGGGTTAAGATTAGGTCATTATGGACAACACTCAAGATCAATCACCTAAACAGTCTTTTAATTTCACACCAATCCAGGTTCGGGTGTTGGGCGCTTTGATGGAAAAGAAGGAGACCACGCCTGATCAATACCCGCTGACCGTAAACTCCCTGCGCAATGCCTGTAACCAGAAGACAGCCCGTTTTCCGGTCACCGCCTATACCGAAGGCGAAGTCGGACATACCTTGCGGGAGTTACAGGAACTGGACCTCGTCCGCGAAACATGGGGTGCAAGGGTTTCAAAGTATGAACACCGGGCAGACAAACAGTGGAAACTCTACAGCCGCAGCCTGGCGTTGGTTTGCGTACTGATGCTCCGCGGCCCGCAAACCCTGGGTGAACTTCGAAATCATAGCCACCGTTTGTTTGAGTTTGATGACCTTGAAGATGTTCACCTGGTGTTGGAACACCTGATAGAAACCGGGTTTGCGGTGGCGCTGTCAAAGCAACCAGGCCAGAAAGAGGGAAGATTCGCGCACCTGTTGTGCGGGGAGCCGCAGGTTCCCGACGCGCCGCAACATGCAGCGCCTCAGCATGCAGCGCCGGTCACCAGGAGTGCTGAAGTCCGTGATGAGTTAATGAAACGGATTGAAGCGCTTGAAATACGCCTGGCCGAAATCGAGGAAAAACTGGGCTGACGACAGCGCAGCTTCAGGCTGATGTCGTGCCCGTTTCTTCCCTGAACCCGGCTTTTCTTAACCCATCAAGAATGTGCTCGGTATATTCGGTACCAAACCATCGTTCCAGGTCAGCACGGCCTGTTTTTGCGAAATTTGGCCTGAATTCGAGCAATTGACGCATTGCCTGCCGACCGGCATTGAGGTCCCCCAGTTGTCCGGAGGATGCGGCAATAGCCAGGTACGTTCCCCAGTGTTCAGGTAATTCGATTCGAAGCGAACAGCTGAGTGCAAGGCGGTAGTCACGTTCCCGGTAGGCATGGTAGAAATCGGTAATCCAGTACCAGCCCGGATGGTTCGGATTCAACTCCTTGGCGGCTTTGGCAAGCGTCTTGCCGCGATCAAATTCACCCGAATAGGACAGTAATTCACCCATGAACGCGATGGCGTTGCCATCCAGGGGGTTCAGCTCAACCGTCCTGATGGCGGAATTACGGAAGCTTTCTGTTTCCCCTGCGAAGTAAAGCGCCTGTGCATGACTGAAATGAGCCATGTGATTGGAGGGCCCTGACTCTACTGCGCGTCTTGCTGCTGCCAGGCCTCCGGGCAAAAAGTCGATCTCCGGGTTGAATCTCTGCGCATGGGCTTGCACCGAAAGCAACGCCAGCATGGCCCAGGCGTCAGAATCATCGGGTGCTTTTTGCAGGGCGAGCTCGAGGGCACACCGACTCGCTTCACATTCCTCGGCAGTGAGTCGCCAAAAATAGGCAAAACTCCTCAATACTGCTTCGTAAGGGCTTAGCGATTCCGGTGGCCGGTTTCGAACCACCTCGCTCATGCTTCTGGGCAGTATTCCGTTTTGATCGGCAACCGTTGAAACGATTCGAGGAACCAGTTCATCCTGAAGCTCAAAGACAGCGTCAGGGCTGTAGGTTCGGTCATAACTTTCTGCCCACAAGTGTGCCCCAGAGCTGGTATCGACCAGCTGGGCAGCGATACGTAATCGTGACCCGGACTGGCGCAGGCTTCCCTGCATAACATATCGGGCATTCAGTGACTTGCCAGCGCTGCTTGCATCGTTGAATTGATTCTTGAGCCTCGTGGTTGAACCATGAGAAATGACACGCAGGTAGGAAAAACGTGACAGGCCAGTGACGATTTCTTCACAGAGTCCCTCGGCGATCGCCTCCAGCTCCGAACTTGCGCCAATATGTCGAAAGGGTAAAACAGCTATCCAGAATCCATCACTCGATTCATCAGTCGAAGTCTTCGATGCGCCAGGAGAATCGGGCCTGGGAGCCTCAGGGTTCTTCTGAGCAGGGGACGGTTGTTTTAGCAACAGGCCGGCCATCTGTTCTGCGAAGGCTGTTATCTGGTCATCATCGATCAGCCTGGTCCATTGACGTTCCCTGAATCGTTCCGGGACCTTTGCCGTGTACTCAGATGTATCATCGATTACAACAGGAAAGAGGAAAGGTTTGTCATCCACCATCAGGTACGAGCGATCTGTGGCCAGCTTCCATTCAAGACGAAAGTAACCCTCTTCCCGCGCCTGGGTTTTCGCAGAAATAATCGGAACAAAAATGGCACAATCCTTGATTTTCTGGCGAATTGACGGGTCCCAGGCATCGCCACTGCGCAGTTCATTCTGGTCAAACCATACATCCAGTCCGACAGCACGCAGGGCATTGCAAATTTGTAATGCGCCGTCTTTGTCGTCTGATGAGTAACTCAGGAATATGGCACCGGGCTTGGCTATGTTGCGCTCTCCAGAATAAATCCCGGCTACACTCTAAACTACTGGAGACGCGATTGCGTCAAACAGCCAGGTGTTTTAATCCAAAACACATTGAGGGACTAAGATGTTTGCAAGGTTGAGAAGTTCACGCTCGGCTAATTTCGTGGTGGAAATCGCGATGATTGTCGTTGGGATCAGTATCGCATTGTGGTTTGAGAGTCTCTACGAGGAGATGCAGGAGCGCGAGACTGAACAACAGTATCTTCAGGGGCTTGCTGATGATCTTGGAAATGACATCAAAGAGCTTGATGATGTCATTAACGATAATGAGAAACGCCTGGAACACTTCATGGGCATCATCCCCGGGCTTGACGAACTGGGCGAAGCATCATCCGAAGAGCAGGCCCAGACGATTTTTGCGCCATCTTCATACTGGTTTTTCGAGCCCGCCAGGGTCACATACCTGTCAATGCGGGAAAGTGGGGATTTTCGACTGCTTTCAGATCCACTGGTCAAGGAATCCCTGCTTCATCTGATGCGGCGGTATGACCAGATTGAAATCCGGCAGAATAACTTTCTGCAGGCGCTTGATGATGGTTACATCCCCCTGATGATGGCAAACTTCGATATGATCGAACAACAGATCACCAATCCGGAACTGCTAGAGAATCCGTTGTTCAGGAATTTCTTTATTTACGCTGTACAGGACACAACATCCAGGGTCGATATTATGCGGGTTTCGAGAAAGGAAGCCGCTGAGCTGCTGGAGTTGGTCGAATCTCAGCTGTAAACCTTCATTCCGGAGGCTAGCGCTTCTTGATTAAGTCCTGATTGGGATCGATGGGTGTTCTGAGATTACCTAGGAATAACAATAGATTATCTTTATCCTCTTCAGTAAGATCTAGGAAAGCATCGCGGGCTGCCTCAGCGTCACCACCATGCGCTTCGATTGCATCCCGAAGCGTCGTCGAACGTCCGTCATGCATGTAGGGCGCTGTGTCAGCAATCCCCCATAAACGCGCCGTAACAAATTCATCATTGGCGATCTCGCCGGCATTGAATGTTTCTGCAAGTTCAGGACCCATTTTGTGACGTTTCAGGTCTGAAAAAAGCGGCACTTTGATGCCACCACCCCTGACTCGTTTGAATCCGAATTTTCGCAGGTCTATTTCGATGTAAACATTACTGGAAGGATCGGCCGGGTCCTCAGGAAATGCCAGTGGCAACAGGTTTGATCGTGTGGCAATTTCCGGGATATGGCAACCGGCGCATCCCACCTGGTAAAAACTGGCGAATCCGGACATGGCTTCACGGTTGAGTCGACTCATAAATGGTGGTGGATTGGTCACGTCGAAAATGTGTAATGCAGTCATTTCGCCCGTGGAGACTTCGTCAACCACACCATCGCCGTCTCCATCGACACCTTCGCCGATGATTTCTACAGGTTCAACTCCGAAATGGAACTGCATGGCGCCGCGGTCGAAGTCCCGCATACTGAAATTTTCACCTTTTCGGCCAAAAGGCCTGACGACAAGAATGTCTGCAACGTCTCGCCCGGTATTGTCTTCAAAGCCGATACCTTCAGCATTTAACTCTGTTTCGCCATCGCCGAGACTGGTAATGGTGCCGAAATTGACGCCATGTGTGTCGAGTTGAAACACCGTGCCTGCAGAAGAAGCCATTGCTTCATGGGCGATGGACTGAAGATCAATGGTCATTTCCTTGGCCAGCAGTTCCACGCCACCTCCGCCAAACAGGAAAGGAGGATTGGCCAGGCGTCCGGTGTAATCAGCAGTTCCGTCAAAGGCTTCTTCTGGGGGAGTCTCGGAATCCGAAACATCGATGGCATCGGGCAGGATGAGTGCGGATTGCACAAGACCGCCAACACCACCGATACCCAGTTCAGGTGGTCGTTCCCGGTTACTGACTATGGTGTGACATTCATTGCAGCTTTGCGCATCCAGGCCATTTACACGAAGAAACAGCCCGTTACCCTGAAGGGTGGGCCGCTGGCCAAATGCACGGGTGTCATCCTCACCTGGATCAAACGGGCCATCACCGAACCCGTCATAAATATTAAAAGGCGTTGTAAATACTGACAGGCCAATAAGACGTAAATCGTCAATATCCATGGTGCCATCCAGGTAGGCTGCATGAATATCCGCATGAGAGGGTGGATTCGCTGGATGGTTGGGCTCCGCTGCGGTTGCAAATCCTGCAAACATCCCAGAAACAATGAAACTTACTAAAACTGTTTTCACATTCAGACCCCTTAAGCACATCGACACAGCATGCAACAAAACGATCTCCCTCTTGGTTGTCGGTGTATCCTGTTTACCTGTTAGACATTCTACCCCAACTTATTGTGTAATCGAATCACTCTCCAATCCGGTCTGGTTGTTGGGAGAAACGATGGTAATCAGTCATGTCAGAGAATCAGATCGTCGGAAGAACCGCATCAGAATTTAAGCCGGGTATGTGTGAAGCCGTGGTTAATGTGACCACATACAGTTTCGGAACAGACGCTGAATCCACCCGGGCCGACACGGTATTACGAATACCAACCGCGGCCATAGTCCTTCACTGTCGCGGCAGGATTCTGGAATACCAGGATGGTGGACAGATACGACGCCTGCCCCGGCTGGCTCTCCTGGGTCCTGACTCGAGGGCCAGGATCTGGGCCACACGGCCGAATACTGAATTCATGATGGTCAACCTGGCGCCTGGTGCAGTCAGGACCTTGTTCGATATTGCCCCGGCTTCCATGAGCGATCAGACAGAGTCGCTCAGGGACCATGTTCTTGAGGAATTATTGCTCAAGTGCCAGGACCAGGGACCGGCTGTATTAACCCGGGCCCTGTGTGACTTTATGAAATCGCGTCAAGGACTTCAGCCCGGCTGTTTCGATGATCATCGAAAACGCATACATGGCGTGATCAGGTCCCTTCGGGATCGTGTACATGGGGAAAGGGTCAATGACTATGCCGACAATTTTGGCATCACCAGCAGGACGCTGCAGCGTATGGTTCGCGCCGAAGTTGGACTTGCACCCAAGCAGGTTCTTTCCACTTCGCGGCTTCGTGAATTGATTTCAATGACCAATGGTGGCTGGACAAGAAGCGCGGCAGACCTGGCTCAGACAGGTGGGTATTTTGACCAGTCGCACCTGCGACATGAACTTCAGCGACTCGGGTTTGGCAGTGTTAGCAATCTCATTGGTGGCGATCACCTGGTGGTGCAGCGTTAATGATCGAGCTGTACATCCTCGAAAATCACCAGATCGTCACTGGGTTGCTGGTGACGGGTGAAAAGGATTGCACCGGACTTTTGGCCGATGTTGATGACGACATCGTTTAAGGGTAACGAGCCATGAAACAGATCATGCGAAACACCAGTTTCAAGGTTGAGTTCGACCAGGCGGCTTTCCTCGACCTTTTGTCCAGCGGTTGCATAAACCAGCTTCGATCCTGAAATTGACCAGCCTGCCCTGGGATGAAGCCCGCGCCATAACGATTCGATGCCACCATCCGTGACCGACAGGCGATACAGCGCGCCAGAGTGATCGACGACCGCCAACTGGTCCTGATCAAGCGGCTGAGGTTGATAGAAACCGCTGGCAATCAGCCTGGTGTTCTGCCTGTTGCTGATACAGATACCCCAATCGCCCGAGATTCTGCAGCCATGAACCCATGACTCGCCGTCTGGCAGCCAGCGCGGCATGGTCGCTTCATTCTCGAGCACAGAAAGCTGATTCACGGCACCTGATATCACGTCAGCTTCAAAAAGCCGCTCGCCCTGCGATGTCTGTGCAGAAAACAGGATCAGGTTGCCGCCAGGGTGCCAGTCCGGATAACGAACCGTGGCGCCCTCGAAATTGGTCAGGCGCCTAACATTCTGGTTTTTTGTATTCGCAATCCAGATTTCTTCAAAGCCACTGCGCCCTGAGACATACGCAATCCAGTTTTCATCCGGTGACAGCCGGCCGTGAAAGTCATCTCCTGTCGAGGCAGCGACATATTGACCCTCGCCGGCAGCGTTCAACAGGTACAAGTCACGTTTTCCGCTTTGCCTTGCACCGATCAGTAAACGCTCGTCACCCTTATACTCCGGATGAATCAGGTTGAATCCAGGAATGGTTTTTTCAATGTCCTTCTGCAGGTCGATGACTCTTCCTTCGATTCGGCCACTGTCGACAAAGCCGTAAAGAATTTCCTGAGGATTCAGCCAGGTCATTCCCGTCAGTTGGGCGGGTTGCCTGGTGATTTGCATTTCCTTCCGACTGGCAAGGTCCAAAACCCAGAGTGTGCTACGGTGGTCCGGTTGTGGTTCACCCCGCAAAAAGGCGAGTTGGTTGTTATCCGGACTGAATCTCGGGTAAAAATCTGTACCAGTCGGTGTGACGTCAACGCTCAGGGGCTGTATTTCTCCGGAAACAATATTGATGGCGTGCAGCCGGCGAAATCCATCAGCATCATCTGCTTCTGCACTGGTATATGCCAGCAATTCTCCGTTGGACGACCAGTCAACCAGGGTCGGGAATTTTCTCGTGCAGTTGGCAATCGGTTCGGGGACGCCAAGAACAAGAGGCTGTATGACAACTTCACAACCGTGTTCGTCAAAACGAACATAGGCAAGCTGCTCTCCATTGGGGGAGGGCGCCGG
>DATFLY010000019.1:0-13145 GCA_035267185.1 Lysobacterales bacterium | reverse complement strand
TTCATGCAGTCAGATTGTGTTTCCTGCGGCGCATGCGTGGACAACTGTCCGACTGAAGCTCTGCAGGAGAAGTCGATCCTCGAATTGGGATTGCCGGAACGTGATGTCCTGACAACCTGTGCCTACTGTGGCGTGGGTTGTTCCTTCAAAGCGGAGCTCAAGGCCACCGAAAACGGGGATGAAGTGGTCAGGATGACGCCCTGGAAAGATGGCAAAGCCAACGAAGGGCATTCCTGCATCAAGGGTCGCTTTGCCTGGGGTTACGCAACCCACGAGGACCGTATTCTCAAGCCCATGATCCGTGATTCCATCGACCAGCCGTGGCAGGAAGTGAGCTGGGAAGAAGCAATCGGTTTCGCTGCACGGCGCCTGAAGGAAATTCAGGCGAAATATGGTCCTGGCAGTATTGGCGGAATCACTTCTTCGCGATGCACCAACGAGGAAACCTACCTGGTTCAGAAGATGGTTCGGGCGGCTTTCGGTAACAACAACGTGGACACCTGTGCGCGTGTTTGTCACTCACCCACCGGCTACGGACTCAAGACAACACTGGGTGAATCTGCCGGCACTCAGGCCTTCAAGTCAGTCGAAAAGTCTGATGTCATCATGGTGATCGGCGCCAATCCAACCGAGGCGCACCCGGTTTTTGCCTCGAGAATGAAACACCGACTCCGGCAGGGCGCTCGCCTGATTGTCGCTGATCCAAGGAAAATCGAACTGGTCAAAAGCCCGCATATTCAGGCTGATTATCATCTCCAGCTCAGGCCTGGAGCCAACGTTGCTTTTATTAATGCAATGGCGCACGTCATTGTCAGTGAAGGACTCGAAGCCAGCGAGTACATTGCAGAGCGCTGTGAGACGGATGCCTACAACCAGTGGCGCGAGTTTATCCAGCGCGAAGAGAATTCACCCGAGGCCACCGAACGTATCACTGGCATACCTGCTTCCCAATTGCGCGGTGCAGCAAGGCTTTTTGCCAAAGGGCCGAATTCAGCCATTTACTACGGCCTGGGTGTGTCAGAACACAGCCAGGGATCGACCATGGTCATGGGAATAGCCAACCTGGCGATGCTGACCGGAAACCTGGGTCGGGAAGGCGTGGGTGTTAATCCATTGCGCGGACAGAACAATGTTCAGGGTTCATGTGACATGGGGTCATTTCCGCACGAATTGCCGGGGTACAGACATGTATCTGATCCTGCTGTACGTGCTCTTTTCGAAGAAGAGTGGAATGTTCCGGTTCAGCCGGATCCGGGATTGCGAATTCCAAATATGTTTGATGCATCCATTGAAGGTGAATTTCGTGGGATGTACGTCCAGGGAGAAGATCTGGCGCAGTCGGATCCAAATACCCAGCATGTTGAAAGCGCGTTGCGTGCACTTGATTGCCTGATTGTTCAGGATTTGTTTCTCAACGAGACTGCGCGTTTTGCCCACGTTTTCCTGCCTGGCAGTTCATTCCTGGAAAAAGATGGGACCTTCACGAATGCCGAGCGGCGCATTGGTCCGGTTCGCAAGGCCATTGAACCACTGGCCGGCCTGGCGGACTGGGAAGCCACCCAGGCGCTTTCAAACGCCATGGGCTATCCCATGAATTATTCCCATCCCTCCGAGATCATGGATGAGATCGCCCGTTTGACGCCAACTTTCACCGGAGTGACTTATGAAAAGCTGGATCGTCTTGGCAGCATTCAGTGGCCATGCAACGACGAGCATCCGGAAGGCACCCCAACCATGCACGAAAATGAATTTGTCAGGGGCAAGGGCTATTTTGCGATCACCGGTTTTGTTCCTACAGAAGAGCGTTCAACCCGGAGATTTCCCTTACTGCTGACGACAGGACGGATCCTGTCTCAGTACAACGTTGGTGCCCAGACCCGGCGTACGGAAAATAACCAGTGGTGTGATGAGGATGTGCTTGAAGTACATCCTTTCGATGCCGAAGAGCGTGGCATCAACAGCGGCGACTGGTGTGGAATTTCCAGCCGGGCAGGCGACACGGTGCTGCGCGCCATCGTGACTGATCGGGTGCAGCCGGGCGTGGTTTATACGACGTTTCATTTTCCGTACAGTGGCGCCAACGTTGTCACCACGGATAACAGTGACTGGGCAACCAACTGTCCGGAGTACAAGGTGACAGCTGTGCAGGTGGCCAAAGTGACTGAGCCTTCCAACTGGCAAAAACAACAGAAGGACTTTGTGCGCCGACAGGAAGAATTTCTTGCAAAAGCACGGACCTGAAACTTGTAGAAGGGCACGAAAAAGGGCGCTGACCCCTTTTTGGTTATGAGCACATCCGAAGAAGTCCCGGTTATTCACTGGAAACTCGGTGAGGAAGGTGACGACACACCGCCTGATTCACTGTTGAGGACGGATTCCACGGAAACTGACCAGATTGCATCGGAGGTTCCTGTAGCGATGACCTACAATCGTCATCCTCACGTGGTGATGATGGCCACTCCGGATGATTTCGAAGACTTCGGACTGGGATTCAGCCTGACCGAAGGACTGATTGGCGAACCCGAAGACCTGGTCTCCATGAAGGCGATTCCCCGTGATGGGGGAATTGAACTGGCGATGTCGATTAAGGAACAATGGTATGACCGCCTGCAAACCCAGCGTCGTAATCTGACAGGCAGGACCGGTTGCGGCCTGTGCGGTGCTGAGCGAATAGAACAGGCACTCAGGTACCCCGAACCGGTTGGAAATAATGTCAGGGTCAATCACCAGGTGATGCAAAGAGCGGTTAGCGACATGACTGCCCATCAACCCTTGCAATCAATCACCGGTGCAACCCATGCAGCTGCATGGTGCGACCTTGCAGGAGAAATAACCGATCTGCGGGAGGACGTGGGGCGCCACAATGCTCTTGATAAACTGATTGGCGCCCTGGCAAGAAAAAAATTTGATCCCCAGGGTGGCTTTGTACTTGTATCGAGTCGTGCCAGCTACGAAATGGTATACAAGGCAGCTGCAGTCGGGATGGAACTCATCATGGCTGTTTCTGCTCCAACAACCCTGGCCGTGGATTTTGCGCAAAGAAGCGGAATGACACTGGCAGGTTTTGCGCGGCCGGGGCGTCACAACGTTTACACTTTTCCCGGGCGCATCAAGCAGTAGAGGCGATGAATGTCTGAAATGGATCAACTGATCAGGATGGCGAATCAGATTGCCGAGAATTTCAGCTTCTATGATGATCAGGTCGCTCGTACGTCTGATCATCTGCAAAAATTCTGGGCGCCACCCATGCGTCAAAAACTGATGACCCATGCGGCGTCTGGCGGGCAGGGATTGTCAACAGCAGCACTCGAAGCTGCAGGCAAGCTGGAACACTAAATCTATGGAAATATCAGCAGTCATACTTGCAGGCGGTCGCTCCCGTCGGTTCGGGCAACAACCAAAAGCGATGGCCATCCTTGGTGGTGCATCCCTGCTTGAACACGTGATCGAGCGCTTGCTGCCGCAGGTATCGACCATGGCTCTTAGCGTCGAGCAGCGCAATCCACTGTTCAACACCTTCAGCCTGGACCAGATCGAGGACCCTGAGCCGGGCGTTCAGGGTCCGTTGCCTTCTTTGCTGGCCGCTCTGAAGTGGTTGCGTGAAAAGAATCACGGACAATGGCTCCAACTGGCGCCTTGCGACACACCTTTCCTGCCTCATGACCTGGTTGGTCGCCTGGCGATTCATGTGGGGGCACAGGCAGCCAGTGGTTGCATTCCAAGTTTTCGTGGAGAGCTTCAGCCAACCTGCGGATTGTGGAACATCAGCCTGCTCGAGAAAGTCGACGCAGCAGTGAAGGAAGGTATGCGTGGCTTCAAGGAATTTCTCGACGCAAACCCGGTCAGTATTCTGGATTGGCCGGAGCCTCAGGCCGGATCGCCGAATCCATTTTTCAATGTCAACACACCTGCCCACCTGCGCGAGGCGGAAAGGTCGCTCTAGGCGGAACTTTAATGGCTCAGGAAATCGATTTTGTACCGCTCGGCATTGCTGTTCTGACCCTGTCTGACAGTCGTACACCCGAAAACGACACATCAGGAGACGCGCTGGTCGAGATGCTTGAGCAGGCAGGCCATCAATTGACTGCCAGGGATTTACGGCCCGATGATGTTTACCAGATGCGGGCCGTGGTTTCGACATGGATTGCTGATGATCAGATCGATGTCATCCTCACAACCGGCGGGACTGGATTCACCGGCAGGGATTCAACACCCGAAGCGCTGAGGCCATTATTTGATACCTGCATCGATACATTCGGAGAATTGTTTCGACAGTTGTCCTACCAGGAAATCGGTTCATCGACGGTACAGTCACGTTGTTTTGCCGGGCTGGCCAACCAGACCCTGGTTTTCTGCATGCCGGGTTCTACCGGGGCATGCCGGACTGCGTGGAACGGAATTCTCAAAGAACAGCTCGATTCACAACACCGGCCATGTAATTTCGTGGCCATCACGCGCAAGGGTGCCGGTGTTCAGCCGCACTGACTCCTGGTCGTTTCATATATTTCATGCTGACCGTTAAACAGGCCATCGAACGCTTGAGCGATGCCGCGAGTGTGGTCACGGCCGTTGAAAGTGTGAAACTGACTGATTCATTCGAAAGGATTCTGGCGCAGGACATCATCGCAACCACCAGCGTGCCTCCCGCAGACAACAGCGCCATGGATGGCTACGCCTTGTGCAGGGGCGACTGGCCGGGAAAAGATTCAGTCATACCGGTTTCGCAGAGAATCACCGCCGGTGCTGTGGGTAAGGCGCTTGAACAGGGAACAGCGGCCAGGATTTTTACCGGTGCGCCGATTCCTCAGGGTGCCGATACCGTGGTGATGCAGGAAAACACCCGTCAGCCCGATCAAAACTCGGTTCAGATTCTGAAACTATCTGAGCAGGGAGCCAACATTCGTCCAAAAGGTCAGGACATTACCAGTGGCGAACTGATTCTTGGCAGCGGATCTCGCCTGCGCGCCCAGGAAGTTGGACTGATCGCCAGCCAGGGTCATGCCAATGTCGAGTGTTATCGCAAATTAAAAGTAGCGCTCCTTTCAACCGGCGATGAATTGCTTTTGCCTGGAGAGACTTCGGCGCCGGGCAAGATCTACAATTCCAATCGTTTTACCATCGCCGGACTGCTGCAGGCCTGGGGATTTGAATTCATTGACCTGGGAATTGCCCGGGATGATCCGGATGTGATTCGGCAGGCATTGCAACAGGGATCCGAGCAGGCTGACGTTGTTGTTACCTCTGGCGGCGTCTCGGTTGGTGAAGAAGACCATGTCCGCGACGTGGTGGCGTCACTTGGGTCCATTGATCTTTGGAAAGTCCTGATCAAGCCCGGAAAGCCGTTTGCATTTGGCCGGATTGGCGAGACGCCATTTCTTGGCCTTCCAGGCAACCCCGTTTCGGTTTTTGTCACATTGATGGTGATTGCACGCCCGTTTCTGATGGCGTGCCAGGGCGCATTGCCTGGTGACCTCAGGTGCATACGCATGCCAGCTGCTTTTGATCAATCCGCCAGCCAGCGAGAAGTCTATTTGCGAGTCAGGCAGTCAGGCCAGGGTCTGGAGCTGTTCCCGGTTGACAGCAGTGGCGTCCTGAATTCGCTTTGTTGGGCTGACGGACTGGTTCGTCAGCAGATTGACCACTCAATTCGATCTGGTGACCTGGTGGAATACCTTCCCTTCAGTCTTTTAACCTGAGATTGACCCGCGGGTAGACCGTCCGGGCGTGCCCGTGTTTGGTCAGCACAATGTGCCAAAGGTGCAGGGTTTCAGTTTCGAAAGCCGCTTTGCAGGAAAGAAAATAATAATTGAACATCCGCCGAAAACGTTCATCGAACGGGCGCGGTGATTCGATGGCGCTGATGGTTTCCCAGTTTGTTTCGAAATTGTGCTGCCATGCTGCCAGGGTGGGTGCATAGTAGAGTCCATAATTTTCCCAGTCCTGCGCGACCAGCAAACCCTGAAAAGCGGTGGTGAGTTGCTCCATCGAAGGCGCCATGGAGTTGCGAAAAATGTATTTCTCAATCCAGGGGTCAACCACCGTCGTGGTTCTACTGTTGCCGATGGTGTGGAGGAGAAACCGCCCCTTGTCCTGCAACAATCCATGAATGATTGAGAACAGGGTTCGGTAGTTCTTGTAGCCTACATGTTCCAGCATTCCGCAAATCAGAACCTTGTCGAAGTGCTGGGGACCAAACATTCCGGGAAGGTCACGGTAGTCAGCTTCGATGATCTTGACAGGTAAACCGGAGTTGTATTCCCGGGCAAAAGCAATCTGTTGTTTCGAGATGCTGACCCCGGTAACACTGCAACCACGGGTTTTGGCGGCGTAGCGGGCAAAGCCACCCCAGCCGCAGCCAATATCGAGGACCTTGTCTTCCGGACTGAGATCCAGCTTGTCACACAGCATTTCCAGTTTTTCGATTTCGGCAGCTTCCAGGGTTTCTGCCTGGTTGAAAAAACAGCAGGTGTACTGGTTGTAGGGGCCAAGAAATTCCTGGTAGAGGCGATGATCGAGATCGTAGTGGGTTTCGGCGATTGCTTGTGAGCCGCTTCGTGATTGCAGGTTGGTCATTCTTGCGCGGAAGTCATTCCAGATGCGATTGAGGACGACCAGGGGACTGCGCGTGATTTTCATCCGCATCACGCGTCGAAACAGCGCATCCAGCTCCGGTGTGTCCCAGTCCCCATCCATGTAGGATTCGCCGAATCCTAATGAACCACGCAGTGTTTTACTGAAGAACCGGTCACTGTTTACCTGGATGTCCCATGGGTTATTGCCATTGATGCGCACCCCTGCACGAGAGAAAGTGTCAGTGACGATTTTGCGCGCGATCGCGCCCATACTGAGATCCCATTCACATAACCCGCAATAAAGTCTATAACGATGTGCTTTTCAGGTCATGCATCCGGTGATAGTGTGTGCGTTTTTCACTTTGGCGGCAGGAACAATTCTGCGCGACCAGATCGGGCAATTTTTTAGGAAAAAGTCACTAAAACAACTTCTATGATTCGAATAAATGTTAAAGATCGATTTGGCGACAGCCATCAGCTGGAGGGCGAGTCAGGCGACCGCCTGATGGAGATTCTCCGTGAGGTACCCTGGGGCGTCGAGGCAATTTGCGGCGGAATGTGTTCGTGCGCAACCTGCCACGTCTTTGTTGATCCGCAATGGCGAGAGCGATTTGATGCTTGCGAGGCTGATGAAGAGGAACTGCTCGATTTCCTGGATCATCGCCAGGAAGGCTCCAGGTTGAGTTGCCAGTTGGAACTCGACGATAAACACGACGGGCTGACCATTACCCTGGCACCGGAAGAGTGAGCCTGACCTGACGGATTCAGTTGCTGATATTCGCCACGCGAATTTCGACGATGTAGTCGGGATTCGACAGGCTGGATAGTTTGATGGTGCCGCTCGTCCTGGTGTCTCCAACTGGTGGATAAGTGAGCGCTTCGAATTCGGGCGGAAAGCTCACGGTTACATTTTCCGGCAGGGTATATGCCGGAAGGTTTTCCAGCCGGAAGCTGGAACGGTGTTGCGCAAATTCTGCCCCGAGCCGAATCATCCCCTGATCCTGAGTCACTTTCACATTAACGGGAAGTTTGTTTCGCGCTGCGGCGCTCCGCGCCATCCTTAATGTCTCAACCACGTTGTCTTTTGCAACATCGACCTCTATGCGGGCAGACATTTTTTGCAACGGCTCGGATGCAAAAGAAAGCACCACAGCAAGCGTTGCGAGTGCCGCAAACAACTCGATCAGGGTGATGCCTTTCTGGCACTGATGATTTCCCTTATTTTTCACTGGTAGCGGAAATTTGCCCGAATTTCGCCTGGATTCTTGCCAGGGTAATCACAGTACATACAAAACCGCCCCGGAAACAATCAGTGGTTGCCGGGGCGGTGCTTTTTTCAGGAGGGACGGTACAAAGCCCTCCGGTTGAATAATCCTGGATTAGTGATTAATTCTCCAGGTGACAATTTTCCATGTGCCCGGGTCAGACTTACGCACATCCAGACCAAGAAAATATTCCTTGCCGGATGGCACATTGACAGTGGTCGAGCCTTCACCGATTGGACTGTCGGCACCAAGGCCTGCGTCTGCAATGGTTGAGCATTCAACGAAATCGCCCTGTGCATAGCCGCTGAACGACTGGTTGCCAGGTTCAAATTCGTATCGTCCCGCATCTTCCTCAACTGCTTCGCCATTCACCCTGGTGATGACCAGTGGCAGGATGCAACGATCCAGCAGGCCTTCATTAGTGATGACAACTGCAGGTGGGGTTTCTGCCTCTGCGCCATCATTGGATGCTGAATCATCCTGGGCAAACACAGTAGCACTCATAAATACTGAAATTAATATCAGCAGGGTACGCTTGTTCATTTTGTAATCTCTCCTTTTTAACTCAAGGGTTTCTCCCGAATCCCGGTCATTGCCGTCTTTATTTTGTTTCGGTCGCTATGTTGACAATAGAAACGGCGATGGGTTTCGTTCTGCACCACATTCCCTTGTATGGTTGCCTCGGTAAGATAAATCAATCGTGGTGTTGCCATCCGAATTGAGACGCACGTGGAATGATTCATGCGTGCAAAACGGCTATGCTTACCGACGATGAGTACCCGATCCCACGACCGAGCGTTGTTTTTCAAGCTGACCGTCTTCTACGGACTGCTTTTTGGGCTCACCGCCCTTGCATTCCACTTCCAGCCGGATATTGGAAGTCACCTGCCCATTGGCGACATCGAACGTCATTTGAACACCGAGCCGGTCAGTTCTTTTGATGGCGTGGAGATTCAGGCTTCCCAGGTCATTACAGAGTTTGACAGCCTGTTGTGGCTGGTCACCGCCATACTGGGGTCGGTTATCCTGATGATTCCGGTGTCCTGGACCTACCTGGCCATCCGGCGCCAGCATCAGATGGATCAGTCACTGCTGCAGAGCATGCTCATTCTCCCCATCGCCGTGACCGGAATCGTCTTGCTGGTCCACAACAGCCTGGCCCTTGCTTTCAGCCTGGCGGGCGTCGTCGCAGGAGTTCGCTATCGAAATACGCTCAAAAGCACCGCTGATTCGATATTCATTTTCGTCGCGGTTGGCGTCGGGCTCTCATCCGGAATCGGAATGCTGATTGTTGGTGCGGTGATGACCCTGATTTTCAATTTTACCATCCTGATTCTCTGGAAATTGAACTATGGTCGCCGGGAAGAGGCCAAACAATATATGCGACTGAGTAAGGAAGCCCCGGATCGGGGTGATGAATTCGAAAACGAACTGACAGGTTAACGTTTCACCCCAATTTACTAAAAAGACCATGAAATACACTGTGATTCCAATTCTTATACTGTGCCTGACTGCCTGCCAGACAACTTCTGCTGAGCCGCGACAGATCGATTCTCATACGTGGGAAGGCGTGGAGCGCGTGGTTGCAATCGGCGACATTCACGGCGATTACGACAACTACATGGAAACCCTGAAATCTGCCGGCCTGGTCAACAAGCGTGGCCGCTGGACTGGCGGAGCCACGCACCTGGTTCAGACGGGTGATATTCCTGATCGCGGGCCTGATACACGCGAAATCATGGAACACATAGACAAGTTGGCAGAACAGGCGGAAAAAGATGATGGACGTGTCCATTTGCTGATCGGCAATCATGAGGCGATGAATGTCTATGGTGACCTGCGCTATGTCACCGAAGGAGAATACGACGAATTCGCCGATCGGGGCTCCAAAAAAATCCAGGAGCGATATTTCGAGTTGGTCATGAAGGACCTGGAAACCAACGATCCTGAGGCATTTGCCGCACTGCCCGAAAACTACCGCGAGGAGTGGTTTGAGAATCACCCTCCAGGCTTCGTGGAACACCAGCAGGCGTGGAACCCGGCCTGGAATCCGGACGGTGAATATGCAAGGCGCACCCAGGGTCTGAAAGCTGCCATCAAGATCAATGGAAATGTTTTTGTGCACGGCGGTATCAGCGAGATTTATGCTGATATGCCGCTGGCCGATATCACTGACAGGGCTCATTCGGAGCTTGCCACTTTTACCATTCAGTCCCGAGGAATGCTCAATGATGCTTGTGGGCCATTCTGGTTCAGGGGCCTTGCTGAAGACGAACCCGGAGATACCATCGGCACCACGCCCGAGGTTCTTGCATCAATCCTGGATCGTCTTTCAGCTAAGCGCATTGTGATTGGCCATACACCGACCCAGGGCGTGATCTGGCCTCGGTTCGATGCCCGCGTGGTTTTGATTGATACAGGAATATCCGCTGCATATGGGGGATTTCCCGCCTACCTGGAAATCGTTGATGGAGATATAAATGCTGGTTACCCGGAAGGCAAACTGGCATTGCCCCGGGATGATGAGGCACGTGCAGGCTACCTCGAGCAGTTACTGGAACTTGATCCTGATAATCCGGGCGTCAGGCGATTTATCAATAAATTTGAAGAATCTGAAAATCCAGAGCCGGAAATACCCGGGACTGACGAAGAGGCTACCGGGGAAAGCGCAGAGGATCAGGTTGAACGGTTGACCTGCCTGCTGGGGTAGTTATTTCCTGCATCTTGAGACGATGTCGTCGACCCACTCGTCATCATTGCTAACCACTTCATAAAACTCTTCAAGATAATCGATGGTTTTTTTCATGCCGCGCTGACTTAAGCGTGATTCGTTTTTTATCAGCGCCATGATTTCTGTTTGTTGATCCAGAAAGGCCTGTCGAGCCTCTGGAAGCGTTCTGTTGTGTCTGCAATAGCCCCGAAACCATCGATCGGTGACTGAACGAACGCCCAGGTTTGCTGGTGGCACCGCGTAGTGAGCGTCGACGATTCCCGAGGAATCGAAATCATAGGGAATTGGAATGAAGGGCGGCTCCCCGGTCTCATGCCCGATCAGCTTGGCATTGTGGCAGCATCCATCGGGCCCGGTGATGCTCGACCAATCGAGGTTTCCGATCATGAACTGAAACACGGCCATGCGGCTTGAGACATCATCGTCAAGTCGACTCGGTACGGTCGACTCCATGTCGAGTTCTGCCAGGTCGAAGCGGTCGGCCAGCTGGTCAATATCCTCGATGACAAATGCGAATTCCTGGTCAGGCTCCTTGTCCCTGTCGATGTCACGGTAGCGAACCGTCATCGGCCGGACCCTGAAACTGTAGTCAGTGACCAGGTTATAAATTTGGTAGGCCAGCATTTCTAGAACGTAATAGTCCTTCCATCGACCGCCAGCCGCGCAGTGCGTGACCATTTTCAACGCACCCACGTCTTCGAACATCGTGCCTTTGACCGATTCCTTGTCGAATCGCAGGCGAATCGGCGGGAATTTGCACACACGTTGCCTTGAAATGCCCCGTCGCTCGACAGTGCCGCTGACGCTAAGGACGTCCCCCGTGGCCTGGGTCAGCAGGAAGGTGGCAGGCCATCGGGTATCGTCCTTGTTCCTGACCAGCTTCCGCCATGGGGCCTGAATTTCCACTTGCAGGGTCTGGTTGGAAGCGAACAAGGCACCGTCATCTGCCCTGGCAGTCGAAATCGCTACCAGTAACAACAGCATCAAAATGCTGCCCGGCCCCGCCATTACCGCATCAAATCTCGTTTGCATCATGTCCTAAACATAGCGCATCGAAAAGTCCGTGGCCCGAACACTCTTGGTGATATCGCCGGTCGAGATGTAGTCCACCCCGGTTTGTGCCACGGCAGCGATGGTCTCAAGCGTAATGCCACCGGAAGCCTCGAGTTCCAACTGGCCGGACCAGGCCATCACGGCTTCACGCAGCTTTGCCAGGGAGAAATTATCCAGCAGTGCTCGTTGAGCGCCAGCTTCCGCAGCTTCCTCAAGCTGGTCCGTGTTTTCCACTTCCACTTCCAGCAGCAAGCCGGGATGAAGTTCGCGGGCTTTCCTGACAGCGTTGCTAATGGAGCCCGCCGCAGCAATGTGATTTTCCTTGATCAGTATGGCGTCGAACAAACCGATGCGGTGATTGGCACCCCCGCCGCAGCGCACCGCGTATTTCTGGGCCAGGCGCATCCCCGGGAGGGTCTTCCTGGTGTCCAGGATGGTGACTCCGGTATCGGCAACGGCGCGCACGTACTTCGCCGTGCGACTTGCAGTTCCCGAGAGTGTCTGGAGAAAATTCAGGGCTGTTCTTTCACCGCTTAACAAGGCGCGTGCATTGCCTTTCACGGTGCAGACGGTCTGGTCTGACCTGAGGCGGTCGCCATCATTTGCCCGCCATCGAACCTGGATGCCAGCATCGAGTTGATGAAAGGTTTCATCAAACCAGGGCTGACCGCAAAGCACAGCGTCTTCGCGACAGATGACCCGGGTTTCAAGCAACTTGTCTTCGGGGATCAGCTCGGCAGTGCGATCACCATCTCCCAGATCCTCGGCGATGGCTGTTTCAACTTCTGTTTGAACGCGCGGCTGGTCAGGCACTGTCGATTCAGAAATCCTGTAACTGGGTAGTACCGATTCCCCGGGATTCCAGGAGGACTGGAATACTGTCTACCACCGGGTAAATGACTTTTGAGTCTTCAGTGATCAGGCCTTCTGACAAGGGTGATTCCACCACTTCGCCATGCACATACTGCACCTGGCCTGCTTCAATCGAGCGATTCAGCTTGTCCAGCCTGCCTTGCTCCAGATGGCGCAAGGGCGTTTTGCTGACCGGGCAGCAAAGGATTTCCAGCAGTTTTCCGTCAACCGGCATAGTTCAAATCCCGAAAGTTTGATATGGCACTTATTGTACGCGAGCGTGCTGAATGGATCAGCCGGTAATCTTTATTCCTGGTTGAGCAGGTCAGCAACCGTCTGAACAATGAAATCAGCCTGTTCATCATCAATAATCAGTGGTGGCAGCAAACGCACCACGTTATTTCTTGTGACATTCATCAACAGGCCACGTTCCAACGCGATTGATTTGATGTGATTGACGTCGCGGTTGGTCTCAATGCCAATCATCAAACCGCGACCCCGAATATCCACAATGGAATCGTTCCCCGCCAGTTCTTTTTCAAAACCGGATCTCATCGAGCGCCCTAATTCCAGCGCCCGTTTTGGCAGTTCCAGTTGGTCAATCAGGTCAAGCACAGTACAGGCAGTGCGGCATGCCAGGGGATTGCCTCCAAACGTTGTGCCATGACTGCC
>DATFLY010000018.1:0-15171 GCA_035267185.1 Lysobacterales bacterium | reverse complement strand
CATGGAGGCATCTTCCGAAATATCACTTGAGGAAATGTAGTGAAACTCTGTCTTCGGACGCTGGCTGGCCTGTAACCACTGTTCAACAAAGCGAACCGGGAAATCGACATGGATGACTGAATAGGTTTCCTTGTCGACATTGCGCGAACTGGTCCCAATGGCCCAGTACACCACCTGTACATTCACAAGTTGGTCCATGACCGCAGTGTAATCCAGGTAATCCATGTGCTCGGTCATCACCACCTTTCCGCTGGTCACACCCTGGTCAATTCGAGGGGTCGTTCGCCGTGTGATCACGTGGATGGTGCCAACATCCGGGTCAGCAAGAAGTGCCTTGAGGATACCATCGCCCGCTGTCCCACTGGCGCCAAAAATGGCCACCTCATCAAGAATTCCGGCAGGCACCGTGGCTATTGGTGCCACTTCGCTGTCGTTCATCAGATTAACGACAATGCCAAACACGTAAAAAGCCGCGAACAGATAGACCGGAATCATCAGTAGCGTCTTGATGCGAGGTAATTTCAATCAACCTTCCTCATTAAGCGACTGTCACGCCTGGTTATTGATTTTCGCTCAGGCAGCGCGTGCCGTTGATTGCCGGCGCCTGCCACTCGAGGATGTATTTTGACTGCCGGACCCGGGCCGCCCTGAACGGGTTCGTTTGTGGCTGTTGTTTTTGCCGCGTGATGATTTGTTCGAATGACGATTTGCATTTCGAGCATTTCCACGCTTGCGGCCATTGTTGTTTTGACGACCATTCTGGATGGGTTGTGGCTTGATGCTCGGGTCCGGCTCATAACCATCCAGGATTTCCTGGGGAATCCGGGTATTGAGCATCTTTTCAATTTTCAGCAGGTGTTCATGTTCATCAACACAGACCAGCGAAACCGCCTCACCTTCATTGCCAGCGCGACCGGTGCGACCAATACGATGGACGTAGTCCTCCGGAATATTCGGGAGTTCAAAGTTAATCACGTGGGGCAGTTGATCGATATCCAGGCCGCGGGCTGCGATGTCAGTGGCCACCAGTACCCGAACTTTGCCTTTCTTAAAATCAGCCAGCGCCCGGGTGCGGGCGCCCTGGGACTTGCTGCCATGAATTGCTGTGGCGCTCAGACCACTTTTGTCCAGGCGGCCAGCCACGCGGTTGGCCATGTGCTTGGTGCGTGTAAAGACCAGCACCTGCTGCCAGTTGTTGGCACCAATCATGTGACTGAGCATTTCGCTTTTGCGACGCTTGTCGACAGGGTGAATCACCTGCGCGATTCGGTCAGCAGAGCTCTCGCCCCGGGCTACCTCGACGGAAACCGGATCATGAAGAAATCCGCCAGCCAATCGCCTTATTTCTTTTGAGAAAGTCGCAGAGAACAACAGGTTTTGCCGTTGCCCGCCTTGTGGCATCAGCTTGATGATTCTGCGAATATCCGGAATGAATCCCATGTCCAGCATGCGATCCGCTTCATCCAGTACCAGGAACTCAACTTTCGAGAGGTTGACGGTGCCCTGGCGGACGTGATCGAGTAATCGGCCTGGCGTTGCCACCAGAACATCGACACCGCGTTTTAGTTTATTTTTTTGCGGATTGATTTTGACGCCACCAAAAACAACTGCTGATGTCAGTGAGAGGTGTCGTCCGTAGGTCGAAACACTTTCACCAACCTGTGCAGCCAGTTCGCGGGTGGGGGTCAGAACCAGCGCCCTGACTGGCCGGCCATGCTGGTTATTCGCGTTCCTGGCAAGGAGGTGCAGCATCGGCAGGGTGAAACCAGCGGTTTTGCCGGTTCCGGTTTGTGCAGCAGCAAGCACGTCGCGGCCCTGCAAAATGGCAGGAATGGCCTGTAGTTGAACAGGTGTTGCTTCGGTGTAGCCCTGTTCACGGGTCGCACGCAAGAGATCGGCCGAAAGGCCGAGGTCATTAAAAGACATTGGGTATTGCTCCAGTCAAGCCCTCACTGCGTCAGCAAATGCTGGCAGGAGCCGGTCCGGGCTGGATTTAAAGTTAAAAGAGAGTGGGGGCAATCAACCGGGAGATGCCCGAATGCGCGGAGTGTAACTGATTCGCGAGCGTTATCCAATCTGTTCCTGTAAATAAATCAATTACTTTCTAAAACTTCGTGGTGGGATTTCAGGGTTTTTTTCGAACTTCAGTGCGATTAATATTTGCTTTATATGCAGTTGCTATCAAATGTATTTGTTTAATCAATTTTACAAATAGCAATACTGCCACTAGAATTCGCGCATCGGCTGTCAGAGCGTGACAGCTAAACTAACACAAAATATTGTTAATAAAGGATATTTAATATGAATCAGGAATGTAGCAATAACAGTCAGGACCTGGTAAACAACAAGGTGCCGAGCGCAGTTTTCAAAACCCGAGTTCGCGATGAGTCTGTCGAAGGCCCCAACCCGTTTCGCTGGCAGGATGTCAGCACCGATGACATCTTTTCAGGCAAAAAAGTAATCGTTTTCGCCTTGCCTGGCGCATTTACGCCCACCTGTTCCAGCACTCACCTGCCTGGGTACGAGGAGAAATTCGAGGAGTTTAAGAATCTTGGCGTGGACGATATCTACTGCCTGAGCGTGAATGATGCCTTCACGATGTTCCAGTGGGGCAAACACCAGGACGTGGAAAATGTAAAACTTCTGCCTGATGGCAGCGGCTTTTTCAGCGATAAAATGGGCATGCTGGTTCGCAAGGATAACCTTGGCTTTGGCGCTCGCTCCTGGCGTTACTCCATGCTTGTTGAAGACGGCGTCATTACCGCGATCTTCTCTGAAGACGGGAAATGCGATGACTGCCCGACCGATCCTTTCGAGGTCAGCGACGCAGGAACCATGTTGAATCACCTGAAAGCTGCCTGAGCATCAGGCACATATACGCAGACTGGAAAGGGGCTTCGGCCCCTTTTTAGTTTACTCGTGCTGAAACTCTCCGGAGGGCGTTGATCCACTCATCACCAACAACATATCGTATCCGAAAGCGGTGTTGAGCAAGGCAGGATCAGCATGCCTGGCTGCCCGGCTGACACTGGCACGAACAGGCGAGAGGTCGATCAGGGTAAAATTGTCTTTCAGTGCCGCATTTGAAAGTGGTTCGATACCCTTGTGGTAGCTGTCTTTTGGCTCCTGTGGCTGGTACGACCATTCAGAAGCATTAAGAACAGCTGTTTTTGAGCCCTTGCCGGGTACGACCATCACCGAAAAACTTTTTACACCTTCAGATGCTGCAATTTCAGGGATCAATGAGCCCAGGTCGAAAGCCCTGTTTGAATTAAGACCCCTGATCATGTGCGTACCACCGAGTTTGGCCATCACCCTGGGTCTGGACCCATTGCGATTCGCCGTTTGCCAGTGACGTATGAAGTTGGCCCGCAAGAGTGCTGCACGACGCTGGTTGGATCCAAAACCATTTCCCTGAACCCACATTTGGTTGATCTCAAGCGTTTCTTCAAGAGAGTCGAGTATCAGGTCGCTCTGTTCATCGCGATCCGGCCAGGCTTCCTTGACGGCTCGGACCAGGGCGGGGTCTCCTGAGAAAGTAAAAATATACTGGGGGCTGCCGGTCTCCTTGTATTTTTGCCATGAAGCATCAGAGGCGCTTACCAGCACATTGAGTGCATCCTGTGCAGACCCGGGTTTGTCGGATTCCTCAAGCATGCGAAGCAAGGATCGGTCACCCGCGACTTCGTAATCAACACCCCAGAAAGCATGTTGATCAGATGGTACTGCTGCACGAACTGACAACAGCATTTCGGCTTCTTCGGCCATGCCAAAAAATGCAGGTTCGCCGCCCTGCAGGCTGAACAGATTACGAAGACCTTCAGCACCGTCATCAAGAATGGCTTCATCCACGATGTTGGCCATCGGGGGTGAAATTTCAATCACCAGCTTGCTGTAACCGTTGTCGGAAAGTGCCTCGAACAATTGTGCGGCCAGCTTCGGGTTTTCTGCTATGCCATGCTCCTCACCGATCAGGAAGAAGTGCGCCTGATGCCCTTTGTCCAGCAAAAGTTCGTAACCAGGGCCTGAGAATTCCTCACCATCAAATTCTATTGCGTAGCGATGCTCGGTTGCTGTCGTTGTGACCTGGTTCAGTTGTTTCATGGCCTCGGAATCTGCATCTTCAGCCCAGGCTGGGTTTGAGATTGCGAAAGATACAATCAGGCTCGAAACAGCGATGGTTTTTTTCATGTTGAAGTCAGTGCGAATTTGAAACACCTGGATTGTCCTTTTGCGGCATTCACCAATCTTACCGTTCAGAGTATAGTCATCAACTATTCTTGAACTGGAGCATCAAATGACCTGGTGGGCATGGATGATACTAGGAGCCGTATTGTTTGGCGCGGAATTGTTTGCGCTGGATGTGCAGTTCTATCTTGTATTTCTTGGGATTTCTGCAGCGCTTGTAGGCTTGCTAAGCCTGTTCGGGCTCGGTTTGCCGGAGTGGGGTGAATGGCTGCTTTTTGCTGCCTTGGCACTGATTTCGATGTTCACTTTCAGGAAGGCGTTGTACGAAAAAATCCGCGGCAACGTTCCCGGATTCCGTGCGGACCTGTCTGGTGATAGTGTTTTGCTTCCCGAAGGCCTCGAACCAGGTAAATCCATCCGCACAGCTTTTCGCGGATCGACCTGGACCGTCGTCAATGAAGGGGCAGAGGCCGTGGCGAGCGGGAATCGCGCAACCATCGTTCGTAGCGAAGGCCTGACTCTTTTTGTGGATGCAAATGCAGCCGCATCAACGAATAAATCAGAGGAGCAAGTATGAATTCTTTATATGTCGCACTGGCGATTGCTGCCGTTGTTATTTTTGTCCTGGCAAAGACCGCCGTTGTTGTTCCGCAGCAAAACGCCTATGTGATCGAGCGGCTTGGTAAATTCAGCCGGGTCCTTGATGCGGGTTTTCACATCCTGATTCCGTTTATTGAACGCACCGCTTACAAGCACACGCTCAAGGAACAGGCAGTTGATATTGCCGAACAGATTTGCATCACCAATGACAACGTCCAGGTGGGCGTGGATGGTGTGCTTTATATGCAGGTGCTGGACGCGGGCAGGGCTTCTTATGGGATCGGTGACTACATGTTCGCGATTTCCCAGCTGGCGCAAACAACCCTGCGTAGTGAAATCGGCAAAATCGATCTCGACAGGACATTCGAGGAGCGTGGCACCATCAACGCCAATGTGGTTGATGAACTGGACAAAGCCTCGGATCCCTGGGGCGTCAAGGTGCTGCGTTATGAAATCAAGAACATAAACCCACCCTCAGATGTTCTTAATGCTATGGAAAAGCAGATGCGGGCCGAGCGTGAAAAACGGGCAGTAATTCTTACCTCAGAAGGCGTGCGTGATGCAAAGATCAACGAGGCAGAGGGTGAAAAACAGCGGGTCATCAAGGAATCAGAGGCTTCCAAGCAATTACAAATCAATGAAGCTGAGGGTGAAGCGACAGCCATTATGGCCGTGGCCAACGCCACTGCAGATGGCTTGCGGCAGGTCGCTGCTGCTTTGACGGCAGATGGTGGTAACGAGGCAATGCAGTTGCGCGTGGCGCAGCAATATATTGATGAATTTGGAAATCTGGCGCGAGAAGGCAACACGCTCGTGGTACCTGCCAACCTGGCTGACATTTCCTCGATGATTGCACTCGCGACCAATATCGCCAGGGGTGATTCGAAACCGGCCGCCTGACATGCCGAAAAGGGGTCGCCCCGGCATCCATAAGCAGGCCCGTTAACGGGACATACGATCTTAAAGCCGCTTTGCTCTGCTTAACCTGCGTGAAACTTCCCTGTTTCACTGTTGCAGTCCAATGTGGATACCGGAGCGATAAAGAAGGAAACATGATGAGGCTGCAAAGATAGATTGTTGCGTGATGCGGTGCTTGTCCCTGGCGGACGGTCTGTTGACAATTGCGGCCATACGTCACACTGTCTCTTTGACCCGATGTTCCCGGAGCACCTGATTGACTGATATCTTCATATTTGCCCCATCAGCAGCGAATCTCTGGGCCGTGATTGAGTCTTATGGGGTTGATCCTGAACCGTTTTTTCGAAATGAAGGCATCGAGTTAAAGCTCCCGATCGATGCTGAGCTTCGAATTCCTTACCAGTCTGTTGATGCCATTCGGGCACTTGCTGCCGCGGAAGTCGGGGATGAGGCATTTGGACTAAAGGCAGGTCGCTTTGTGCATCCGTCGCACCTTGGTGCACTGGGGTATGCATGGCTGGCCAGCGCCACGCTGAGAATCGCCCTGCAAAGACTGCAAAGGTTTGTTCGAATTCTCAATGCACGTGCCAGGCTGATCATGGAGGAACGCAATGATGAAGTTCAGATCGGTATCGACGTTGATCTTCCTTCTAAAAACCTCGTGGTGCGCGATGACCTTGCCTGTTCGGTTCTGGCCACGATGATTCGCTACAACCTGGGCCCCGATTTCTATCCTTCATTTGTCACCCTCAAACGTGATCGGCCATCGGATACAAAACCATGGGATACGTTTTATGGTTGCCCTGTGGTTTTTGGAGCAGACGCAAACACGTTAACCGTTCCTTCAGCAATCCTGGACAAGGTATTGCCTTCTGCCAATCCCGGCCTTGCCCAGCTTAATGAGGACATCGTGGTGCGCTACCTTGAACGTCTCGATCAGGCTGACCTGCCCGGACGCGTGCGAAAGGAAATAGTGCGGCATTTGCCTTCCGATGATTTCAGCCAGGCTGTGGTTGCAGAGTCACTGAACATGACACCCAGGACCATGAGACGCTGGCTACGATCTCATGGAACCTCGTTCAAATCGTTGGTGACCGAGGTGCGGCAGGAACTTGCAAACAAGTTTGTTGCCGATGACAACATCTCGGTCACGGAGATGTCGTTCATGCTGGGTTTTTCCGAGGTCAGTTCCTTTACCCGGGCATTTCGTAATTGGCATGGATTTCCGCCAAGCGAAGCAAGACAGTCAGCCCCTCACTCCACGCCTTCCTGAAAACAGATCTTATACGGAGCGAATGCGGTAGAATTTCTTATCTCTGATATTCTTCAAAACCAGTCCTTCGAGCTTCAATCCACCGGAAAATAGCAATCATGATTCGAACAGTTCTTGTGATCACCCTTCTCCTTTTTGCATCGGGCGCTGTCGCAGAAAGCCAGCAAAAAGCCGTTCTAATTACCGGGGCCTCGTCAGGTCTTGGACGCGCTGCAGCAGAGTATTTGGCCGGCAAGGGCTATCACGTCTATGCCGGTGCCCGAAAGGATGCCGATATGCAGGCTCTGAATGCGATTGAGAATGTCACGGCCGTTCGCCTGGATGTCACCAGCGCAGAACAAATCGCTGCTGCAGTTGAAATGGTCAGGAATGAGGGGCGTGGATTATGGGGTCTGGTCAATAATGCCGGTATTAACGTCATTGATCCCCTGATCGAAGCCCGAGAAGAGGACCTGGAATTCATCTTCGACGTCAATGTTTACGGAATCTTCAGGGTGACCAGGGCATTTGCACCGATGATCATCGAGTCAAAAGGGCGGATTGTGAATATCAGCTCGATCAGCGGGATTCTATCCGGTGGTTTTGTCGGATACGGGATGTACACAATGACCAAGCATGCGGTCGAGGCCTATACCGATTCGCTTGATTTTGAGATGGCCCCGCTGGGGGTGAGAGCGATTGCTGTCGAGCCCGGTAACTATAGTTCGAAGATTGGAGAGTCACGATGCCGTCGAATGCTGAACAATGCAGATGATCGCACTTATACCTATTTCCAGGCAGAAATGGACCAGTATGCTGAGTGGTGCAAACAGAGATTAGAGCAGGGGCAGAGTCCCGAGGCGGGCGATCCCGTCGAGGTTGCCCGGGCCATAGAACATGCATTGTTCAATGATGAACCCAAAGACCACTACATGGTAGTTCCTGTGAAGTACCAGGGAGATATTGTTGTGTGGAAACTCCTGGAGGAAATGTTGTGGCTGAACAAGGACCATAAGTACAGCATGAGCAGAGATGAAATCATCAAAATGATGGACCAGGAATACGGTGTCATCTATGAAGGAAAACCGCGCACTTTCCCGGGTCCTACCCAGGATTAAACCCCGTCAACTGACGAACCGGACTGATTGCAAATGTAGCGCTCACCAAGCTGAACATAACGGTCCGCAGTGTATTTGAAGTACTTCTTTTCTGCAGGAGTCAGTTCGCGCACCGCGCGGGCAGGCCGCCCCATGTACAGCCATCCACTCTTCAGTGTTTTGCCTTCGGTGACGAGACTGCCGGCACCAATCACAACTTCGTCTTCCACAACAGCGCCGTCCATAATGGTCGTCGACATTCCAACAAGAATGCGGTTACCTAAATTACATCCATGCAGAGTCACGCTGTGGCCCACGGTGACTTCGCTGCCGAGGGTCAGGGGATAGCCATTCGGATTGTAAGGGCCAGCGTGTGTAACGTGCAGCACTGAGCCATCCTGGATGCTGCTGCGCTCACCGATGCGAATGCGATGAATATCTCCGCGGATGACTGTCATGGGCCATACAGAGCACTGGTCACCGATGTGTACATCACCAATCACCAGCGCTGTGGGATCGATAAATACATCGGTACCGAGAACCGGTTTAGTGCCTTCAAAAGTTCGTATGTTCAAGCTTCAATCACCCGTTTACCGTTCCAAAGCCCCTTGTTTGAGATTGATGTAGCCTAAATCTTATCTTGTAGAGGCTTGATTGAGCGTGGTCGATAACATCCATGCTTAGCGAACTATAGTTTTGAATCAACAGTTGAATCCAGTGACAGGAGAAAGAAAATGACAATTGGCCAGGACATTGATCAGATGATTGAAAAACTTCGGCAGCAGCGTGACGAGCTCAAGTTGCAGGCTCACCTGATGAAAGCAGACGCCAAAGACGAATGGCAGAAAGCAGAAGACGAGTGGCAAAAACTGGAAAACCGGTTTGCCAGAGCCAAGGAAGCAGGTGCTGAAGCAGGCGACGATGTTGCAGATGCGCTCAGGAACCTGGGAGGCAAAATTCAGGAAGGTTACGGCAAAGTACGTAAATCGATCTGAATTCAGCCATTTTTAAACCGGGGTCAGGCCGTGAGGGATGGCCCCGGATTCAGGCCCTTTAGAGTTTTTGGCAGGGTTTAAGGGAAGTTTTCAAGGCTTACCGGCTTCAGCCCCGAGCGTACGTAAGTGTCCATAGCCCACCATTTTGCGGGTGGATTCGTCAAACAATCGCAGTGACATCGATTTCATGCTGGTCAGCAATGTCAACCCTTTGATTTCGCTGAAAACCGGGCTGGACTCGTGGCAGCGTTGCAGGTTGTAGTTGGGCACCTTGGGTGAGAGGTGGTGAATGTGATGAAAACCGATGTTTCCGGTAAACCAGTGCAGAATCCTGGGCAGATTGTAGTAAGAACTGCCCTTTAAAGCGGCCTCTGTGTAGTTCCAGTCTGAATCATCACCCCAGTAGACATCTTCAAACTGGTGTTGCACATAAAAAAGCCATATCCCAACAGAACCGGCAACCAGTAAAACCGCCAGTTGGATGATCAGGTAGTTGACCCACCCGAACAGTAATATCATGCCGACAAAGAGTGGTATTAATGCCAGGTTCATCCAGATGACTGACCAGGTTTCTCGCGATGTACCAGCCGAATTGACGAAGCGTTCCTTAAACAGGTACAGGTATAGCGGCCCGATCAGAAACATCATGAACGGGTTGCGTGCAATTCGGTAGCGAAGTCGCGTAATTCGAGGGGCATCCAGGTATTCCTGCACTGTCATGGTCCAGATATCACCAGTGCCCCGGTGGTTCAGGTTGCCGGATCTCGCGTGGTGACGATTGTGCTCCCAGCGCCATCGATAGTAGGGCGTGAAAGTCAGGATGCCGCAGATAAAACCCCAGAAGCTGTTGGCCTTTCGGGACCTGAAAAATGAACCGTGACCGCAATCGTGGAAAAAGATGAAAATCCTGATCTGCAAGCCGCCTGTAATGATGATCAGCGGTATGGTCAGCCACCAGGATATTTGCACAGTGAAATACATCAACGCCCATGCAATGGCAAAGCCACAGATCGAATTGATCAGTTGCCACGACGCCCGCCAGCGATTGGGTCGCTGGAAAGGTGCAACCGCCGCTTTCCAGGTCGCAATGCTTGCGACCGGTTTGTTCCCGGCACATTCGGTTTTCGATTGTGGTGAGTTATTCAAGCGTCTGTTCTACTCGCAAATGAGCTGTCTAACTGGCCAGTTTTCTGTTGGATTCCTCAAATACCCGTAGAGTATGAGCTACATCGTAAGGGCGTTCCTGGTAATCCGGTGGATACCACTCGCTACGCGGCGTATCGAAAAAGTCACCCGGGTATATGTGTATGGCAGCGGTGATGGTTTCAAGTGGGTTGGTTACCTGGTGGATGATGCTCTCTCCCAGGGAAATTGTGTCCTTTTGCTCCAGCACTTTTGTGCCATGTCGAACCAATCCTTGTTCTTCGTCGCGCCTGAAGAATACATTGTCTTCGCGCCCGCCGTAAACACCAATCACTGCCCACATGTTGTGGTTATGCGGGTGCATGGTCATGCCTGGCCCCCACAGCACGTTGAGAATTGTCAGTTCGCCTGACCGGTGAATGATGTCTATTCCACCACGTTTCGGCTCGCCAAGATTCCTTTTCACCTGTGAGGAGTCGCTGACAGCACGTTGGACAATGTCATGGATTGCAGACTGGGCGTCAACTTCTGAAAGGGCAGATTTGCAATCCGCAAGCAGTAGTTCAGCACTGAATTTCATTGGTTCACTCCTGGAAAACAATGACGCGAGCGAAACTGGCTTCCTGTTTCTCCCGCCATACACTTTCCTCGTTTTTTTAAAATCGCAGTGGCAGTGAAGTGGTTGGGTACGATCAGCTCAAGCATCTGGCAAAGCTGCAGAATGTTTCCTTAGCCGATGCCTGAATCGCAAAGCTCTTGTTTGCGGATACATTATAGCCTTGTCCCACTTCCTATTTTGAAAATAGCACTTGAGCCGGAACAGTGTGTCACTAATGAGTTGAATCGTCGAATTCGCATTCACACCACGATCTGGCACTCAATTTAGTGATAATTATGCTTGTCTGGGAGTGGTTGCATAGAGATATGCGGGCAAGGCACAGGAAAGTCCGATGCACAGGTTCAGGGCAATAAAAATCGCCATATTCGGACCTGTGTCACGCCTGCGCCACATCCATACCCAGAATACAAACGAAGTGATCAGGAGATCAGCTGCGAATCCCCTGGTGGCCCCGTTCACAAACAGCGCCGGAATAAAATCAGCTGCGGCGATGGCCTCTGTTCCCCCGTAGAAGAACTGAATAAAGAAATACATGGGTACAACAGCGCCAATGATGGCCAGAACAAAATAGAAATTGCGCATTTGCCTTTCCTTTTACTAAATACTATATAAAATATATATTAAAATAGAATCAACGTTATGTACAAGAAGTCATGAGTTCAAGAAATTACGGACAAGCCTGTTCTGTGGCCCGATTCCTGGATCTGCTGGGAAGCCGATGGACGCTGTTAATCGTGCGGGACCTGCTCGCACGGCCGAGACGATTCAAGGAGTTACTCGCCAGTGCTCCGAGTATGGGCCCAAACTTGCTGACAGTCCGACTCAGGGACCTGGGTCATGAAGGCATCGTGAAGAAAGTTTCGCCAACAAACGAGGCGGAGCACTATGAACTCACGAAGAAGGGCCATGGGCTGGAGCCAGTGATTCATGAAATAGTTCGCTGGAGCCTGAAGCATATTGAGGTTGATCCGGACTCGCCTGGTGTCAGCAGACCGGATTTGCTGGTGGTTGCCTTGAGGGCACTATTCGATCCGGACAGGGCTCCGGATGTCACCGAGAATTACGAATTCAGAGTCGATGATGTCGTATTTCATCTTAATATGAGCAAGGGAAAGTTGGAAACGGAATTCGGCCGTTGCCCTGATGCGGCGTTTACTCTGGAGACTTCAGCAGCAGTATTAGACCAGCTGGGTACGGGAATAATTGATATTGAAACAGCCCTTGAAAGAGGGCTGGCCACGGTGGTTGGGGACGAAGCGGCGTTTGAGCGGTTTGCGACCACTTTCTCGCAGGTATGAATCAGCGATCAATCAGGCAGGGGTGGTTGTACATCCAATCCGTCATCTATGAGTTTTTCAACCGCGTTTCGTTCCTGCGCGAGCACAATCGTTTGTGTAGCGTCATCAGCAACGACAATCCCAACCTCGACGGAGACGAGATTTATCAGCGAGCAAGAAAACTGGTGGGCGCGGAGTTGCAGATCATTACCTATCGTGAATATCTACCGCGCTTACTGGGTCGCGATGCATTGCGTGGTTATGGTGGCTACCAGGATAATGTTGATGCGTCCATCGCCAACATTTTCGCCAGTGCAGCTTATCGATTTGGTCACAGTGCCCTGAGTCCAACTCTGTTGCGGCTTAATGAGCAGGGTGACAAATTCGAAGTTGGTCACCTGCAACAGAGAGACGCGTATTTCTCACCTTCAGGAATCACAGATGAAGGGGGGGATTGAGCCACTCCTACACGGACTCGCAGCGCAGGGGCATCAACGGGGACGAGCTACAGGATGACGAATTCAGGATCGCCGGCAACCAGGGTAATAATGGAGACTGCAGGCCGCCAAGACTCTGAACTTCTGGACCAATTAATAAATCCGCCCGGACTGACCATCCGGGCGGATTTTTTTGGTTGCGAGATTTATTTGTGCAGGTGATCAGGTTTCGCAGTTTGCAAATCTCGGCATTCCTTCATGCCGGCCGCGATTCATTCGCCTGGTTTTCATCTGCTCAAACTTAGTCATTTGTTCTTCAGTTAGTACTGTTGAAAGCTGGTCATGTGTGTTTTGGCGAACGGCGCAATGTTCTGCCTGGACGCTTTCCTGGATGGCGCGATGCTGATCACGTGACTCCTCAAGAATAACAGACACCTCCATCGCCTGGTCATCGCTCAGGTCGAGTGCCTGGGTCAGGCGCGCAACCGGGTCGCCACGGTGCTTGCCGCCTTTGCCTGCCCGGGTGTCGTCAGAACTGGTTTGTGCCTGAGCACTGGTTGCAGCCAGCATCAATACCGCTAAAGTCATGATTACCTTTTTCATGTCCAAATTACTCCTGTCAATAAAATAGTCCCGGCTATTCGGGTGATTGTTACTTTGCGCGACGAATTCGATAGAAATATGAAGAAAATGTGGATATTGCCCCGTGGTGTTGTGGTGGTATTCCTGTCTGATGCAGGATAGGCGCCTGATGAAATTTCGTCTGATACATAAATTGCTGATCGCACTGTTTGCCAGTGCTGCCCTGGTGTTATTGCTTATCCTGTGGGTTGCCAGTGTCAATATCGGCAGGGGCTTTGAAGATTTTCTTGCTCAGCGCGAGCGTACTCTCATGCCGGAGTTTGCCGCCGTGCTGGGGAATTGGTACGAGGCGAGGGGGGATTGGACGGAATTGAAGCAAAATCCCAGGCGCTTTCACCAGATGCTCAGTTCAACTTTGGTAGAGCTGCGCCAGGGCGATCGATTGCCAGCTGCCGACGGTCGTGCAGCACGCAGGCCACCACCTTCTGACAGGCCTGACCGAAAGCGGGACAGGAAGCCACCAAAGTTCCGACCCGAACAATCCGGCCGCGATGGTGCTCTGCATCGCCGGGTTTTCCTGCTGGATCCTGAGTACAGGGCCGTTATTGGTCATTCATCAAGGCAGTTTCCCAAAGATAAGCTTGTGCCAGTGGAGGCAGGTGGGAGCGTTGTCGGCTGGCTGGGCGTGGTCTCTCCCCGGGCAATGCTGGCGCCCACCGAGCAGGCCTTTGTGAAAAGGATGCAGCGCGTGCTGTGGCTGGGGCTTGGACTTGGACTCGCAGTGGCTGCGCTTCTGGCCTGGTTTCTGGCCCGGCACCTGGGCCAGCCTGTCTCGGCAGCAGCAAGTGGAATTCGCAAGCTGGCATCAGGCGATTATTCAGTTCAAGTGCCCCAGCATGGCTCAGATGAAATTGCACAACTCAGTGGTGATGTGAATCAGCTGGCTCATTCGCTTTCAGAAAATCGCAATGCGCGGCAGCGATGGATGGCGGATATGGCTCATGAGCTTCGTACGCCACTTTCGATCATCCAGGGGGAAATGGAGGCAATCACAGATGGTGTCCGCCCATTTAATGAATCAAGCCTTACCTCAATTCATGAGGAAGTAATCAACCTCAACAAGCTGGTGGATGACCTTCATCTGCTTGCATTGAGTGATTCAGGTGCGCTGGCTTACAAAATGGAGCATCTCAACCTGAATGAATTGCTTGAAGCCTGCCTGGATTCGGTGCGTCATCGTGCCCTGGAAAAGGGCATTCGAATCGAGACAAAACTACCCTCGACACCGGTTACGGTCAGTGCTGATGAACTGCGTCTGCGTCAGCTGGTCAGAATACTGCTGGATAACGCTTTGCTTTACACAGACGCACCGGGAGTGATTGAAGTGACACTATCAGGGCAAGACAACCTCGCAGTGTTGAGTGTCAATGACAGTCCACCGGGCGTTCCAAAGGAAGAGTGCGACAGGTTATTTGAACGCCTTTACAGGCGCGAGAGCAGCCGAAACCGAAACTCTGGTGGCAGCGGGCTGGGACTGGCCATTGCCCGAAAAGTCACAGATGCTCATGGTGGGACAATAAAAGCCGAACCTGGCCACCTGGGTGGGCTTTGCGTGAAGCTGGAATTACCCGTTTCGTCGTGAATCAGCCTGCCTTCATTCTGATCATCGAAGATGAAAACAAGATCGCCGGGCTTCTCAGTGAGTACCTGGAGGAAAAAGGTGGTTTTCGGACGCACACCGTCACCCGGGGCGACGAAGCATTATCGGCCTTTTTGGAACACCAGCCAGATCTTGTTTTACTTGACCTGATGCTCCCAGGGCTTGGCGGGCTCGAGGTTTGCAAGGCCATTCGGGAACAGAGCACAGTGCCTATCATCATGGTCACGGCACTGGTCGAAGAAATAGACAAGCTGTTGGGGCTGGAAGTCGGCGCTGATGATTACATTTGCAAACCGTTCAGCCTCAGGGAGGTTGTCGCCAGGGTTAAGGCCAACCTGAGACGCGTTTCATACATGAACGGAGAAGAGAAGAAAGTCAGTGGATTGCACGTTGATGAGCAGCG
>DATFLY010000017.1:0-66576 GCA_035267185.1 Lysobacterales bacterium | reverse complement strand
GAGAGCACAGATGGCAGCGAAGCGGCCAACAGCAGAACAACGATCAGGTTCCAAACTAGCAAACTGTTGGTTCTTGTTCCCATCACCCGACCCTCCCACGTGGTCGTCGTGCGACAGTCACCAAAGGCCCCTTACAGGGTGACGTGAAGGATTTTGATAGATCGGCAGTCAGAGAGTTCTTTGTTCGACAAAGGTGCTGCCAATAAATGATTCAGGCGCCCTGATGCTCAGGGCGATTCAAATCGTTTACATGCCTCAACCTTAACTAATAGGTGACGGATACCGACAAGTCAATTTGATTCCAGGCCGGGTTCGAACTTTTCACCAGTCATATGTTCTGGCGTACGACTATTGGTCCGCCTATCTGGTATCAGGACTGAACCGGCCGCTGCCCTTGGGATAGTCGTAACCGAGCAGGGTACCTTCGCTCGTTCGCACCATGTCCCAGGAGGGCATGTCGAAGCCGATGATTGCAATGGCACACGTCGGCATGTTGTAAACCCGCGCACCGCTCAGGCGGTTCATCATGTCGGTCATGGTTGGGTTGTGACCGAACAGCATGACGGACCTATATCGGTCGTCCACCCGCTCCAGCACATTTAACAAGCCGCCAGTACCGGAGAAATACAGATCGTTGTCGATGTTGATCTCGGACTCGTCAGTTCCGAGCTCCCGGGCGATGTTGCAGGCCGTGGTTCGTGCACGATTGGCTGGGCTCGAAATGATCAAATCGGGGTGGTGGCCCTGTGTAGCGAGGCGCTGTCCCATTTCGGGCGAGGTGCGCCTGCCACGTTTGTTCAATGGCCGATCAATGTCAGCGAGGCTGTTGTCTTTCCACGATGATTTGGCATGACGCACCAGGTAAAGCTGTCGGGATTTATTCAT
This sequence comes from Lysobacterales bacterium, assembly GCA_035267185.1. Taxonomy (GTDB): domain Bacteria; phylum Pseudomonadota; class Gammaproteobacteria; order Xanthomonadales; family SZUA-36; genus JAUIBE01. Next base: position 65,691 of record DATFLY010000017.1, on the reverse strand, counting down.
GATGAAGTGGTTGGTGTTTCCTTTACCAATCGTAAAGCAATAGTCATGTTGTAACTCCTTTCCTTTTCGATTGACCCGACCGTCAACTTTCTACTGCACTCCATATTTTTCGATTTTTCCCGAATACATCAGACGTTCAATTTCTGCGAATTTTTGCGATGGTTCATGGATATCAATAATTTCAGGGGCGTTTTCGAGCGATTGTAGAATTCTACCCATTCTCAGCACCCCGGATGTAATATTGCAGCTCCACACAACGGAAGGATCAGTCATGCCAGCCAAACCGGTTGAGCGCAGACTCGCCGCCATCCTCAACGCAGATGTTGTTGGCTACACACGACTCATGGCCGATGATGAAGTGGCCACGCTTAAAACACTTGATGAGCATATCTGTGTTTTCTCGGGTCTGGTTCGACAGCACGGTGGCCGGGTCGTCGATAAGGTGGGCGACAATGTGATGGCGGAATTTCCAAGCGCTGTGGACGCGGTGCAATGTTCCATTGAGATTCAACGGCAAATCGATGAGAACAATGCTGCACTCGACGTGTCACGTCGCATGGTGTTCAGGATTGGTTTGAACGTTGGTGATCTCATTGTTGACGGTCAGCGCGTTGTCGGTGATGGCGTCAACCTTGCTGCTCGAATCCAGACCATTGCCAGGCCGGGTGGTATCGCAATATCAGCCACCGTCATGCACCAGGTCGAAGGGAAACTACCCGTTAAATTCCTCGACCTGGGCGACCACGAGTTCAAAAACGTTCCCAGGCCGGTACAGGTTTTCGAGGTCGATAACGGTGCAGCCCACAGCAACACTGATTCAGGAACAGCCCCGGGTCATGCGCCTGCGAGCCGGCATGTTCCCGGCTTCGGTGGAATGCACGCAATCGCGGTATTGCCATTCAGAAATCTGAGCGGAGATGAGGACCAGGAGTACTTTGCTGATGGCCTGGTTGAGGACCTGATTACATCGTTGGCAGCATTACGGATTTACCCTGTCATTGCCCGCAATTCCAGTTTTACCTACAAGGGCAGGGCGGTGGACGTCAGGCAGGTTGGGAGGGAACTGGGGGCACACTATGTCGTTACCGGCAGCGTTCGCAAAGCCGGTAATCGCATGCGGATCAATGCAGAGCTCGTCGACGCGGTCGATGCTCACCAGATCTGGTCTGGTCGATATGATCGGGAGATCAGGGACATCTTCGAAATTCAGGATGAGATCACCCTTGCCATTGGCGGCTCGGTGGGGCCTGCGCTGTCGAAATCAGCCAGGGAACACGCCTTGCGCCAAAAGCCCAAAAACCTGGACGCCTGGGAATGTGTTCACCGAAGCATGTGGCACCTTTTCGAGTACACAATCGAAGACACGGCCCAGGCACATTCCTGGGCACGTCGTGCTCTTAAACTGGAACCAGACCTTGCAATTGCATACAGCCTGATCTCCTTCAGCTATATGTATGAGGTGGTTTACCAGTGGTCGGAAGATCCCCTGGCTTCCAGAACACAGGCAGTACGTGCTGCAAACAAAGCCGTGGCACTGGACAAGAACGATGCCATGGCATTGACAGCGCTGGGTTACGCGCATTCGATGATGAAGGATTTCGTTCAGTCAATCGCAGCTCTGGAACGCGCCATAGAGATCAATCCAAGCTGGGCAATGGGCTACTGGGCGCTGGGAGCATCATTGACGCAGTCCGGCCGGCCGGATGATGCCATCCCGATGATCGAGATGGCCATCCGCCTGTCGCCACAGGACCCACTGTTGCATGAGTTCATTTTCAATATCGGAGCGGCGCATTTCACAGCAGGGCGTTACGAGTTGGCCCTGGAATACGCCCATCGAAGTCTGAACCTGCGACCAGGCCAGCCCGGTGCGCTGCGTTTGCTCACAGCTTCGCACAGCTTTTTAAACCAGGCTGAAGAAGCCAGATCGGCATTGAAAAAGATGGAGGAAGTGGCGCCTGATTTTTCAGAAAAGCATTTGCGAACGATCGTGCCGGACGACATCGCTGACCGGTACCTGGAAGGAATGCGGTTGGCCGGCTGGAAACAAAACTGAAGACCTGGACCTGAAATGGCCGTTGACCCATTGCGTGTCACCATGCCAAAAAGTGTGCTGACCCATTTTTCCAGACCGTCATTCAACCTGGTTTTGCCAAAACCTTTTCCGACCTTCATGATATAGGGCCTTACAGGAGTAATTCGTGTACGCAGCCGACCAGATTGTCGCCCACCTAGTTGGCGACTTTATCCTGCAAAGCGATTGGATGGCGCGGGAGAAATTCCGTAGTTCCCTCGCTTGCCTGGTACATGTTGTTTTCTATACGCTGCCTTTCCTGTTGATTACCCAGGAGCCCATTACGCTCGGAATCATCGCCGGAACCCATTTCATGATCGACCGCTGGCGCCTGCCGCGTTTCCTGATCTGGGCAAAAAACCTGCCTTTCCCCAACAGCAAACCTTTTTCAGAATGCTGGCGTACAGGTTTTCCGCCTGACATGCCCGATCATCTGACAAAGTTGCTTTACATCATCATCGACGCAACCTGCCATATCCTGATCAATGGTGCGGCAATCTACTATTTTGGCTGAAAAGCGGTGAATTTGCGGCTGGAACCGGCGCTTTCAGTTCTTCATCAACATCAGCATTTTTTCGAGTAACCGCGGAAGATCGACAGGTTTGGTGTCGTAATCGTCGCAACCTGCGGCGATTGATTTTTCCCGGTCACCGGACATGGCGTGTGCCGTTAATGCAATGACAGGAATGCCTTGCGCCTTTGGATCCGCTTTGATCATGCGTGTGATTTCATAACCGTCCTTCCCCGGAAGATTGATGTCCATCAGCACGATGTCCGGTTGCGATGTCTCAAGGCAGGACATGCATTCATCACCATCGATGGCCATCAGCACATCAAAACCTTTGCGCCGCAGACGGCGGGACAGCATGTCCCGATTCATTTCATTATCTTCCACCAGCAATACTGTTGGCATGACTACCCCTCAGCTCTTATTGTTTTAATTACCCGCTACCATCCTGACAGTTGGTCAGGTGCCTGCCAACCTCACTCAGTATCTCATCAGTTGATCGACTGGTCTTCTGAATAATACGCTCCACGCTGCCTTTGAGCCGGGTCAGGTCTTCACGGGTCAGGTCCTTGGCTGTGATTACAATCACCCGGGCATTGGCAGCCCCCGGCTTGTCGCGCATCTCTTCCATAAATTCGAACCCATCCATGTTGGGCATGAGCAGGTCGAGAATGATCAGGTCAGCCGGAGCAGAATCCCAGGCCTCAAGGCCCTCCCTGCCATCGACTGCGGTCGTGACTTTCCACCCTGCATTTTTAAGCCACAGGGCCATCATCTCGCGCGTATCCGAATCATCTTCCACGATCAGGACCCGCTGGTTCTCACCATCTCTCTTTAGTTTGCTGATGATGTCAATCACACGACGGCGTTCGACCGGTTTGGTGAGGTATTCCGTTGCACCGAGCATGTACCCTTTTTGCGATTCGTCGAGAATGCTCTGCATCACCACGGGAATCCCGCAAAGCTCAGGGTCTGACTTTAACTTTGTCAGGACTGACCAGCCATCCATGCTGGGAAGCATAACGTCCAGAACGATGACGCCTGGCCGAAGTTCCCGGGCCGTTTTCAGTCCTTCTTCGCCGGTGGTTGCTGTTACCACCGTATAACCTGCCCGCTTCAACATTCGCGTCATCAGGTCGAGAATATTTGTGTCATCATCAATCAACAACACGCCGGGTCGCGAATCTTTTGGATGGCCGGATCCTGCTGCTGGCAAGCCTTCAGGGGCATCCACGATGTCTTTTCTGATGCCGGTCGACTTGACCGGAATGCGAACAGTGAAAGTTGAACCCCTGTCTTTCTCACTTTCCGCAGTCAGCGAGCCACCCATCAGTTCACAAATCTGACGGCTGATGCTGAGTCCGAGACCCGTGCCGCCAAACTCGCGCGTTGTGGAACTGTCGGCCTGTGCAAACGGCTCAAACACCTGTTCAAGTTGCTCATCAGTCATGCCAATACCACTGTCACTGACCTTGAAGATCAGCCAGTCAAAATCATGTTCACTGAATCGATCCGCAATCAGTTCGATGTCGCCCTTGTGGGTAAATTTTGCGGCATTGCTGAGCAAGTTAAGCACCACCTGCTGAATCCTGAGCCGATCCAGAAAAACCTCGCCAAGTTCTGATCTTGCCGTGACCCTGAGCTCATTACGGTTCTTGGCGATCAACGGTTCAACATTGGCCTGCACATCCATGAGGAATTCTTCAAGCTGGATTGTTTCCGGGTTCAGTTCGATGCGATCAGCCTCGATCTTGGCAAGGTCCAGCACTTCGCTGATCAGATGCAGCAAGTGATGGCTGGCACTTTTGACTTTCTCAAAATCGGGGATCATGTCTTTAAGCCCAAGATCCTCGGCCTCCTCCTGCAACATCTCTGTGTAACCGATCACGGCGTTCAGGGGCGTGCGCAACTCGTGGCTCATATTGGCGAGAAACTGGCTCTTGGCTGAGTTGGCTGCGTCCGCCGCCGCGCGAGCGTCCTGGATGGTCTGGTAATTCCTGGCGTTGCGAATGGCGCTGACGATATAAGTGACGTAGCGGCCAATGACCTTGATGTTTTCATCATCGAGTTCGAATCGGTCTCTCGTGTTGGCAAAGACCAGAACCCCTTCGACATCGCCATCGCGACGCAGCGGAAATGTCAGCATTGATTTAGCTGGCACTCGCTGGTAGATAATTTTACTGACGCCTTCTGCAGCGCCGATGTCCTCTGAAACATCCGCCAGGTAGATGGGCTTTTCCACTTCGATGGTGCGCGTGAACACGCTGTTTGTTTCGCTCATCGGAATGTCCAGGCCTTCGAGACTGTCCTTCAGATCGTCAGATAAGTCGCCGATCATGCGGTCGAGCTGGAGTTTCCTGCGTTTGTCGTCCAGAAACAAAATGGCCATGAGATTGAAGTTAAAGACACTGTTTAGGCTGCGCATGATTGTCACCATGATCTCGTCCAGATCAAGGGTCGAATTGACCAGTTGGGATACATAAGTCATTGCTGCCAACTGATCTGACTGTTCACGGATTTTTCTGTTACGTGCCTCCAGCTGATGTTTGGCGGTAACAAAGCTGCGCGTGGTGCCATTGACCAGCAGCGCAATATAAAGCATGAATACCAGTGCCATTGCCCAGCCAAAAATAGCCTGCCCGGTCGAAAAGCCCTCAAATAGTTCGACCGGTTCGATGTAAAGCCCCGATAACAAAATGAATGCCATGAGGGCTGTGGTCGGCATTGCGCGCCTGACGCCCAGCATCAGTATCGAGGTGACAAATGAAAAGAGGGGTATCAGAAGCAGCAAGACAATGGAGTAGTGAAAAAAGACGACCGCCAGGCTCCAGATAGCAGTGTCCAGGTAGTAACCAATTATTCCAACCAGGCGAGTATTTTTTGCACGAACGCCCAGGTGATAAAACAGCGTTGGATATATGAAGCCGATAAACAGAACCAAATACTGGAGCCAGGGCTGATCTGCAGGAACCTGCTTAAAGACCAGAAGACTGGCGGCAACATAGGCAAATACCCTCGCCCAGTAAGATCGGCCCAGCAAGGGATGAATCTTGTTTGGATTCCCGGTTGAGTTATTCATGTATTATTCTCCGATCCTGAAATCCAGCACCTGACCATTGCGGAACCAGCATGACCTCAAGCGTCACCGAAGTACACAACGAAAGCGAATTTGGTTCATCGACCATCATGGTTGTCGATGATAATGAAATGAACCGTGATCTTCTCTCCCGTCGCCTGGCGAAGAAAGGATTCAACGTTATCGTTGCTGAGGATGCCTTTAAAGCCCTGGAGCTGCTGGAAAATGGCCCCTGCGATCTTGTTTTGCTGGACATTATGATGCCGGGCATGAGTGGCGTCGAGATGCTGGCGAAAGTCAGGGAAACACGGGATCAGAGCATGCTGCCTGTGATCATGGCCACCGCCAGGGATACACGGGAAGACATCGTGGCTGCCCTGAAACAGGGCGCCAATGATTATGTGACAAAACCCCTTGATTTTCAGGTGGTGCTGGCACGTGTCAAAACACAACTGGCGTTGAAGAAGGCCAACGACAAAGTCTGGGATCTGGCAGCAGACCTTGAACAACGAAACGACTTTATCCGTTCGGTATTCGGGCGATACCTCACCAATGAGATTGCTCAAACCCTGCTCGACTCGCCCGAAGGTCTGCAGATGGGCGGTGAGCGGCGCGAGATGTCTATCCTGATGGCGGACATTCGCGGATTTACGCGGATATCTGCACAGCGGGATCCAGAAGAAGTGGTCAGGATGGTGAACAACTTTTTGGTTCCCATGACCGAGGTTATCCTCAGGCATGGGGGTACCATCGATGAGTTCATCGGTGACGCCATCCTGGTCCTGTTTGGCGCCCCTGGCCCGATGCAGGACCACGCCTCGAGAGCAGTGGCTTGCGCCATTGAGATGCAATTGGCCATGCCGAGAGTCAATGAGCTGAATCGCCAGTCTGGCCTGCCCGAAGTCAAGACCGGGATAGGCATCAACAGTGGTGACGTCGTGGTGGGAAATATCGGGTCGGAAATGCGTGCAAAATATGGCGTGGTCGGGCACAACGTCAATTTCACTGCCCGGATAGAATCTGAAACCGAAGGTGGTCAGATACTGGTTTCAGATCGCACCCGGCAGATTTGCGGGGACAGCCTGACTGTTCGGAATGAAAAATCAATTCATCCGAAAGGGTTTGATGAGGCGGTCAGAGTCTTTGAAGTTTCTGCCATCGGGGATCCCTTTAACCTGCAGCTGGCGTAGTTCTGCCGGAACGAATAGGTTGCTGCGTCGAAACAAGGCTTAACTCTTATTTCGCTCCCCTTAGCTATAGCGGCTGTACTGGCTGGTCACCTGTTCGTTAATGGCACGCAAACGATTCGCCAGAATCTGCATGATGTGCAGGGCAAAATCGGGATTGGATGCAACCAGTTCACGAAACTGGTCGCGATTCACACGAGCAAGCTTCGATTTGGTCAGCGTGGTCGCCGTGGCACTGCGGTTTGAATCGACGATCATGGCCATTTCACCGATGATGCCGCCGTCCATTTCAACCCCTAAAGGCTCATTATGCAGCGACAACTCGATCTCACCATCAAGGATCACGTACATAAAGTCGGCTGGTGTTCTTTCGGCGAATAATTCAGCGCCCCTTTTGCACTTCACTACATCTTCCCAGTCGTCGAAGAGTTCAAGTATGTTCATTTTTATGTCACCTGGATTGATTGCCTATTCATTCCAAAATAATAACGCAATAGGCGATGGTAGAGTCTACACCAGCAACTTCTGGGATGCTCATGGGTGTTAAGCGCCTGATAGTTATCCACCTGTATTGTCATCAGGGTTCGATTCCTGATTCGAGCCCATCGCCAAAAAGCCCGATCACGCCTGAAACACTATCTGCGTTGTTTGTCGAAACCACATCGATATAACTTTCGGGGGACTCAACCTCGCCACTCAATGTCACGGGCACTTCAGGCGCATCCGTTGGCAGGTTGATGGTGACCAGGTAGCGGACTGCGCCGCCTGAAGGAACATTAAAAAACTGGTCAAGTCCGGGTCCGCCAGAGGAGGCACACGAAGCACCCGGATCGGGGGTGCAGGTCCAGCTGTTATCGGACAGTTCCGGGGGAAGAGTAAGCATGACGCGCGCGCCAAACGCATCATCAGGGCCGTTATTTTCAACCTTGACCAGGTATTGTGACTGGCCACCCGCCGGCAGCACCGGCTGGCCTTCCTGAAGTTCAAGACTCAGGTCTGTCACCTGCAGGTAATTTGGGCCAACCGAAATTTGAGCTTCAGCCACCGTTATTAATATTGGCGTCTGAAGCATTTCATCTGCATAAAGCGGTCGCACCACGCAGAGGCTGGCCCCGCTGACCGGATCCCGGTGAAAAAGCGCGTCAGCCACAATCCAGAACAGATCACCGCCGTCGGCCGCAGGAAATGTAACCGGTTGATCATAGCCCGTGGGGCCAAGAACGGTCGGGCTTTGCCCACGGCAGGCCACCGTGACCTGCGGATGAATGTCAACGGATTCTCCACCATTGTCAAAGTAATGCACCGCGATGCGGGTCCATTCATCGTTGGGCGGATAATCGATGTTACTGACTTCCGGATTACAAAAACTGGAGTCCTGCGGATCTGTAACCGTTGGGTCGCAGGCGACGTTGTCGATGTCCAGCCTGGGGTTATGACACCCCATTCCAATTGATTGCCAATCCGCGCCTATTCCCCGCGGCGCGAAATAACAGGAATTTTCTTCAAGCACCGGTGACAAATACCAGTCGACAGGATCCGGGGGCATACCGGGTCCAAACCAGTTTACGCCGGTCGCATTTTGATAGCTGGAAACTGTGCAATTGTTCCACGCGCACACCACCGCATTCCCCTGGTTGCCGCCCCATGCCGCCGTGTTGTTTGGCAGGTGCACATGCAGATCAAGGTCAACACTGCCGTTATCCGGGATATTGTCCCAATCCCATTGAAGTTCAGCCTGCAGGCCAGTGGCGCCGATCCGAAGTGGATACTGGCATTGTTCCATCGAACCACCCCCAACCGTCTTGGTGTAAGTCACGGTGTAAGTGCCGGCTTGCAGCGCTGTATAAAAACTAGGAAAAGCAACAGCCGGACACGGAGAGATGCCTGTCGGACACTCCACGGACCAGGATTCTGCAATCGCATTGGTGCCAAAGGGGCCAACGCCGTCTTCCAGGTCAACCGTGACAAATGGCAAACTGTCCAACGCTGTACATGAACCTGCGACTGCGATCGAAGGCGCGGCAAAAAAGAACACCAGTACCAACAAATATTGGAGTGGATGATTTAAGAGCACGGATGCAGACGCATTGATGGGTGATGAATGCCTTGTTTTCATATCCTGGCCAGCCAGTTTGTTGTTGCCAATGGTTCAGGATGCGCGAACCACGGGATTAATCTATTTACAATCTGGATAAGAATATCACCCGTCTTCAAGTGCTGTTCGTCGCCACGGCAGCGGCCGTTATTTTGTGCTTATTGCTGGTCCGCAGCTTGCACAGCGGAGATGGCCTTGGACTGCCGACCACGCCAGCCAAGGCTGAAGAAGCTTATTGTGGCGACGGCCAGGCCAGGCCAGAGGGCCTCAACCTCAAATACAGGCGACAGCTCAAGTGATGCACCAGCGTACCAGGCCAGAACGGTGACGAATGACAGGCATATACTCCAGAACGCGGCGCCAGCATTCACTTTCCATGCATACAGTGCAGCGATTGATGGCAGGATCACGGCAGCGGAATTAAGCGTAAAGCCGATCAGGAGAATATCCAGCACATCCTGCATTTTCCACGCCATCAATGCAGATAAAAACCCGATAAGCAGCGAGGCCAGCATGCCCAGGCGCAACATGTTTTTCTGGCTGATATCGGGATTGATATAACGTTCATAAATATCGTTGGTAATGTTGGCTGATGCGGTAAGAATACAAATGTCTGCCGTTGACATTATCGCTGCGAGTACTCCGACCAGCATCAGGCCTTTGAATCCGTCGGGAAACATTTCCATTACGAATGTGGGCAGGACATTGTTATTTTCGGTGATGCCTGGGAACAGGACTGCTGTGGTCATACCCATCCATGTTGCTGCGACGGCCAGGGGTAACACGAACAGGACAGCCAACAGGGCGCCATTGCGGGCGGCTTTGGCACTTTTTGCTGCGAAAGAGCGTGAGTAGCAATCCATCGACGTAAAAAAGCTCAACACCATGCTGACCACCATCGCGATAATGGCTGGCCAGCCCCAGGCACCCAGGTTGCTATAGGATTCCGGCAGTTGTGCTGTGAGTTGCTCAAAGTTGCCGGTGAGTTGAATGGCAATGGGAAACCCGACCAACAATACGCCAATCAGTAACAGGACCAGTTGCACCCAGTCTGTCCATGCCACCGCCAGGTAACCGCCGGTGGCGGTGTATAAAACCACAACGCCGGTGGCAAGCAACAGGGTATAAGAGAAATCCCAACCGAGCAGCACATGTAGCACGCTGGCGGCTGCGGCCAATTGACCGGCGGAGAATGCGATATAAGAGGCTATGGTGGTTAGTGTGACAACAACCCGGGTTCGGCTGTCGAACTGATGTTCAATCAGATCAGGAAAGGTCAGGAATTGATGTTGGTCGCCCAGGATCTTGGCTCTGCGAGCGGCAAGCAGGCCGAAAAGAAAGAGTCCGATCGCGACAGCGCCGACATACCAAACGGCTGATACGCCAGTCTCGTATGCTTTGCCCGAGCTGCCAATGATGGAGGCGCCGCCGATCCAGCTGGCAAGCCAAAGGCAGGCGATTGAAATGGTGCCCTGGCGCCGGCCTGCCACGTAGTAATCATCGACATTTTTCTGCTTGTGGTTCGCATAAATTCCGATGACCAGCAGCGCTGCCATGTAGAAGAAAATAAGCGCATTGTCGATTAGAGCCATGGCAAAGGGTCCTTTATTAGTTTTTGTTAAAACCTAAGCGGCAGGGCAACAGTATCAGGATGATACTTTGCGCGTAGAAGTGATTTACCTGGCGCGCCAGGCATTTGTTAATTGCATGAACGCAGCTGGTATTCCTGTTTCAGGAAAACAAATGTAATAAAGGGGAGGGTAATTCGCGCCTTGTACCGCTAATATCTTGCAAATGGGAAGATCCCGCGGACGTCCGCCACACAATGACATCCTGACGCCTGCAGAGTGGCGCACTGTTCATTCAGTACGGCACGGCCTGACGAACCAGCAAATTGCGGACCGCCGCGGTATCAGCCTGGACGCAGTCAAGTATCACGTGGCTAACGCCATTGCCAAGCTGGGCGTTGCCAACCGCAAAGCGCTCAAGAGCTGGACGGGATCGCCAAAAGACAGTCACTTACATCAAATGGAAGCAGCAATGAATGATGAATCCGAATATATCTGTGTCGGCCAGATAGCCCGGTCAGTGAAAGACATTGAAGCCACTGAAACATGGTATCGCGATGTGCTCGGGCTGGATCATCTATATACCTTTGGTGATCTTGCATTTTTTGATTGCGGTGGAACGCGCCTGATGCTTTCCCAGGCGGAAGATTCACCGGGAGATGAATCCCTGGTTTATCTTCGGGTGGCTGATATTAATGCCACGCATCAGCGGCTCAGTGAGCACGGGGTTGAGTTCATCAGCGCACCACACATGATCCACAAGCATGACGATGGTGTCGAAGAATGGATGGCGTTTTTTAATGACCTTGAAGGGCGACCACTGGCCGTCATGTCTTCGGTCGGACCGGAAAACAGCTAGCAGTCAGCCTTTTAAGGCGATTGAGGTTTCCGGCCAGACATCTGGATATTTTATCAGTGTCAGCAACTTAGTGGGGGAAGGGCGTCCCCAGCATTCCGCGTATGTGGCAGGTTTGCATCCTCGTTCAGTGTGTTTCGAATGTCCACTAACGGCCAGGAGCGGACATCCCCGCGAAGGCGGGTGGGGAATATCACCCACAATGGTGACAAATATGAAGAATGCGTTACAGCCGATATAATTTTTGCGTGATGCAATTACCCCGGAATCTGTCATCCCAGGGTCTTGATCAGGGAGAAATTGCGGAAATGGCTCAGCATAATTAGAGAGGGAGATAATCATCAGACAATACATCTGATGGATATCTCCCCGCCCCTCTCTAATTCAATTGTGTGATGTATAGGTTTATCTGCCTTTATCTGATAAAGGAACCATTACATGTATAAGAGGCCTATCAGAGGCCTATCGCCCCACATTATCCAGGAGCCACCCGCATCGTAATTTGGCGAGCCCGCAACATATGGGTCTGACCCTTATTCTCTCACTCGGGAACATTTGCTGGAGAATGATGTTCGTGAACCATTTTCCATTCACCCTTTGTTTTAACAAATAATAAAGTAATTAGATTTACGACTGGGAGTAACTCTCCGTCAATCCACAGTTCAAAATCTGAGATAAATGTTAAATTAGCTACATTTCCATAATAGACAGCAACGTTCAAAGAGCCAGGTTGAAACCAAAATGTTTCAACGCCTCCCAGGTCTACTATTTCACCAAATAGCGTACGTTCATGTTCTTCATTCTCCGCACTATTCCAAAGTGCTCCATTATTGAATTCAGTAAACTTGGGTCCGTAGGCATGAAAAGAGATAAGTTGATCCATGTATTCGCTATTTTTTCCAAGTCCAGCTCCGTCCATAATACTTTGTCTAATGGCCAAAAAAGTTTCAATGACCTCTGCTTGTGCTTGTGGATAGGTCTGGTCAATTACCGAATTGTTGCCAGATTCTTCAGATGCGATGACGTTTGTAGTCGAAAAACAGACCACCAAGAACGAAACCAGCAATAATCTAATTTCTTTCATAATCAAATCTCCTCTCTATCTATTAAATGTACGATTAACCTCGACCTCTCGGGAGCCTGTACTTCTCTTTAGCCCCTCATTCCTGGCCGCCCCCACGGAATTCCTGTAAAAAATTTCCGTGCTAAGGTACATGTTAGGAAGCCGCTACGAATACTGCGTGATCAGAAGGCAATAACTTGCTGACAATTTGCTGATAAAGCCTCAGAAATCCCGTAACAACGTAGATTTTGTGTCGAGGGCTCCGATCCTCAGCGGATTGGCCTGAAAGAATACTGGGGGCGGACAGATTCGAATGATTTACGAGTTTTCTGACTTAACACTGGACCTGGATCGGCACCTGCTGACTCGTGGCGTGCAGCCGATCAAGTTGACGAAACTCTGTTTCAAGCTGCTCCAGGCATTGGTTCAGGCAGCACCAGCGTTGATCTCACACGATGATCTAATCGACCAGGCCTGGGGGCCCAATCGGGTGATTACGCCTGACAACCTTTCCCAAAGAATGAAGGCGCTCAGACAGAGTCTCGGTGATGAGCCCAATGAGCCCATATATATTGAAGGCGTGCGGGGGCACGGTTACCGCCTGATTCCCGAAGTCAAAATTCAGTCGGCACAGACGTTTGTTCGTTCATCCAGGAAAGCCCTGTCTTCACGTTTTCTTGTGAGCCTGGTTGTGCTGGCTGTAGCTCTGGGGTACATCGCTTTCGAAAAGATTGTGCTCGACCCTGTCGAAGATGAGCGAATTGCCCAATCGGCCGAGCAGGAAAGCCACACTGCCACCCGAACCGAAGCACTCAGTGACAATTCCATTGCTGTATTGCCCTTTGCTAACCGCAGCAGCCGCGAGGAAGACCAGTTTTTCACTGACGGTATGCATGACGAACTTTTGGCCACCATCGCCAAGATCGGATCGATGACCGTTATCTCTCGCACCTCGGCTATAAAATACAGGGACACCATCAAAAATATTCCGGAAATTGCACAAGAGTTGGGTGTTGCAAACATTCTCGAAGGTGGCATCCAGCGCTCCGGTGATCAGGTGCGGATCAACGTGCAGTTGATTGATGCGGCAACCGATGAACACCTGTGGGCAGAAATCTATGATCGTGAGTTAACTGCGGCAAATCTTTTCGCGGTACAAAGTGAAATTACAAGAAAGATTGCCGATGCCTTACAGGCCGAGCTTTCCACAGATGAACTACAACGCATTGAAGTCAAACCAACCGAAAATCTGCAGGCTTACGAGCTTTATTTGCGCGGTCGTTATCTATGGCAACGCCGTGGCGATGAGAATATACGGCACGCCATAGCACTGTTCGAGCAGGCAACTGAGCTTGATCCACAGTTTGCCCGGGCCTGGTCGAGCCTGGCGGCGACACACTTCACATTGCCGCAGTATTCTGACGCACCGTTGAGTGAACATTATGCCCTGGCGTTCTCCAGTGCACAGAAGGCCCTTGCACATGATGATTCCCTGGCCGAAGCTCATGCCGTTCTGGGTAGTTTAGCTGACGAGAATGGAGAATGGGCAGAAGCGGAAAAACATTTCCTGCTTGCCATTACCAACGAACGAAGGGATTCAACAGCACACCTATGGTATGGAGAGCACCTGTTCAAGCTTGGTCGTCTTGATGATGCGCTTGAAGAAGCCCTGATCGCTTATCAACTGGACCCATTTCACCCGGGCGCCAATGCGCTTCTCGGGTGGATTTATTTTTATCTGAACGATACCAGCAACACCTTGAAGTATGGTGCGGCCGCATGGAGTTTGGGTCATCCCTCAGGGCTGTACTTTCAGGCGTGGATGAACCTGCGTACCGGGGAATTCGATCGGGCGATTGGCTTCGCCAAGCAGTGGGATGAACGGATGGCAGAAAAACACCACAAACTTCAGATTCGCCTGACGCTAAAATTACTGATCGAGGCAAAGATTGACCCAGCGAAAAGACCGTTAGTTGTCGAGCTACTCGAAGAGAATGAAACAATTTCGTCGCAATCATTCGCTATTTCGATGACTCAGTTTACAGGATTGGTTGGATTTGACCGGATCGATGAAGCCTATCGAGAGGCCGCGATGTTTTTTGACATGGATGGCTTCCATAGAAATTATGAGTGGTATTTCTGGCGGTCCGATATGGCACCATTTCGTCAGGACCCTCGGTTTGCAACGCTTGTTACTGAGCTGGGAATGGTGGATTACTGGCGCGAATATGGTTGGCCGGACGTCTGCCAACAAGTGGGCGATAGTGTGATTTGCAAATAGGTCTGTTATGTGGTGCTACCGATAAAGCAGCGGGATAAAGGGGCCGGACACACGTAGCCAAGCGGCTACCTCTGGCCCTTTTTCAGTAGTCATTCCCGATTTAACGACAAGTTCGCCCTAGGTTCGAAAGCAGCAATTAGCCTTATTACTCCGTCAATGCCCACTTTTGGCCGGAAGCAGTCATTCCGTTACTCCGTTTTCGATCCAGTTTTTGGTCCACATTTGGCTGAAAGCAGACCCCTCAAAGAATATGAAATTGTTACCCGATTGAATCCAGAGTCCCCCCGCTGTGGCACATTTGTATCCTGACAACGAGAGCAGACTGGCAATTACTGCCGAATTCATTCACAAACCAATCTGTATTAGCCGCTCGCCAGGGCATCCCTTTCAAGGGCTGCTGCAGCCTGTGCATCAATGCCCATCGTCTTGATCAGGGTGTTTAGCATCTGGCGTTCGCGGCTCGAAATTTCACCATTTTCAAGGGCCGTTTGCAGGGCCGATTCATACACCTGGAGTTTTCGGTATGACTCGTACTCGGGTGTTGCCCGTGTGTTTGGCATGGCTGCATCCGAGAAGCGTTGGGCTGCACGCTGGATGGGTTCCAGGAAGAAGATCAGCGCTGCTGTGCAGGCAAGCCCCAAAACCGTTCCCAGCTGAGTAGATAAATAGTTTGCCGCGACCTCGGAGACCAGGAAGTAGGCCGCAACGAAGGCCGCGGCAACGGTGCTTCGCTTCAAGGTACGCTTGATGCGCAGATCGATGTCAAACAATTGTGTGCGCAACATTCCGTAAGCCACCAGCGGCACATAGATGATGACAGCCAGCACGTACGCAACCGGCATTAGCTCGCCCAAAACGTGGTCTTCAGGGAGTATTTCGAGTGTAAATAGGGTCGTGATGATGAATGTCACAATCCAGATCGCATCACGGACTCCAAAGGCCATGGTAAAAGCACGGGCACGTGATCGGCTTGCTTCATCTTTGGCAATCATCCAGGCATGAATGGCTGACACAAGCCCCCAGGTGAGCGTAATCACCATGGTTGGATAAAGCACCGGCATCATCTTTTCCAACCCCGGCTTGTCGAGAAAAAACATGCCAATGGCCAGGAATGAGCCCAGGATCAACAGGACCCATCGTGCAAGCGAACCTCGAAATGGCCGGGTCAGCGGCGTTCTTACTGTCACACCGATAAAAGCCAGGTAATAAGTGATGACCAGAAAATCCGAGGCCTGGTGGATTTGCCACCAGCGGGTCTCACCCCAGCCGATATATGCGTCAATCACATAGGAGTTTCCGTAGCTGCTGATGACCGCAATACCGTCAACAATCAGGAGAGCAATAAGAAGGCGCGCTGCCAGTGTCCTGGGAGCAACCAGGTAGACATAAAGAGCAAAACTCCACGCAATGAACGCGGCCGGAATTCCGAGCCACTCAGGCATTTCGGGGGTTTGGTTGGTCAGAGTTCACAGGCGGGAATTATAGACTACTGAGGCTGAAGTGATTTTTAGGATATTTTTTGGAAAGCAAACCGAAAAAACCAGGCGCGGTTTGCTGCCGCGCCTGGCTATTTTCCGGGCCTGCCAGCCCGCACTTCCGCCCTAGTGCGGTTCCGCCAGGAACGGGAAGTTGTTTAAAAATGGCAGATCATTGCCGTCAAGGTAATCATCGATGAATGGGTCAAAGCTGGTGATGATGACATTGAAAAATGTCTCATGGATATCATAGTCCAGGGCCCGCCCGGCACTGTCGTTCCAGTCCTGGGGCACCAACTGCGAAAGCTCGATGCTCAGGTAATCAACGCTTTGAGCTTTTTTAACATCTATCTGGAGGCGATCGTCTGTCAGGATGCCACCCCAGTCATCAGCAGTACCAAATCCGTTCCAGGCAGGATTTCCATCAGCTGTGGCAAGCACATTCAGAGACCCCAGTATCGTGCTGCGATAAGCTGCGTTCCACGAAGCCTGGTCGCTGTTGCTTTTGTACTCATCAATCATGTCACCGGGTATCAGCGATTCAATATAAGGACGGCCGACACGGTCTACCTGGCCCGTTGCCAACAAGGAACAATCCAGGGAGGCAATATTGGACAAACGGGTGAGATCATTGCTGAAATCAGCCAGGGTAGCCGTATCGGCCGATTCGAATGTCACCATCCCTGAATCACATTCCTCGAAATCAAACGTCACAGTCCCTACAACGTCACCCAGGACGAAACTGCCAGGGTTATAGTCACCGCCAAAGCCGCTGGCGGTTGGCCGGTAGATATCAGCGGTCGCCTGGTTGCCATCAATCTCTGAGTCGCCGGTAATCATCCAAAGCTGTTCACCGTCATTGGCATAACCATAAAAATATGCCAGGAATGATGGATCCTGGGACCCACGACCAACCACTTCGATTACCCAACCCTGCCCATCCTGCTGCGGGTTGTACCAGGAACCTGAAATGGCGCCGTTAATACCGCCGCCTGCCACGCGTTCCGATGAAGCCCAGATCTTGTTCAGGTTGTGGTCTGGCTCGGCACCGGCTGGCATGGCGCTTATGCTGATGCCCAGAACGATGGCCAGCACATTACTGCCAGCCAGGGAGTCGTTCCCTGGTGGTGAGTAGGCGGCAATACCGATCTGGCTGAATTCCTCCAGGGCGTCCAGGTCAAAGTAGTTGGGATCGTCCCGTAAGCCTGCGTACACCCGCAGATCACCATTGGTACGGACCGTGTCGATTGGGGCTGAAACTGACAGGCCATCCATGCCAGCACAGGTGATTCGCTGGGTATCGTTAAATGAGCAGTCAATTGTGCGTTCTTCTCCGGCGTCGTTCTCAAAATAAAAGTGATACTCCACATCCGGCGAAAACTGAGCGGATTCCGGGGCAAATGAGTTCATGGTAAGCACCACGATCAGTTCCTCGGGATCAGCCTCGCAGCCGGTACCGCCGCTTCCAGTGCACGGCGGGTCAACAAAAGCAAAGAGGTCCGCCAGTTCGGCGACCGGATCACTCGCTGCACTTTGTGCAAAAACACTCTCCGCGGATATCGTGGTCAGCATGGCAGCTAGCACCATGGATTTCACAACTGTTCTGGATGTCAATGTTACGTTCATGATGTATCTCCTCCCTCTGGTTCTCTGATAAATCGATTGTTCAGGGACAGAATCTATGCGCAACGGTGACGAGACTCCTGTGGAAATCTGTATGATGTCTTACGAAACCTTACGGAATGACATTTGCATATGGCTTTCCAGTATTTCAGGCAAGTAGCAGCCAGTGACTGACATTGTTGAAAACCAATCGCTTGTTGAGGCCGGTTTTGACCTCGGCCACTGGCGAGTGGAGCCTCGAAGCAATTCACTCACCCGCGAAGGCGAAGACAAGCATCTCGAAAACCGGCTGATGCAAACCCTGGTTTTCCTGGCTGGAAACCATGGCAGGGTCGTTTCCCGCAAAGAACTTTTTGATTCAGTCTGGCAGGGGCGGGTGGTCAATGAAGAGGCTCTGTCCCGTGCAATTTCACTGTTGCGAACAGCGCTGGGTGACAACGCTCATAAACCTGAGTTTATTCAGACCATTCCCGGGGTCGGTTACCGGCTGGTTGCGCCGGTTATTACTGGCAGTAAACACCGGGCGGGTTCGGCTCCGGGCATCGGTTCGCCGGAAAACTCCATTGCCGTCCTGCCATTTTTGAATCTCAGCGATGAAGCTGGCAATGAATATTTTTCAGAAGGCATTTCAGAAGAAATTCTCAACGTCCTGACGCAGGTGAGTCGATTCAAAGTCGCTGGTAGAACCTCTTCGTTTATGTTCAAGGGTGATAACCGGGACATACGTGAAATTGGCAGGACACTGGGTGTTGCACACGTGCTTGAGGGGTCTGTCAGAAAGGCCGGTTCGCGTGTGCGAATTACTGCCCAGTTGATTAAGACGCGCGATGGTTTTCATTTGTGGTCAAAAACCTTTGACCGTGAGCTGGACGATATTTTTGCGGTTCAGGACGAGATTGCCCTGGCGGTAGTCGATCAGCTCAAACTTTCATTGCTTGAGCCCGTATCAGAAGTGACTGAAACCAACCCTGAAGCCTATGCGCTGCATCTCCAATCCCGCTATCTCGTGCGCCAGAGCACACCTGATAGCTTTGCAAAGGCACTTGAACTCAGCAAGCAGGTAGTCGCCATTGCGCCGGACTATGCCGAGGGCTGGAATGGCCTGGCCAGCGTCTACTGCAACTATGCGGGTAAGGGTGAATACCCTCATGACAAGGCTCTGATCAAGGCACGCCAGGCGGCGGAAAAAGCCCTGGAATTGAATCCTGAACTGGCGTCCGCACACAGCACTCGCGCCTGGATCGCCACTCATTTTGAAACTGATTTAAAGAAAGCAGCCAGGCACTATCAGCAAGCGCTACTCGTGGCACCAGGTGACCTTGAGATTATCAGCAGTTCAGCGAACCTGGCGCGATCACTTGGCCGCCTGGATACTGCCATCGCCTTGCAGGCATATGTCAATGAACGTGATCCAATGAATCCGGCCGGACATACTTTCCTTGGATTCTTTTACCGGTGTGCCGGGCAATACGAGGCAGCGATTTCGAGCTACCGAAATGCACTGGGCTTGTCGCCAGGGATACTCAGTGCGCAGTACAACATTGGTGCCTCCCGTATGCTCCAGGGACGCCTCGAAGATGCCCTGGAAGAAACGATGAAAGAAAAGGGATCTGGTTACCGGTATATGGGACTGGCACCGATTTACCATGCGTTGGGCGAGACCGAAAAATCAGATGCAGAACTCAACCTGATGATTGATACCTATGCGGAAGAAGGCGCATACAATATTGGCTTCATCTGTGCCTGGCGCGGCGAACCGGACCGGGCCTTTGAATGGCTGGAAATCGCACTGGAAAATCACGATGCGGGCCTGGGCCAGATTAACACCGAGCCCATTTTTGCCGGTCTGCGGGAAGATCCACGCTGGAATCCATTTCTGGAGCGCATTGGAATGGCTCCGCACCAACTGGCTGAAATTGAGTTCGATGTCGCGCTGCCGGCCTGACCTTCCGGAAGACAAGAAGGCGCTGAGACAGCTCACACAGACGTCATCAAAATCTGTCACGATATAAGATATTAACCAGCCATGTAGCATGGGCTACAGGCACAGTGAAGATCATCCTGAACACGGCTGAGTAATCGATTTGAAGATCGCGAAAATCCTGATGTACGGCATCCGGCTTCCGTTGAAGGAAGGCCGTTACGCCTGGTCGGAAGGAAAGTATGTCGATGTGTTCGATAGCACGGTTGTTGCCGTTGAAACCGATGAAGGCCTGACCGGTTTTGGTGAGGTTTGTCCGCTCGGGCCTTTTTACCTGCCTTCTTATGCACAAGGTGCCCGCACCGGAATCAAAGAACTGGCGCCGCACGTGGTTGGGCTGGATCCCACTCAGCCTGGTGTCCTGAACGAGGTCATGGACCGTGCCATGAAAGGGCACCCCTATGTTAAGTCTGCATTGGACATGGCCTGCTGGGATTTGCTGGGAAAGGTGGCTGGTTTGCCATGTGCCACTCTGCTTGGGGGTCGTTTCGGTGACAGCGTGGCGCTTTACCGGGCCATTTCCCAGGACACACCCGAAAACATGGCTGCTTCAGTGGCCGGCTATCGAGCCGAGGGTTATCGCCGATTCCAGTTGAAAGTAGGTGGCGATCCCAACACCGATATCGAACGCATTCATGCTGTCCGAGCTGAGTTGCATGAAAATGACATCCTGGTTGCTGATGCCAACACCGGTTGGACCCGACATGAGGCCGTACGGGTTGTGCGGACAGTACGTGATGTCGATGTGTATATCGAACAACCCTGCACGAGTTACCAGGACTGCCTCAGTGTTCGGCGGATATGTGACCATCCCTTTGTGCTTGATGAGTCTGTTGATGGTATCGATATGCTGGCACGGGCCCATTCTGATCTTGCCATGGACGTGGTGAATCTCAAAATCTCGAAATTTGGCGGCCTGACAAAGACAGCCCAGGCACGCGATTTTTGCGTCAGCATGGGCACAGCGATGACCATCGAGGACACCTGGGGTGGTGACATCATTACCGCTGCCATCGCGCACCTGGCGCACTCGACCCCGGAGCGCTACCGTTTCACGGCAACCGACTTTAATTCCTATGTCACAGTGCCCTTCGCCGAGGGTGCGCCACAGCGTAAAGATGGCAGCATGACAGCTTCAGACCAGCCTGGCCTGGGTGTCAGGCCGGACATGGATGCACTCGGTCATCCTCTGGCTGAAATCACCAGGGCCGGGTAACAGCTCCATCTGATTTGTCCCTCATAAACGAACAATATCAACACATTGTCGCCCTGACCGGTGCAGGCATCTCCGCCGAAAGCGGGATTCCGACCTTTCGTGGTCCGGAAGGATTCTGGACCATCGGCTCCAGGAATTATCGTCCGGAACAACTGGCGACCCGGCGGTTTTTCAAAACTTCACCGCGTGATTCCTGGGGTTGGTACTTAAAGCGCCTTGACGCTTGTCGCGATGCCCAACCCAATGCCGGGCACCGGGCGTTGGCGTGCCTCGCACAGGCCAGCGGTCCGGAGCAATTTTCATTGATCACCCAGAATGTGGATGGCCTGCACTCCGCTTCAGGGGTTGCGGATGATTGCCTGTTTGAAATCCATGGCAATATCCGGCTGATGCGTTGCTTCGAGGAATGCGAGGGTTCGCTGCAACCTTTGCCAGAAGCCGTTGGTATCGGTAAAGACAATGCCATTCCGGATCAGGAATGGAACAAACTACGATGCAATCAGTGCGGCAGTCCTATGCGACCACACGTCCTCTGGTTTGATGAGTATTACGAGGAACGTTACTACCGCTCCGACAGTGCCTTGAGGAAGCTGGAAACTTCAGACCTGCTCCTGGTAATTGGTACTTCCGGTTCAACCACGCTGCCGGCAATGACAGTGGAGCACGCCCTGCATTCGGGTATGGCGGTTATCGAAATCAACACCGAGCGTTCAGCCTTTACCAATGCAGTGGAGTCCAGCCCCAAGGGGTATTTTATCCAGCAGGCATCGGCCCGGGCTTTGCCTGCACTTGTCGAGAATCTCCTTGCTGTCCGTTCCTGAAAACCCTTTTGAAATTGTTCGGTAAATACTTCGAAGAAATCAGTTAGCATTACCGTCCCGAGATTAATCTGTGCTGCCAGCATCAGACTCCCAAACCAAAATCGATATCCACGTTGAATCAAGGCTGGAATTAATGAGCATCATCTGCAACTCAAAAACAATCGCTGCTTCAATCATTCGCTTCTCCCGTGTAAGCGGGATAGGTCTTGCACTATTAGCGGCAAGTTCACAACCCGTTATTGCTGCGGATCAGCCAACCATCGCCAGCGCCATTGATGGCCTGGAAATGCGCAGCATCGGTCCTGCCCTCATGGGTGGTCGAATATCAGACATTGATGTTCATCCCACCAACAGCAGCACCTGGTATGTCGCCGTGGGTTCCGGTGGTGTGTGGAAGACGACCAATGCGGGTGTGACGTTTACACCGGTATTTGACAATCAGGGTGTTTATTCAATCGGCGATGTCACCATTGATCCGAACAACGGTGATGTGGTCTGGGTGGGCACTGGCGAGAATGTCAGCGGCCGGCATGTTGCCTGGGGTGATGGCGTATACAAGAGTGTCGATGGCGGCAAGAACTGGACCAATACGGGTCTGAATACATCGGAGCACATTGGAAATATCCTGGTCGATCCGCGTGACAGCAATGTGGTTTATGTTGCCGCTGAAGGCCCGTTATGGAATGCAGGTGGCGACCGGGGTGTTTACAAAACCACCGATGGCGGCCAGAGCTGGGAAGCTGTACTGCAGGTTGACGAAGACACTGGCATTACCGACATCGAATTCAACCCGGCGAACCCCGATGTCATTTACGCGGCGGCCTACCAGCGTCGCCGGCATATCTGGGGCTTCATGGCTGGCGGACCAAACAGTGGCATCTACAAATCCACTGATGCAGGTGAAACCTGGAGCAGGAAGTCAGCGGGCTTGCCAAAGGGCGATATGGGCAAGATCGGGCTGGCTGTAACCGCTGCCGATCCTTCATTGGTTTACGCGACCATTGAAGCAGATGATGATGAAAAGGGTTTTTATCGATCCGCCGACCAGGGCGAAAGCTGGACCCGACAGAACCCCTATATATCCGGCGGCACCGGCCCGCACTACTACCAGGAACTGGTGGCATCTCCGCAGACGGCAGACCTGGTTTACCAGATGGATGTGTTTTTGCATGTCACACGGGACGGCGGGAAAACCATCGATTACCTGGGCACGGGCCGCGAAAAACACAGTGACAATCATGCGTTCTGGATTGATCCTGAAGATGATTTTCACATGATCGTGGGCTCTGATGCCGGGCTGTATGAAAGCTTTGATCAGGGCACCACATGGCGTCACTTCCCGAACCTTCCGGTGTCCCAGTTTTACAAGGTGGCAGCCGATAATTCAGAACCGTTTTACAACATCCTGGGTGGAACGCAGGATCTTGGCACGTTGTTCGGCCCGTCCCGCACCATGATTACAGAAGGGGTGCGTAACCAGGACTGGTATGTGCCGCTGGGTGCCGATGGCGCGGGTGTGGCTTTTGATCCGGTTGATGAAAACATCAGTTACATGGAATACCAGGAAGGCGTGCTGTTTCGCCATCACAAGGACAGTGATGAACTGGTATTCATTCAGCCCAAGCCTGCTCCGGGTGACGCGCCGGAACGCTGGAACTGGGATGCCCCGATTGTTATCAGCCCGCATGACGCATCGCGAATCTACTTCGCGTCACAGCGAGTCTGGCGCAGTGACGATCGTGGTAATTCCTGGCAGGCCATCAGCGGTGACCTGACCACCGGCCAGAATCGCTATGAACTTGAATACATGGATCGTGTCTGGAGCGTCGATGACCTGCACGACTATTACGCCATGTCTCAATACGCAACCATCCCCGCGTTGTCAGAATCTCCGGTGACCGAGGGTGTCCTCTATACCGGTTCCGATGACGGACTGATTCACGTCACATCTGATGGTGGGGGTAGCTGGCAGCAGGCAGGTGATTTGCCTGGTGTTCCTGAGCGCTCTTATATCAACGATATTGAAGCGTCATTGTTTAACGCAGATACAGTGTTTGCCATTGCTGATGCACATAAGACAGGTGACTACTCACCCTATGTTTTTGTTAGTACCAATCGTGGTCGAGGCTGGAGCAGCATTGCAGGTGATCTGCCCGATGGCACCATTGCATGGGCCATCCAGCAGGACCATGAAAATCCAAACCTCCTTTTCCTGGGTGCAGAATATGGGGTCTATGTCAGTCTCAACGGCGGTACCAACTGGCACATGCTGGCTGGCGCGCCTCCCATTGCATTTCGGGACATCAAGCTGCAAAGGCGCGACAACGACCTGGTGGGCGCAACGTTTGGCAGGGGCATTTACATCCTGGATGACTATTCAGCCCTCAGAACCATGGCCAATGAAGGGTTTGGTGACAGCGCAACGCTGTTTCCCGTCCGCGATGCCTGGTGGTATATCCCAACCGAGCCGATGCAGGCCATTGGCATGCCGACCCTGGGTAGTGACAGCTTTAAAACACCCAATCCGGATTTTGGCGCAACCTTCACCTATTTCATCGATGAGAAACTGACCACCGCCAAAGAAAAACGACACGCTCAGGAAAAATCAATACGGAATGAAGCTGGTGACATTCCATTCCCGGGCTGGGACCGGCTGACTGGCGAATCGCTGGAATCGAAACCGCGCATCATGATCCTGGTGAGAGACTCGGAGGATCAGCCCGTTCGTTGGCTGGAAGCGAACAACGAGGAAGGCACCCACCGCCTGTCCTGGGACCTGCGTTTTGCAGCACCGGACGCCATAGATCTGAGTGAACCCGGATTTTCACCGCCATGGGCCACAGCGCCATTGGGTCCACTGGCAGCGCCTGGTCGTTACAGCGCTCAGCTGTTTGCCATTGCCGCAGGAAACGCCCGGCCATTGGGTGATGCACAGGAATTTAACGTGAAACCCGTGCGCGCGGCGGCTGGCGATAGTGATTACCAGGAAATCGCCAGCTTCCAGAGAGAAGTTGCAGACCTGCAGCGCAAGATTGCCAACGCATCTGAAGAAATTGGACGCACCAAAGAGCTGCTTCGCCATATGAAGGCAGCTGCAGTCTCGGCCTCGGGTGCCTCGCTTTCATTGTTTACTGACCTGGATTCGTTTGAACAGAAGCTGACCCGGCTTGAAACTCGCTTGTCCGGCGACCCGGTCAGGCAGGCGCTTTATGAATCGCGTTCTCCAGCGATTTCAGCCAGGGCCGCAAATGCTGCCATGTCGTTTTCTACGACCCACGCTGCAACAGCCACCCAGCAATCTGATTTTGAAATCGCCAGCAAGGATTTTGCGGCTTTCAAAGCAGACCTGGAATCCTTGCTGACCACCGACCTGGAAGCCCTGGAGGCGGACTTGACTGATGCCGGCGCACCAAGCTGGCGTTGAGTCAGTATGAAAATTCTGTCTTCACCGCAGTTTTTTGGGCCTGGCCGAAGGGGTAAGAACACCTACCTCGACCAACATGTCGTGCTTGATGATGAAGAGCTGACGGCTTTTTCCCGGGTGCTTCCGGACTTCAGGGATCGATTACTCGACCGCATGAAGGACCTGAAGATAAAGCCTTTGCAGCCCTCGATTGAAGTAGACAGCAACCGGGCGATGCAGGCCTTTGCCGCCTTCTATGGGTTCATTGCCTTATCTCTCCAGCAAAAAGCCGGGCACCGTGTCACTGAACGAAACACCAGCCCTGATGATGTCAGCGGGGGCGTTTGGGCCTGGTTTGAATTTGAGCATGATGCCCTGGCCATACCCGCTGCAATATTGTCTTATCGTTTGATTTCTGAGGTTCTTGAGGGTCTGTCAGACGGTGTGGGCCTGGAGCTTCCTGAAAAGCTCCTGAATGCATCATCATTATCAAAGCCCGGGCTTGAAGAAGCCGTTGGACAATTCCTGGAAATGGCCAGGCCCCTGGTTTTACCGCGGGACACCGAAACCATGGTCAGGGTCGCGCATCACCTCGACATTCCCTGCCAAAAGCTCGAACGACTTCCATACCAGAGCGACTGGGATGAATCGCGGGTTCGCCGTAACGGCCTGATTTGCCTGGGGCATGGTGCTTATCAACAAACGGTGGACGGTACCCTCTCCATCGATCGCAATGCACATCTCATTCCAATTATTGATGATCGTGAATCGCTGCGTGAGATGCTCGAAGATGCCGGATTCCCGGTACCAGAACGTGATCCGGCTGCAGGTAATTGCATGCTAACAAAGCACGCCATTCGTGCCGCCACCAGCCTGGGTTTCCCTGTTGTGATCAAAACTGGAACGCGCGGTCAGCGTGCAGGGGTGTCGGTGGGTGTGGTTTCTGAGGAGCAGGTGCGCACAGCGCTGGATCGGGCAAGACGAATCGGTACTTCAGCCATCGTGGAAGCGCGGGTGCCTGGCAAGTCACACAAGATTCTGGTGGTTGCCGATGAAGTGCTCTGCGTGGTGGCTGACGATGTTGAGCACAGCCCGGAGATTCTTCATCAACAGACACGGGAACTGGCCAGTCGGTTTGCCAGTCAGCTCAATGTCGGGTTGATGGTCCTGGATGTTGTCGTCACTGATATTCGCCAGCCACTGGCAGAAAATTCCGGGGCAGTCGTGGATGTGGAACTGGCGCCTGACCTGCATCGATTGCAGCCAAAAGGATCTGATCTGGCAGAACGAGCATGCGAAATGTTTCTTCGCTGGCTGTATCCGCAAGACCAGCAATCACGAATACCCATCGTTGCGGTGACCGGCACCAATGGAAAAACCACCACATCCAGGATGATTGCGCAGATCGCCCGGTCTGCAGGGTTTCATACCGGACTGGTCTGCACGGATGGTGTTTATGCCGATGACAAGAGAATCGGCACCCTTGAAGAAATTGGCGGAGCCGCCTATCACCATATCCTGGGGCGGCGTGATGTTGATTTCGCCGTTCCCGAAGAATGGTTCGGGCGCATTGTCAGGGCTGGTTTTGCCTATCAATGGAGCAATGTTGGTGTGTGCCTGAATGTGTCCAACGATCATATCGGCCGCATGGGCGTGCACACGCTCGACCAGATGGCCGAGGTAAAAGAGGTGGTTGTAGCTCAAGCACGCGAGGGCGTGGTGTTGAATGTTGATGATCCGCGTTGCCTGGCGATGGCATCGCGTGCAAAAGCAAAACGAATTGGCCTGGTTTCCAGCGGACCCCATTCTGAATTGCCCGACCTGGACGGTTTGTCCCGGCCCTGCATTTGCACCGTTGAGTCCAGAGATGGAAAAGACTGGATCGTGATCCATGACAATGGTGATGAATCGTCCGTGGTTGCAGTGCAGGACATTCCGGCGACCTTCAACGGCAGTGCAACACACAATGTAAGTAATGCTGTTCACGCCGCCACAGCCGCTTATCTTGCTGGCATGTCAGTTGAGAGCATTGGTGAGGGATTACGCTCATTTGCGATGAGTTTTGAATCAACGCCTGGTCGCCTGAACCTTTTCGATGGCCTTCCATACAAGGTGATCCTGGATTATGCCCACAATGATGAGGGATTCAGGGAAATTGCGGCTTTCGCCCGGCAGCAGGAATGCCAGGGGCGCAGAATCGTGATGATGGCCGTTGCAGGAGATCGCAGGGATCAGGAAATTCAAGGCGGCGGAACGGTGATGGCGGGGCTTTTTGATCACTACATTTGCCGCAATTACAGTGGCATGCGAGGCCGGCCACTCAATGAAGCGCCAGTACTGATCAAGCAGGGTCTGATGGATGCGGGGGTGGATGTAGATGCCATCACCACCATTGAGGATAACGAGGAAGCCATAGAATACAGTTTGGACCTGGCACAGGAAGGGGACTTGCTGGTGCTGTTGGGTGGCAATGATGAGTTTGATCTCATCTGGCGGAAGCTCAATGAACGGGCGAACAAAGTTTAGTATTTACCGACCAGACAATATAACGATTGAGGGTAAACAAAGTTGAAGATATCTGTTCGCAAAGCTGAAGAGAGCGATTTCTCGCGTATTTTTGAAATTGAGAAAAAAAGTTACCCGCCACAACTACAAACGCAGCACAAGATTCTGCGTTACCGTCATGAGTTGTTTGGATTATGGGTGGCAGAGCTGGATGGCGTGGTTGCAGGTTTCAACAGCTGTGTTCCAATCAGGATGGCCTGGCCGAATCCGGATCTTGAAGAATTCAGGCGCAATCGCAAACCTCATTACCTGCCATGGTTCGAACGGTATGAAAAGGAACGGGAGGAGGGCGGTCACAACTGCCTGCTCAACAGCTCTTCAGCAGTTGAAACTCAATACCAGGGAAAAGGTGTTGGCTCGGCACTGGTCAGCAACACGCTGGATATTGCCAGGGACAATGGCCTGAAATACCGGGTGTCTGCTTTGCGCTGCGAATACGCGAAATATAACAAGCTGACCGGTAATACCATCGAGCAATACATCCAGGATGTCAGTGATGGGAAAGTGAAAGACAGGTTCCTGGCGCTTTACCGGCGCCTGGGATTTGTGTTTTCAAAACCATTGCCTGACTACGAACCTGATCGTGGTAGCCTGAATTACTGTATTTTTACCTACAAGGAAATCTTAACCCTCTGATTGTCATCCCTCGTGACGTCAATGGTAGTGGCGGAAAACGCTGAAAATTGCCGGTGTGTGATTCAAAAAAAGAGCCCAAAATCGGGCCCTTTGGTTTTGCATGAATCGGCGGGCCTATTTCAAAAGACGATCCAGGTAGGCATAGGCTTCATCGTAGTCAGACTGGACAAGCCAGAAAAGTGCCTGTTCGCGGGTATCCTGTTTCTGGCCACGATCTTCCAGAAGATCAACCAACGACTGCAGCGCATAATCTTTTGTGTGGAATGACAGGGCCATGACGGCGTCGTCTGCCACCTGTTGATTTTGCGCCACCTGGTCCTTGAGCCAGGCAACGCTCTGGGTTTCGGTGACATTCTCAATTCTGACCACTTCAGAGTCAGACTTGACCGGGCAGGCGCTGCTCAATGGCTGAATGTTACGAATTTGGCCCTTACGCACTTCGACGAAGATTTGCATGGAGGTTGAATACTCATCACAGGGTTCTGTGATCGAGAATTCATCCATGCCGTGATCCAGTCGGCAGCCCCGGCGCACAATGTTGCCGTTGTTGAAAGAATAGCAGCATGATTTCTGTCCGCCGTGGCCCGCTGGTACCTCCCAGCTGTACCAGCCGTCATCCTCAAATGTAATTTCTTCGGCCATCGCAGGTGAGATCCATGCCAGGCACAAAAACAAAACAATGGCGATCAATTGAATTTGAGTCATCACAGGCCTCCGTCAAGCGCCTGGTCAATGATCTGCCAGACTTCATCGCTGTCCATGATCACCAGGTACTCCAGCAGCATTTTCTTTTCACCTGCGTCATCACTGGCTTTGTAGAGCTCAAGCATCAGTGTGTCGTTGCCGCTGATCATCAGGCCTTCAAGTGCAGCCTCTCGCACATCTTCAACGGGTGATGTGCGATAGATCTCTGCCAGTACCTGGTCGGCTTTGCTGCCGCCGATGATTCCCAGGCCTTCAATGGCCTGTTCCTGGCGCTTGGAATCACTTGAATCTGTGGCCCAGGCCCGCAGTGATTCAAAGTCACCTGAAATGGCATAGGCCTCGATCAGGGCTTCACTGACATCGCTGTCGTCACTTGGCAACTGGTCGCGAAGCTGACGAAGCTTGTCATGGGCACCCATCACGCCGAGCATTTCAACGGCATTTTCGAATGTTTCTGAGGAATCAGCAGTCACTGCAATCTGGTAAACCGCATCTTCATCATCGGCGATCATGTAGGCTTCCAGAATCGCTTCCCGAACATCCTCGTTACCCTCGACAAACAGCGCGCCAAGTTGTGCCATCGCATCCCGGTTTCCACTAATCCCGATCATACGAATGGCTTCTTCCTGGAGGTCGCCGCTGCCATGGCGAGCTGCTGAAAGCACGATTTCCTGGGCTTCAGGCTCATCAATCTGGCTCAGCACGAAAAGTGCTTTTTCCTTGAGGTCATCACTGTAGTCACCTTCGACTACTTTGCGTGCCAGCGGTAGCGCACGTTCCGGAGGCGCCGTGATCAGTGCATCAACGGCAGCTTCTCTCAGGGCCTCTACATCTGTTGCATCTGACTGGGCAATCGCGCTGGTGCTCAGCACCAGGAACGTTGCAAAAGCCAGGGTTTTAAGAGGGGTCCTGGTTTGGGTTGTCATACGAGTTTTCATAATTTAATTTCCTGATTGTTGGTGCTCGTTTGCTCTGATGTGGCACGAGCCAACTTGGTTAGCATGACTTCGAATTCGAATTCGAGCTGGTCTTTTAATATGGCTGCTGCTTCTGGCGACAGGTCTTCACTGGCCAGGTCAATAAGCGTGGTTTCGAAAGCGCGCAGAACACGGGCCAGTTCTGGCGAGCCATTTTCCATGGCAAGGCGGGCAAACAAGCGATTCTGCGTGATCATCGCTGAGACCAGCTGGTGGCGGTCCTGAAGCTCATCATCCGCCAGGCTTGCAAGGCTGGAGCGACCCGTTCGGAAATGAGTTTCAAGCCCCCGCTGAAAAGCAACCTGGGACCATTCCGCACCGGATTCGACTGGGGTTTGAATAACAACCTGCGGCGCAGGCGCATCTCCTCCGGCCACCCAGACGCCGATGCCAACTCCGACAGCCAGAATTGCTGCCAGCGCGGTACCCGCCGCAACCAGGCCACCACCAAACAATCGGCCCAGCCACGATTCGGGCTTGCTCTCGGATTCTTCGAGCCTGATCGCTCGTTCCAGCGAGCTTTGCAGGCGGTACTCCAGCCCTTCCGGTGCAGGAAGTTCATCCTGTTCGCGCAAAGCGTCGAGGTCAGCTGAAAGCGCGAGGTATTGAGTCCTGAGCGAATCATCCTGCTCCAGGGCAGATTCAACCCGGCTACGTTCTGATTCAGTCAGGCCGTCGTTGTAGTAGTAAAACACTAATGTTTCTTCATTAATTGAATGATTGGTGATCGAATGGTTGGTCATTGGGCTTCCCCCGCAAGGGTGGGCATTTCATGGCGAAGTTTGTTCACCGCTCTGAATACTGATTGCTTGACTGCATTTGCGTTCTTGTCCACTGCTTCGGCAATTTCCTTAAGGCTCCATTGTTCGAGGTGGCGCAAAACAAAGCAGACCCTTTCGTCTTCTGACAGTTTTTGCATGGCCGATCCCAGTTCAGCACTGAGCTCGCCGTGGTAGTGGCTCTCTTCAATCGAAACGGCCGGGTCTGCCGGTTCCGTCTCCATCGAATCGAATCTGCCAGGATGTTGTTTGCGCAACAGCGATAAAGCCGAGTTCACACAAATGCTGTGTATCCAGGTCTCCAGCTTCGAGTCTTTCTTGAACTGGCGACGATTCTTCCAGGCATTGAGCAGGCCATCCTGCACGGCATCCTCTGCCAGTTGCGGGCTTTTCGTTATCCGCAGACACACGGAATACCATTGGCCTGAACGCGCCGATATTGCTCTTTGAAATTCAGCTTGTGACAGTGCACTCTTCGGCACGCTTTTCCCTCAATTCTTACGTTCTCAACCCTATGATGCCGCATCTTCCGGATTGGTTAGTAAGCTAATCGGATTTGTTGTTTATACTCCCCCATATTGTTCTGTATGGAGAAGCTTTTGCTTTCCGCGTCTGTCAATCCGGTACTCGCCTCAATGCTGGTCCTGTCGCATGACCATAAAATCAGAGCTGATGAGTTTGTCAGCCTGACAGAGGCTACAGAGCATCCAGCCGCAGGACTGCCTTCGCTGCAGTGAACGAAAAGCGCTTCACAGAAGGCCTGCGCAGTATTGTCGGTCGCAGAAATGTGCTGACCAACCAGATCTTGATGGCGCCTTATTGCCGTGGATTCCGTTTCGGTGATGGCACTGCGCTAGCCGTGGTGCGTCCAGGATCACTGGTTGAGCTCTGGGAAGCGCTGCAACTGTGTGTGAAGTCAGGTGTCGCCATCATTATGCAGGCTGCAAACACTGGTCTCACCGGTGGTTCGACGCCTTTGTCCAGTTATGACCGAGCGGTTGTGGTCATCAGCACGCTGCGAATTGATGGCATTTTCCTGATACGCGGTAATGATCAGGCAGTGTGCCTTGCCGGTTCCACCTTGCAGAATTTCGAAGAAATGTTGGACGATGTCGGACGAGAACCACACTCGGTCTTGGGGTCTTCCTGCATTGGCGCTTCCATTGTTGGTGGAGTTTGCAACAACAGCGGTGGCGCATTGGTTAATCGTGGCCCGGCCTACACGGAGCTGTCCCTGTTTGCTCGTGTCACCAGTTCGGGTGAACTCGAAATGGTCAATCAGCTGGGTATTGAACTTGGTGATTCGCCTGAAGAAATGTTGCGACGTCTTGAAAAGGGTGATTTTTCGGAGGATATGATTGGGGCCGACGACAAGCTGGCCTCAGACACAGAGTATGAGCGCAGGGTGCGGGATGTGGAGGCAGATGATCCGGCCCGCTATAACGCGGATCCTCGCCGCCTGCATGAAGCCAGCGGTTGTTCAGGAAAGCTGGCGGTATTTGCTGTTCGACTGGACACTTTTCCAGCGCCCCGGCAAGAGAATACGTTCTTTCTTTCCACCAACTCGCCTGCTCATCTGACACAGCTGCGCAGGCAGATTCTTAGTGAGCTGAAAACACTGCCCGTGCTGGCTGAATATATCCACCGTGAAACACTTCAACTGACTGTGGATTACGGCAGGGATACCGTCTGGTTTATCGACAAGTTGGGCACCAGGCGGATACCTTTCCTGTTTCGAACCCGTTCGCGTGTGGAAGCATTCCTGGGACGACTTTTCCGTGGTTCTGATCACTGGGCTGAGCGCATGCTCCAGATGCTCTCCCGTGTTTTACCGGTGGGCTTACCATCTTCAGCTTCAGAGGCCATGGATCGATTTGAGCATCACATGATTCTGAAGGCGAGGGACGAGGGCATTGCTGAAATCGAGGCATTATTGAACAGGATGCAGGACCACGATGATTTTCAGTTCTTCAGGTGTTCAAAGCGAGATGCCCATTTGATCTCCCTGTACCGTTTTGCTGCCGCAGGCGCTGCCAATCGATATGCAGCCTGCCATCATGGTGATGTCGACGGCATCGTTGCGCTGGATATCGCACTGCCGCGCAATGAACAGGAGTGGCTCGAGCAGCTACCTGAATCGCTCAATGATAAGCTGGTGATGAAGCTCTATTTCGGACATTTCCTGTGTCACGTTTTGCACCAGGACTACATTGTCCGCGCAGACGAAAAATGTGAGGAAGTCAAGCAGGCTTTGTTGGAATTGACCAGGCAAAGAGGCGCGCGTTACCCTGCCGAACACAATCATGGTCATGTCTACGACGCGCCCGATCATGTCCGGTCATTTTACAAAACTGCAGACCCCACCAACACCCTCAACCCAGGAGTGGGGCGCATGTCGACTCGTCGCAACTACGAGTGATGTGGTTTAGTTAGCTGTTGGAAGCTTCCCAGGCTGACTGGGCAACATGCCAGGTGACCAGGGCAATGGTGTTGCCATCGTCATCAATAAAGTTCAGAGGTCCCAGGAACGTCATGTAAAACTCACTGTCCTCGGTGAAATAGGTTTTCATGTGGAGGGCCTGGCAGGCCTCGTATCCATAACCCGGAGCCACGGCAGTGTCGCCGCCTTCACCCGCTCCGCCACGAACGTCCATGCGTCCTTTTGTCAAAAAGTATTCGCCCGGGCCGATATGCACATGGGGTGCAAAAGATGAGCCTTTGGGGCAATCAAAAATGGCTGTCCAGGCGCCCATTTCCGGCGACACGTTTAACAGTTTCCACCGTATTCCACCAGCACTCAGCGCTTCGGGAAAATCGACCCAGTCGACTTCATCCATTTGTACATAGCGACCCCTGACCGGGTCCATGTGCTCTGGTTGACTCATATCTGGTCTCCTTTTGTTGATTTGTTCAAATCTGGCCCATCTCATTGGAGAGATCGGCGATGGAATTGGCTTCAAGGATCTCGATCCAGTAGCCGTCGGGATCTTTGATGAATGCAATTCCTTTCATTTTTCCGTCGTTGGGGCGTTTTACGAATTCCACTCCCAGGCGTTCAAAACGTTCGCAGGCTGCGGTCACATCGGGGACTGACATGCCAATGTGACCAAAGCCCTGCGGCGCTTTGTTGCCATCGTGGTAGCCCTCGAAATCATCATCGGACTCTGTACCCCAGTTATGTGTCAGTTCGAGCAGAGCGGGTTGTCTGAAAGTAAAAGCGGTGCGCTCGTGGGCATCATTTGGGACTGGTCCGGCATCTTCCCTGGCATAACCCAGGAAATAGAGCGAAAACTGCATGCCTGGAAAGTCGACTTGCTTCAGTAGAGTCATACCCAGGACATTGATGTAAAAATCCAGGGAATCTTTTGGGTCCCTGATACGCATCATTGTCTGGTTGAAAACGAATTGATCGGTTTCCGCGGTCTCGTTTACGTGACCCTCGCGGCTGTCTCGCTGAGGAACAAATTCTGAATGAGTATCTGTCATGGCCTTTGATGTTTTTGCTGTTTGGTCGTTGATCTGCTCTCAGAAATCGAAACGCGCGGAAAGAACCGCACGGCGTGTTTGCTCCAGGGTTCCGATCACGACAGAACCCTGTCCTGTGGGAATAGCCGTGCCTGCAAAGCTCGGGAATTCCTGAGCATCGATGTAATACTTTTCATCGAAAATGTTCTCGACCTGCAGCTGAAGCGTCCATGTTTCAAACTCAAGACCGACGTTAATGTCTACGACAGTAAAGCTCGGGTTTTCCCATAAACCAAAGGCATCGCCGGGTGCATCAAAAAACTGCGAATTGGTCGCGGCGTCTGACTTGTAGCGAAGCTGAGCACGACCGAACAGGTTAGTTGTCGCACTCAGGTCATTGCTGTAGTCAAGGGCAGCCACCGCACTCCAGTCAGCCGTGTTGGGCGGTGTCATTCCTGAAATGTCGATTCCGGTGACTGGTGAAATAGTGCCATTGTCCCATTCCGCATCGACGTAACCCACGCTGAGGGTGGTGGTCCAGTTTTCATGGATGTAAGCCTGCAAATCCATTTCGAACCCATAATTGGTTGAATCGCCCGCATTGATAATGCCCTCGACGAATCCACCGGAAGGATCCGATGCCTGCAATTCAAATTGGCGGTCTTCGTAAGTGATGTAAAACGCAGCCATGGT
The DNA here is from genome assembly GCA_035267185.1 of Lysobacterales bacterium. Classification (GTDB taxonomy): domain Bacteria; phylum Pseudomonadota; class Gammaproteobacteria; order Xanthomonadales; family SZUA-36; genus JAUIBE01. The sequence continues at coordinate 30,644 of DATFLY010000017.1, read as the reverse complement.
CAGGGACATTCGGTCTTCCATGAGGCGCGTTTTGTAACCGACTTCAAGCTGACTCGCTTTTTCCGGTCCATAGCCAAACAGTTCGTTGTCGCCAGCGAAATTCACAAGGTTAAAGCCACCTGGTTCGAAACCCTGGGAGAACGTCGCATAAGTCATTCCACGCCGATCGTCGGAATACCAGGCAAACGAACCACGAAACAGATATTCCGTGTCAGATTGCTGACCGGATATTCCAGTGTCTGTATTGGTACGCTTGCTTTCCCAGTCATCAATCCGCAGCCCGGCACTCAATTCCATCCGGTCACTCAGCTGGTAGGTGAAGTTTCCGTAGGCTGCGTATTGGGTTCGGTTGCGTGTGCTGAACTCGAAGGGTAGTGCAACCAGCAATTCAGATGACTCCGGGCCTGGAACAGGGTCACAAACACCCGGGTCGAGGTAACAAAAACCACCGCGTACAAGCAGTTCCGAATTCAGATCGCGGTCGTAGTCCAGGTAGTACAGCCCTGTCTGCCACTGCAAAGGGCCGGATCCGGTGCTGGTAAAGCGAAATTCCTGGGTGAATACATCCAGTTCCTGCGGCCTGAACAGGTCAAGAATGTATTCATTGATAATGTCGAGGTCAGTTTCCCGATCTGAATCGGTTGATGTGTAGGAGGTAATCGATTTGAATTCAAAATTATCGAAGTCGTACGCCAATTGAAGGCTGCCTGCGGTGGTATCCCTGTTATTACGCGGATTAAAGCTCGTATCCACGAGATTGGAATGTTCGAGATCATCACCATCCAGCTCCTGAACCCAGGCGTTGTTGGGTGCATCCAGATCGCTGTATCTGAGCCAAGCATAGAGCGAAAACTGGTCATTTATGGAACCGGCAAGCGCTATGCGGGCGCCCGATTCTTCAACTTTGCCAATGTCCGGGTCACTGATGACAACGTCGCCGGAGAGCAGAGCCGTGTCAGGATTAACCAGGTATGAATCGTTTGTGTAAGCGAATCCAAAAAGGCGCACAGCCCAATCCTCGCTCAGAGGAATGTTCAATTCCAGTTCGCCGTCGTAATAGCTGTCTTCACCGGCTCTCAACTGGGCATGCCCAGAAAACGCCTCCGGGTCAGGTCTGTTTGTGATGTACTTGATGGCGCCACCGATGTTCGAGCCGCCGTAAAGGGTGCCTACCGGGCCCTTGATGACTTCGATGCGCTGCAGGTCGCCGAACCTGGAGGTTGCATCCGAGAATAGCTGGATATCATCCAGGTAAAATCCGACCCCCTGGGTGTTACCAAAAGCCCCCATGCCTCTCATTGAAACATTTGGGAAACCGTCCAATCGCCGTGTCATATAAAGGTTTGGAACCAACAGGCTGATGTCTTTGAGATCCTGGATGTTCAGCCTCTCAATCTGCTGACTCGAAAATGCCGTGACTGACTCTGGCACTTCTAACAATGATTCTTCACGCTTGCGGGCAGTGACCACGATTTCCTCGAGCACGTTTTCCCTCTCCTGAGCCATGGCTTGAACTGGAGGAAGTGCAATCACGACAAGTGCCGGGAGGGCATACAAGATTCTGATCCTTGAATAAAAAGATCTAATTAGGCTTTTATTTTGAGAACGGTCAAGTGAATTTGCTGGCTTGCCATAAGTATTGGTCATCGTGCCCTACCTGCTTGAGAGTGTTCCACCTGATTAGGGTATAGGATGAGAGCCGATGTCAGTTTGCGCTTAAGCGCAGTGATATTTGAGTCTGGGTGCAGTGATTGAGCGCCGGGGTTTCCTTCCTTGCTATATACTTTGGAAAGACGCTGTCATCTAATAATGGTGCATTATGCTTTTGCCGGAACCTGCTACACGCCACTGGCGAACTGACGAGTTTAATGGCTCCGAGCAATATGACGCCTGGGCCCACCTTCTCAATGAGGCGTTTGGTAGCTGGGATGTCGCCACTCACAAGGAGCCAGATTTCTTTGCCAGTGTGTCGATGTCAGCATTCGACGACTTTGGGGTGGTCAAGTGCAAATGTGATCCATGCAGCGGAACACGGAAGTCTTCCCAGATTTCACGAGACGACAAGGAATTCCTCGCCATTCAGCTCACGCTTAAAGGCCGCGAGAATGTCCGGCTGGGCGACCAGGATTTTAACCTGGGTCCCGGCGACATCATGATCTGGGACAGCACCAAGGAAATGCATTTCTCGGTGGAGGAATCGCTACAAAAAGTTTCCTTGATTCTGCCGTTGCAGCGATTGAAGAGTTGGATGCCCCTTCGCTGGCAAAAAGCTGCCAGGAAGATCGAAGCCAACTCGGCCAATGCAATTTTGTTGACATCTTATATCGATGCGCTGGCAAACCAGAATATTTGTGATAGCCGGCTGAAAGGTGAGCACTTGTCGGAGGCTGCAGTTGCATTGCTTGCTGGTACTGTGGATCAGAAACGCAGGTCCAGCACCACCCTGCGTAGAATACAACTGGAGCAGGTTAAGTCCTATATTTTGAGCAACCTGGACGACACTGAATTGTCGCTCTCAGAAATAGCCCGGGTGAACAAAATTTCATTACGTTATCTCCACCTTCTTTTTGAAGAAAACCATGAAACTGCGGCTCGCTATTTACAAACCCAAAGGCTCAAACGTTGCCGTCGCGATCTGGAGAACCCCTTGATGAAGTCGCGGAAAATTGGCGATATTGCACAATCCTGGGGTTTTAATGACGCCATGCATTTCAGTCGTGTTTTCAAGAAAGCTTTTGGTATAACGCCAAGTGAGGCACGCGCTTTAACTGATTGATACCACATCTCCCGGATCGGTTAGTAAGCCATCAACACATCTTGTTTATACTCGCAGCTGTTCCACCAATTGGAGATCAGCCGGATGGTCCGTATTTCAGTGTTCTTCCCACTATCCCTGTCAACAGGATTGCTCATCGCCCCGATGGCTATTGCAGATGGCCATGACGGACTTCCACATGCATTCGAGGCCGGCTGGAAAGGTGAGGATACCTGCGAAGTGTTGTTTGAGAACGAGGAAGTGACGGTGGGTAGATGTACTTTTACGCCCGGGATCGGTCATGAGAAGCATTATCACAACCCGCATTTTGGCTATACCCTTCAGGGCGGTACAACCTTCCGGATAACCGATGCCTCGGGAACACAGGAACTGGAGATTCCTACCGGAACAACCTGGTCGACCGACGAAATGACGGTTCACGAGGCCGTAAATATTGGCGGAGCTACCGCCAGTTATCTGATCGTCGAACCAAAACCCAGTCATGGCAAGTGACTGAAATCTGACTTCTGGTTGCTGAGCCAGCACGAATGAAAATTGCTAGATGTCTATTTAGACATATGGTCTGATTCGTGGGTCATTTCTGATCCATTCGTACAGAAATCGCGAAAAAGTCCGGATGCGTTCCACATTTCGCAGTTCAGGATGGGTCAGCAGCCACAATTCTGTTGTGAACCGGGGTTCAAGTTTAAAAAGTTCCTGCAGTTTCGGGTGATTTTGATCCGCGGGAAGGATTGCAATTCCGACCCCGTCACGTGCCATTGCTGCCATGCTGATTAGCGTGTTCGATGTGACAACAAATTGGTCACGCGGAAAGTTGTCGTGTAGCCATTTGAATGCAGGCAGCCTTTTTAATTCAGCATCTGCACCAATCAAGGGGTAGTGTTTCAGTTCATTAATGTTCCCTGGTTGCTTGCCTTCGAGTCCCCCATAGGCAAACCATGGCAAACTGGCAACCTGTCGCCCAACAAGGAAATCCGGCGGGGCGGAAGTGGCACGTAACGCCAGGTCGGCTTCACGACGTGACAGATCGTAGTCTGAGTCACTGACGACGACTTCCACGCGAATTCCCGGAAAATGATCGTAAAAGTCCTTTAGAGACGGACTGACAAATTCGCTGGCGAGTATCTGCGCCGTTGTCATTCGAATATTTCCCCTGAGCTGAAAATCCTTTCCGGCAGTTTTTAATGTGAGTGTCTGTACTGCCTCATCGACTTGCCGGGCGTGTTGAAAAACTTCCTCACCGGCCACTGTCAGTTTGTAGCCTTCCGGCAGACGGTTAAACAACCGAGTACCAAGTTGTTCCTCAATGGCGTTGATACGCCTGAAGACTGTCGAGTGATTAACCTTCAGCTCTCTTGCTGCTCCGGCAAGGCTGTTAGTACGGGCGACTGCAATAAAAAAGCGTAGATGATTCCAATCAAAATCTTGCAAGTTTGCAATATTCATTTGCATATTTTGCTTATTTAATTGCGCTATCGCAAATCATAAGATGGCTATGTCGTCTCAAAAGGAGATTTAAAATGAATCAGCAACATTCAACTCAGATCGGTGCCCTTGTGCTCAGATTAGGCCTTGGCATCGTTTTTATTGCGCATAGTCTCTATTTGAAACTCGTGGTGTTTTCATTACCCGGCACTGCGCAATTTTTTGAATCAATCGGATTACCGGCGCTGCTAGCCTACGTCGTGTTCGTTTTAGAGTCAGCCGGCGGGATAGCACTGTTGATTGGTTTTCGAACGCGCATTGTGTCAATTGCATTGCTGCCGGTGGCGCTCGGAGCAACCTGGGTTCACAGCGAAGCGGGTTGGCTATTTACAAACGATGGTGGCGGTTGGGAGTATCCCCTGTTCCTGGCAGTGTCGCTCCTGACTCAAAGCCTCATTGGTGACGGCGCCCTGGCTCTGAAACTACGGCATCAAAGAGCCAGAGCACCGTTACGGGCACCTGAACCAGACGGATCATAGGATCCTGATCCGGAAATCCTGTTATTGAGTCTTGTCTTCTCCACCAGGGTGCGGTGGGAACGAGGTCGGATTGGCCTCAACCCGCCGCAGCACTTCTGCGATACCGCGATCAAGCTGTGCATCGACATCACTGGCCGGATCATTGGCGACTTCGATATCGGGCGCCACACCTTCGCCCTCAATCACCCAGTTGCTTTCCATGCCGCCTGTCCCGTATTCAGGTACAAACACCAGGCCTCCATCGAGTAAGGCACCACGTGCATTGATACCGACGACACCACCCCAGGTGCGTTTGCCAATCAGCGGCCCCAGGCCGGCCTCTCGGAAGTAATAAGGGAAGATGTCGCCATCAGAAGCAGAATCCTCGCTGATGAGCGCCACCATGGAACCGTTGAAGGCAGTGGCGGGGTAAGGTGAAGCCCAGTCATTGTGAGCCTGGTAACCAAAACCAAGCGGGCGTTGCATCAGGCGCCTGATCAGCATCTGCGAGACGTTGCCGCCGCCGTTGCTGCGCACGTCGACAACCAGGCCTTCTTTACGAATCTGTGGGTAGTACCACTTGATAAATTCGTAAATACCCGCGCCTCCCATATCGGGAACATGTAAATAGCCGATACGCCCGTCTGTTTGCTCAGTCACATACTCGTGGTTCCTGGTCACCCACTCCAGGTAGGCCAGGCTGGACTCGCTTGATATCGAATCCAGAAGCACCCGCCTGGAGTCATCTTCATCCGGGCTGTTGCTGACCGTTAATTCGACCGGCTGATTGCCCCGATCGGTGAGCAATGCATAAGGATTCTGGTCGGTGCTCAAAGGCTGGCCGTCAATGGCGAGAATGTAATCACCCACATCAATATCAACGCCCACTTCACTGATTGGTGAGCGATATTTTGGTTCTGCATTTGCACCCGGATAAATATGCGATATGCGGTAACGCCCGGATCGATCATCAGCCTCAAATTTTGCACCAAGCAAGGCGACCGAAGAACGCGGCTGAGCCTGCAGGTCACCGCCTTGAACATAGGCATGACCAACGTTCAGTTCGGCAATCATTTCGCCCATCAGGGTGTTGAGGTCTTCGCGCGTTGAAACATCTTCAAGCAGGGGCTTGTAGCGATCACGCAGTGCTTCCCAGTCGTACCCATGCATATTGCGTACATAAAAGTAGTCGCGGTAGCGGCGCCACACCTCATCGAATATCACTTCCCATTCAACCGCTGGCGTGCGCGTGACGTAAAGATTGTCGAGGCTGATGGTTGTCGGATCCTTGGGGTCTGCGATCTTGTAGCGTTGCAGTGTTCCGTTCTTGCTGACCACCAGGTAGACGCCATCCTCGGAAGCAGCAGGGCTGGAGACATCAGAGACAATTTCGCTCGATTCCCGGGTTTTCAGATCCAGTGCATGAATCACCGTCTTCTGGCCGGAATCCCTGCCATAGAAGAAGGGGCCGGATGTCATGTACAGAATTTTGTCCTTGAGTGGGTGAAACCCTCCGATGTTGTCTGCATCAATTGGCACCCGAATCAGGCGCTCTGACAAGCCCTCGAAGTCGATCTCTACAGCAGACTCTTTTTCTCCCTCCTCATCACCGTTGTCCTTTTCGTCAGAAGCTTCCTGTTTGACCTCGTCGTTGCGTGGTGCAAAGGGGTTTCCCGATTCTTCATTCAGTGCCAGGGCAAAAATACCAATGCTGCGACTGACCACATAATTCCATTCGAACTGGCCGATCTGGGGCGCAAACTCGCGGTTGCTCATGAAATACAGGTGTTTGCCGTCAGCACCAAAAACGGGGCTGTATTCATTGAAGAATCCGTCTGTTACTTCAACAAGTGAGTCGTTTTCTCGAGACCATAAACGAATCGCCTGGTTACCCGACTGGGCCTGGACAGAGAAGGTCAGCCATTTTGAATCGGGAGACCATTCGTAATCGGTTTCAACGCCCAGGGTGCTGTCGAATGCCATGGACATGTCACCGTCCATTTCGACAACATGGATCTTTCCGGTGTGGTCATAAAATGCGATGGCTGAGCTGTCTGGTGCCCAGATGGGTCGGTAAAGGCGGGCAGTGTTCACATTCCCAAGCTGCCTGGCTTCACCACCCATTTGATCGACCACATAAAGCTGTTCTTCTCCGCTTCGGTCACTGATAAATGCAACCCACTTGCCATCCGGAGACCATGCGGCCTCGCGGTCATGCGCATCTCCACGCTGCGTCAGGTTGCGGGTAACACCATGCTCAACCGGCACCGAGAAAATGTCGCCACGTGCAGTGACCAGCACCCGGGTTCCGTCCGGAGAAACGTCGAAGTCTTCCATTTGACCCTTGACGTTGATACGACGCGCAATGCGGCGCACCTGATCATCCGGCACACGAACCGTCAAACGCTGACTGGTTCCGGACTCGGCGTCGTAAAGTCCAATTTGTCCTTGAACCTCGTAAACAATGCGGGACTCGCCATCACCACTGGCCCACTTGATGTCCCAGGTGTCTTCCTCGGTCACAGCCTGCCATGAGCCACCCTCTTCAAGGCGATACAGGTTGAGTGTTCCGCTTCGGTCAGAAACGAAATACATTCCTGAGTTCTGCCAGATGGGATCACGCTCAGTGCGTGCATCGCTGGTGACCTGGCGTGCAGTGTTATTGGCCAGATCAAACACGTAAAGATCCTGTGCCCAGCCACCCTGGTAACGCTTCCAGGTTCTGAAATCACGATACAGGGGTGAATACATCATTGAGTTGCCATCAGGCGAGTAGACGCCTGAACCGGCTCTTGGCATTGGCAGGGGCTCTGGCAGGCCTCCATCGCTTGATGCCGTGAACAAACGATAGTCCTTGGCAGAGTGCCTCAGCGAACGAAAAACGACTTTTGACCCATCAGGGGACCAGTCATAGACCTGGTTTTCAGTGCCCCAGCGCGCTGGCAGGGGGCCGGCCGAGGGATAGTAAGTCAATTGTTGCGGGGCGCCGCCATCGACATCGATGACATAAACCTGATCGTCACCACGGTACTGGCCGGTAAAGGCCACCTGGTTTCCATCCGGTGAGAACTTTGCGAACTGCTCCAGACCAGGATGGGAAGTGAGCCGCCTTGCAGGTTCGCTGTTGTCCAGTGGTGCAAGCCACAGGTCACCGGCGTAGCTGAATACAACCCGATCGCCATGAATATCAGGGTGGCGCAACATCTTCGTGCCTTCGGCCGATGCTGTGCCAGTGATCAAAATAAGAAGGCCTAGCAAACAGGGGACAATTTTTTTCGACATGATGGATCCTTGATTTTTTCTTCAGCCGACAGCTGGCGAGCCGTTAAGAATAGCGACAAGCAGGCTTCGATTAAAGGATTTCAGGCAGTGATACAGCTGGTACATATGCTAGGTTAGACAAATGACACAAAAAACCGGTTGTATTGATGCACAAAAAACACAGGCATTTGATTCATGTAAACAGCTTTTATTCAGCTGCTTACTGATCGCAGGTTATTTTTCCCTGTTAACCATGACGCCTGTCGCTGCAGATGAATTGACACTGGAGCGAATCTTCTCAAGCCCGCCTCTCGACGGGACTCAGCCTCGCAATCTTGAAGTTGCGCCGGATGGCAGTCGCGTGACTTTCCTGCGCGGCAAGGAGTCAGACCAGTTTCGTCTCGACCTGTGGGAATTCAATATTGAAGACGAAGAGGTCCGGCTGCTGGTTGATTCAGTCGACATCCTGCCTGAAGAAGGTGAGCTTTCTGACGAGGAGAAAGCGCGACGGGAGCGCCAGCGTATTGCCCAGTTTTCAGGGATAGTCAATTACCAGTGGACCGCTGATGCCAGCGCCATTTTGTTTCCATTGGGTGGTGATGTTTATCTCTATACGTTGGCTGAACAGGGCGTTCAGCGAGTGACTGAGTCTGAAGCTTTTGAGACAGACGCCAAGCTCTCGCCAGGCGGTCAGTATGTGTCCTTTATCCGCGACCAGGACCTGTTTGTTGTCAACCTGGAAAGCGGCCAGGAGCGTGCACTGACCACCGATGGCGAGGGACTCATCAGCAATGGCATGCCTGAATTTGTGGCCCAGGAGGAAATGGACCGTGATACAGGCTACTGGTGGTCTCCTGATGAAAGCATGATTGCCTGGTTGCGGGTTGATGATTCACCGGTGCAGGTTGAAAAGCGTTACGAGGTTCTGGGTTCGGAAATTATCGTCTACGAGCAGCGCTATCCTGCAGCCGGGACATCGAATGCCGTGGTCACGCTGTTTGTGACCGACGTGGAAAGCGGCGAGACCCGCGAAATGCCGCTGGGTGCCGATACTGACTATTACATTCCGCGTGTGAACTGGTTTCCTGACAGCGAGAAGTTGGCCGTTCAGCGCCAGAGCCGTGACCAGAAAACCCTGGAATTGCTGGCCTTCGAGGTTTCGACCGGAGAACACAATGAATTGTTTGTCGAGAACGAGGACACGTTCATCAACCTCCACAAGGATCTGAAATTTCTGAAACAGACCCAGGGTTTTGTCTGGTCATCAGAGCGATCTGGTTTTCGACATCTCTACCTGTATTACTTGAATGGTGAAGTCATTCGTCAGCTGACCCGCGGAGACTGGGAAGTCACCGAGCTGGAAGCGATAGATGAATCCAATGGCTGGGTTTATTTTTCAGCAACCAGGGAAAGCCCGGCGCAAAGACACCTCTACCGCGTGCCACTCTCGGGGGGTGAAGTTGAACTGATAACCCGGCGTGCCGGTACCCACGCCATCGATATGTCGACCAACGGCCAGGTGTTCGTTGACTCGTTTTCCAGTCGAAATCAACCAGCACAGGTCAGCATCAACCATGCTGGTGGTAATCGCATTGCCTGGCTGAGCGAGAATGCGATCAGGCGCGGTCATCCCTATGCCGCATACCTTGATGAACATGGCCAGACCATTCGCGGCACATTGCCTGCGCCTGATGGCAAAGAAATGTACTGGCAAATCACCCAGCCGCCCGGATTTAATCCCGAAGAGCAGTATCCCGTAATCGTTTATGTATATGGCGGCCCGACGGGCCAGTTGGTGACCGATTCCTGGGGTCGTCGAGTCCTGGTTGAACAGTACTGGGCCCGGTTGGGATACCTGGTGTTTACAGTCGATAATCGCGGCGTGGAACATTATGGCAAGTCATTCCAGGAGCCGGTTTATAAAAAGCTGGGTGTGCTGGATGTCGCTGACCAGTTGCATGCCGTTGATTGGCTGAAGCAGCAGTCGTACGTTGATCCTGATCGGATTGGGGTTTTTGGCTGGAGTTATGGCGGCTACATGGTGTTAATGATGCTGATGCAGGAGCCGGGGGCACTGGCTGCCGGCGCGTCCGTGGCGCCGGTAACGGACTGGGCGCTTTATGACACCCACTACACGGAGCGCTACATGGGCACACCGCAGGATGATGCTGAGGTGTATCGCCTGGGTGATGTTTTGACTTATTCAAGTAACCTGGAAGACCCATTGCTGCTGATTCACGGAATGGCAGACGACAATGTGCTGTTTTCACACACCACCCGTTTGATGGAAAACCTGCAACAGAGCGCGATTCCATTCGATCTGATGACATACCCTGGTGGAAAACACAGCCTGGTGGGTGAAAACGTCCGGGTGCATGTCTACAGCCAGATTACGGATTTTTTTGAACGGCACCTGAAACCCTGACAGCATATGCAATTCTGGTGTATTGATCCTGAATAACAAGATCACATCATGACAGCTACAACCACACCTGAATCCCTGGTCGGTCGAACAACTGAAATCGAGACCATAGAGGACGCAATTGAGAAGCTCATCATGGGGCAGGGTAGCGTGGTGTTGTGTTCAGGAGAACCTGGGATCGGAAAGAGCACGATGGCCAGGCATGCCGCCGCAAAAGCAAAGGCAAACGACGTATCCAGCTACTGGGGTTTTTGCTGGGAAGCTGGTGGTGCTCCCGCCTATTGGCCATGGACGCAGTTGCTGCGGTCGCTGGTTGATGACTGGGAACTGACTGATTCTGAGCGCAGTTCATTGTCGTTGCTTGTGCCTGAGTTTCAGGTCGGCGATCAGTCTGCGGCTGAGCTTCAGCCTGACCAGGCAAAGTTCATGTTGCTTGATTCAGTTCGAATGATGCTGGCACGTGTATCTGCGCAGTCAAATCTGATCCTGATTTTTGAAGATCTGCATGCCTCAGACCAGGACAGCCTCAAGCTCCTGCATTACCTGGCGCGTCACATTACCTCGATGCCAATACTGGTGATAGGGACATTTCGCGAAATTGAAGCCCGTTCTACTGAAGTTTCCGAATCCCTTTCATTGATAGAGCGTGATGCAACAGTCTTGCGTCTTTCCCGCCTCGGCCGCAGAGATGTTGCCCGATATATGGAGTCCCGCACAGGATCAGCTCCGCAAGATGACGTGTTACAGGAGTGGTTTGAGATTACATCTGGTAACCCGTTGTTCCTTCATGAGTTAGTGGGCTTGTTGGATCGGCCCGAAAGCAGTAAGGATCTGACGCAATCTCTTCCGGCAACAATCGAGCAGGTAATACGTCAACAAATCGGGTACTTGCCACAAGGTGATGCAGAGCTGCTCGCACATGCTTCTGTCCTGGGTAAGGCTTTCACCTCGGATGAGCTTGTCCTGATACTCAGAGAGCCAGTTGACTGGGTGCCAGCATCGCTCGATTCTGCAATCGAGGCCGGAATCCTGTTTGGTTCGTCTCAGAACGAATATGAATTTTCACATGTGCTCTATCGGGAGGTGCTTTATCGTGATTTGCCGCGTCAAAAACGAAACGCACTCAATCTGAAATATGCACAGGCCCTGAAAGAGAAAATTTCCCGTGGCGATGCAGATGGCTGGTCCGTCCTGGCTTCGCACCTCGCGGCAGCGGGTCCGGATCACCGCGATGAAGCCATCGAGGCCTGGCGTCACGCTGCAAAGAGGGCCAACGCAGTGCTCGCCTTCGATGCTGCGGCAAGCATGTTGAATACCGCGATCAATACATTCGGGGAAGGCCCCAGGTTTGATCCGTCAGATCGTTGTCGATTGTTGATCGAATGTGCCGAAGCCATGCTGCTTGCTGGTGACATTGAAGGTGGCCATGCACGGTGTTGTGAAGCTTTCGAGATTGCTCGAACCCTTGAAGATTCGGCAATGATGTCCATCGCGGCCCTGACTTATGGCGGTGCGATTATCGTTGCGTCAGTGGATCAAACCCTGATCAATATGCTGCGGGAATGCCTTGAGACATCCATGGCCAGGGATGATCCCTGTCGTGCCCGCGTCAAAGCGCGGCTTGCTGCAGCGTTGCAACCCGCGGTCAACCCGGCTGAGCCGATGGACATGGCCCGCGAGGCCATCTCAGAAGCCCGAGCATGTGATAACGAAGATGTCTTGTACAACGTGATGAGGTATGCGATTGCAGCGCTGATGGATTTTGGCCCGACCAGGGAGCGACTTGCCCTCAACCAGGAAGTGCTTTCCCTGGCCAAAGCGCGCGGTGATATACCGTTTCAGTTTCGCTCCAATCTGCGCCTGTTGATTGATGCTGCAGAGTTGGCGGACAGGGAGGAGTTTGATCGGGCAATTGAATCATGCGTGGGAATTGCAGGCAGAATCGCGCTGCCACACTATATGTGGCGTGCCCATTCGGTCAGGGCCATGCAGGCAACCATGGAAGGCCGCTTCGCCGATGCATCACGCTTGTTGGACAAGGCCGAACTTGAGGCGGGGCGAATCGATGATCTTGAAGCCCGTGTGACCATACCGATACAACGGTTCTCCATCCTGTGCGACTGGGAGTCTGATGATGCAACGCCGATGAGTGAAATCCAGTCTCAACTGGATGCTGCCTGTTCCGGCGCGATGGCGGAAGCCAAATTTTTTCTGCAACCCATCATTGATATCTACACGGCAAAGGGACCGGGTGATGCTCGCAGCCAGATATCAAACCAGGTTTTTATCAACCGAACGTTTGCCGGAAATGATCGTTTTTCAATTGTCGCCCTTTCTGAACTGGCATTACTTGCCGATGATCTCGATCTGACCAGTCGGGCGTTTGATGCCTTGCTTGGGTATCGTAAAGATTGTGCGACTACCGGTCTGCTTGGCAGTGGCTGGTGCGGGCCGGTGGCGCTTCAGTTAGGGCGAATCGCAAAAGCATTTGGTCGACATGAGGAGGCCCGGAAATTCCTCGAACAGGCCCTCGAGATTGCCGGTCGAATGTCGTCGCGTCCCTACGTTGCCAGGGTTCACCAGGCGCTGGCAGAACTGGCCACGGAAGTTGGTGATCGGGAGGGTGCCAATTTACATTCTGAAATGGCGCAGGAACTACTTTCAGTGCTTGAGATGCGGACTGAACGTGGGATGCCATCGGATGATTCACAGACCAGTGATGAGCAATGCATATCCGGTGAAACAAGGTTCAGTATTCGTGATGTTGGCGATGTCTACGAGGTTTCACTGGATGGGTCCGGTGCCGTGGTCAAGAGCAGCAAAGGGCTCGCCATGCTGGCCATTCTGGCGGAACGTCCTGACCGAGATATCCATGTCCTGGAACTCAGTGGCGATGGGACTGGTGCAGTCATTCCTGAAGGCGATGTGGGCCCCGCACTGGACCAGGATGCACGTCAGGCTTATCAGAAACGTGTGAGTGAACTTCAGGAAGAACTTGAAGACGCCATGCAGATGGGTGACACACCACGTGCTGAATCGGTTCGCGATGAACTCGAATTCATCAGCCGGGAATTATCCCGTGCTTTCGGACTGGGCGGGCGTGAGCGACCGCAGGCAAAGGCTGCGGAAAGAGCACGTGTCAATGTGCGCAGGCGTATAAAAGATGCGATCAATAGAATTGATCAACAAATTCCGGGTGCTGGCCGCTATCTTGAAAACACTGTAAAAACAGGAAGTTATTGCCGGTACACACCGATGTAACAAGCAAGGGAACAATGTTCCATCAATAGTTACGCCTTTCAGGGTAATAGCAGAAAGCTTTTATCAGAATGAGAGGATGTAACCATGTATGACTTACTCGGCTATTTAACCATTGGCCTGATTCCAGGCCTGATTATTCTTGACTGGGCGATTCGTGGCCGTAAACACGACTCCACCCGCCTGTGGCGGTTTCGGGGAACGCTGGTCACGATCGCAATTTTCTACTGGGCTGGGTGGGTGGCAGCCTTCTGGGGCACATTGCTGGGCGATTTCCATTTGATTGATGGCAGTGGCCTTGGAATCTGGGGTGGCTTTGCTGTTGGTGTCCTGGTCTATGAATTGATCCACTACTGGTATCACCGCCTGGCACACAAATGGGACTGGTTGTGGCGTGCGGGGCACCAGATGCACCACAGCGCTGAGAGTTTTGATGCATTCGGTGCCTATTACATGCATCCGGTCGATGCTTTCCTGTTTACGACGATCGGCAGCCTGGTCTTTTTCCCACTGCTGGGGCTCACGGTCGAGGCAGGTGTTCTGGGTGCATTGTTCCTGACTTTCAACGCCATGTTCCAGCACATGAATATTCGCACCCCACGCTGGCTGGGTTACATCATCCAGCGGCCTGAAAGTCACAGCCTTCACCATGGCAGGAATATTCACCGCTACAACTACTCGGATCTGCCGCTGTGGGACATTGTTTTCGGCACGTTTCGTAACCCACAGGGTTTCCAGGCTGAACATGGTTTCTACCTTGGCAGCTCAGAACCCATTGTCGAGATGCTGGCATTTCAGGATGTCACCTCTCCCCGACAACAACCGGTTTCAGGCAATGGCCTGGCCGCAGAAAACGCAGGAGTATAAAAATGAGTATTTATCGCAACGCATTACCTCAGCTTGATGGCGGTGTCATGCTCACCGATGGTGGACTGGAAACAACCCTGGTGTTTGACGAGGGCATTGATCTGCCATGCTTTGCAGCATTTGGTTTGCTCGCCGACCGGGCAGGCCGATCGGTGCTGCGTCGCTACTATCGAAAGTACGCAGATATTGCGGTCGAGGCGGGATTTGGATTTGTCCTTGAGAGTCCGACCTGGCGAGCCAATAGCGATTGGGCAACAGAGCTTGGATACAGCGCTTCGCAGCTGGCCAATATCAACCGCGATTCAATTCGATTGATGGAAGAGTTACGCAATGAATACCAGGAACGCATTGAGCCGATCGTCATCAGTGGCAACATCGGACCACGAGGTGACGGCTATGTTGCCAGCGAGTTGATGAGCCCGGAGGAGGCAGCTGAGTACCATCGTGCGCAGATCGGGGTTTTTGCTGAAACCGGGGCAGATATGGTCAGCGCCGTCACCATGACCCATGCTGAAGAGGCGATAGGAATCGTGAAATCAGCCCGTCAGCACCAGATGCCGGTTGCTATCAGTTTTACGACTGAAACCGACGGAAAACTTCCGAGTGGACAACCCCTGGGCGATGCCATTGAGCAAGTGGATGCTGCGACCGACAGCGCAGCGGCTTACTTCATGGTCAACTGCGCCCATCCGGATCATTTCAGCGATTCGCTTGACCGAAAAGCTGCCTGGACCAGGAGGATTCGGGGCATTCGAGCCAACGCTTCCCGCTGCAGCCATGAAGAGCTGGATGAAGCAACCGAGCTCGACTCGGGTGATCCAAAGGAGTTTGGCTTCCTGAATGGTCGTTTGCGAAAACTGTTCCCCAACATCGCAGTACTGGGTGGTTGCTGTGGCACAGACCACCGCCACGTGGCAGCAATCGGTGCGGCAGTTGCCTCGTGACGGAGTGAGTTTTAGTCTGCGAGCGCTTTTTTCAGCTGGCCTGCAATGTCCTGGCTGAAATGGTTCAGGGCATCATTCATCGCGCGGGCGATCTGATCCGGGTCATTCGGGTCGCTCGCGCGAGATTCATAACTGGATCGTTGGGGAATAATCAGGGGATGTCGAGTCTCATCGACCACACCCCATTGAACCACCAGCAAAACCCTGCCTGACTGATCGCTGTCGAATCTTTCGACCTGGCCAAGCACCGCGTAGTCGATTTCTATGGTTTCAAGGTAAGGATAGGCAACGGCGATCACATCGCTCATTTGCTGGTCCACGTTGGCTGCCAGGACACGATGGATGGCCCTGTTCAATGGCTCGGCCCACCGGGCCTGTTCATTGATGAGGATTTCTGTACCGGCACCACGAGTAACGATTCGTGATTTCTTAAGATATTCGGGTATCCGGAAGGGTCCCATGCCCACCATGGTTGCATCCGGACCGTCAGCCGTTCCGGTGACTACAGGCGCTTCGAGGTTGTAATAGTGAACCGGAGGGGAAGTACCGCATGAAGCAACCAGGATGGCCAGCAGGGCGACGCACAGTCTCAAAAAACTATTCACAGGTGTTCCTCTGTTTATGCTCTATTTTTTACCACTGATAAGTGATTCGGGATTGCGTTCCAGCAGGTCAAAAAACTCGCGAAGTGACAGTGCCGCATTTTCAACCTCTTCCAGGGTGGACTGGAGCTGGTACATCTGGATCGAATCACCTTTTAGCTGGTTCGTTGCTGCGAGCAGTGTGTCTTCGGCCTGCACCATCACATCCTGGAGATCCTTGATCAGCGGCCGAATATCGTCGGCAAGTGCCCCGATGTTGCCATCTGTATTGCGCAGCAGCTCATTCGCTTCTGCCGCAACGGCCCGAATATCGCCGAGCACTGCATTTGCGTTGGCCATCAGCTGTTGGGTCTGGTCATCGTTGACGAATTCGTTCAGCCCGGCAATCGTGGCGCGCAGATCTTCTGAATTTGAAAGTTCATCGAGCCCCCGGAGGATGTTAGTGACTCGATGTGCGATCATTTCAAGATCAAAATCCTCGCCCACTTTTTCTGCCCATTCCCTGATCTTTGCAAAAAATGCCTGCGTACTTGAAGGGACCGTTGGAATTTCGTGATGGGGCGGGTTAAAGCCTCGGAATATGGCTTCAGTTTCCGGTAGCAAATTGAGTGAAACAATCAGCGACCCGGTTACAAAGCTTTCCATTTCAAGCTGCGCCCGCAGCCCGCCTTCATCGATCAGGTTGTCGTGTCCAATGGTTGCACGTCTTGCCAGGGTTTGTACCACTTCTCCGAAATCAGTCATGACAAGGTCTTCAGGAAGCACTTCAATGGTCACCATGGTTAGTGTTTGGTAAGTGGACTGGTCGACCAGCAGGGTGATGTCAGAAACATAACCCACGCGTACTCCATTCATGGTGACGTTGGAGCCGACCCGCAATCCCTTGGTTGCTTCGTCAAAATAAGCAACGTATTCGAGCCTCTGGGAAAAAAATTCCCGCCCGCCAAACAGGGCCACTGCTGTGGCAATCAGAATGATCGCGCCAAATACAAAGCCGCCTATCAGGGTCGGACTGGACTTCTTGCTCATTTTCCTGGGCTCATATTTCTGGGTTCATATTATCTGGGGCTCATGGCTCTGTTGTCTTTTCCAATCCGCGTTTCAGAAAGTTTCGTACCACGAAACTATCACTATTATCACGCAAGTCGGAAGGGTTGCCCGTGGCAAGTTGGGTTTTGGTGTCGACGTCGAGAAAAATCGAGTTGTCCGCAATGGCGAATATGCTGGCCAGCTCATGTGTCACGATCACAACGGTGGTGCCAAGGCTGTCGCGCAATTCCATGATCAGGTCATCCAGCAACTTGGCACTGATCGGGTCAAGACCGGCTGAAGGCTCATCAAAAAACAGAATTTCAGGATCAAGCGCCATGGCCCGTGCCAATCCGGCACGTTTTCTCATGCCTCCGGAAATTTCATTCGGATAATAGTCTTCGAAGCCTGTCAGTCCGACCAGCATCAGCTTGTATGCAGCAATCTCCCGAATTTCGCTTGCGTTCAGGTCAGTGTACTGGTTCAGTGCGAGCCCGATGTTCTCAGACAGGGTCATCGAACTCCACAACGCCCCGGCCTGGAAGAGGGTTCCGAACTGGCGCTTGGCGATCTCGCGTTCTTGTTCATTCATGCCCCAGAACGAGTTGCCGTTGTAATACACATCGCCCTTATCTGGTGATTTTAGCCCGATCATTGCTTTAAGTAGCGTGCTTTTGCCACAGCCTGAGCCGCCCATGATGACGAAAATCTCGCCGCGATTGACCTTGAAGGTCAGATCCCTCTGAATCAGGAAATCCCCGTAGGCCAGGGTCAGGTCTTCAGCAACGATATGTGGTTGGTTTTCGCTCACTTCAGATACCCAGGTTGATATAAATCACGGTCAGTGTGGCAGCGCTGATGACAATCAGGACAATCCCCATCACCACGGCTTTCGTTGTAGCCTGGCCGACTGCCATGGCGCTGCCCCCGCAGGCCATGCCCTGCTGACAACCGGCCAATGCGACCAGGCTTCCATAAACGACGCTTTTGAACAAACCACCAAAAACAGTATTCAGGCCAATGGCATCGACGGTCTGGTGCACATACTGAACAAGTGTGACATCAACCATTGAAATACCCACGAATGTGCCACCAATGATCCCCAGCAAACTTGAATACATCGTAAGCAGGGGCATCATGACCACCAGGGCAATCATGCGCGGTGTTACCAGGAAATCGATGGGATTCATGCCCAGGGTCGTAAGTGCATCAACCTCCTCATTGACTTTCATGGTTCCGATTTGCGCGGCATAGGAGGCACCGGTGCGGCCTGCCATGATGATTGCAGTCATGATCGGCGCCATTTCGCGGACCATGGCAATCGCAACCAGGTTGGCCGTGTAGATCCCCGCACCAAAAGTCTGAAGCTGCATGACGCCGACGAACGCGAAAATCATCCCGATCAGAAAACTGATCAGGCTGACAATGGGAAGGGCTTCGACACCGGCTTCCTGGATGTGCTGGACAAGATCGGAACGAAGATACGTGGCCGTTCCACGTAAATACCGGCCCATCGAAAGGACCAGTTCCCCGGTAAATTTCAACAGGTCATTGAAGTCTTCCAGGGACTCCTGAACGAGCCTTCCGATTTTCTCAAGAAAGCCTTTTTCGCGGACAGATTTCCTGGCGCCCTCACGCTCCTTGACCGCGAAAGCCAGTTTGAGTAGGCGCCGAGCCCCTTCGGGCAGCCCGGAACCATCAACCTCGATACCAAGGTCCCGGGCAGTCCGCATCAGCCCGATCAGGTTGGTGACAAGCGCGCTGTCCCAGTCTTCAAGGGACTCGGTCTGGAATCTCAGCTTTGCGGGCACGGGCGTATTGGCCAATCGCTTTTTGAAGCCCTCAACAGAGGGGAGGCTGCTGGCCAGCAGCCAGTCGCCTGCCAAAATCAGGTTCAGTTCGCCATCCGGACCCTCGTCCCAGTTGATTTTGGCTGCGCTCATGTCCTATATCGTAACGGTTATTGATGCCGATTGTGGCTGTTGAAACAGTCATGATTGATGCATAATGACATCCCCAATTTGTACCTGATCCCTTTATGCGAAATATCTGGCTGATCCCAATCTGCCTCCTGTTGACTGCGGCCTGCGGAAAACAGGCAGAAACACCAACCGTCCTGGTAGGAATAGACGGAGCCGAATGGCAAATCATCAACCAGATGATTGGCGATGGGGAACTGCCGAATTTTGCCAGGATTAAGAATGAAGGTGCCTGGGGGCACCTGATCAATAACGGGATGGAAACCTCTCCCGTGGTCTGGACAACCTTCGCCACCGGACATTTTGCCCGGGAGCATGGAGTGCTGGATCACGTCTTTCCTTTTGGTGATGAGGGCGCGCGAAGGCCGGTCACGTCTGAACTCAGGCAGGTTCCCGCCTTGTGGAACATCGCAGATCATTATGGCCTTCGATCGACAGTCATAGGTTATTTCGTTTCTCATCCGCCAGAGCCAATCAATGGCGTCATGGTTTCATCGCAGGCACCCACATGGATTGAGGGTTCGATTTATCCGCCCGATGCAATTGATCTTGATTCCCGGCGTTACCAGGCATTGCTCAATGAGGATGTTCGCAAAAGGATCTGGTCGACTTATTTTGGCTGGGATGTTGACCGGGCCCAGGCAGATGACCCGGATTCCCCTTACCAATCAGCGGCTGCTGCCGTTGTGGAGCGCAGCCTCGACCGCAGAATCATCAGGGATGAATTTTTGCGTCGCGCCACTGAAGATCTGTCGAAACAGCCCACTGATCTGTTTATCACTTATTACCGTATCCCGGATATCGTTTCACACTCCTTGTGGAAATATTACGACCCGGATGTGTACGAAAATCCGCCGACTGCAGAAGAGTTGGCATGGTTTGGTGAATCAGTGAAACAAACCTATCGCTTTGTCGACAGGGCACTTGGCGAGTTGTTGGAAGCCTGGGATGGACAGGCCAACATGGTGATTGTTTCCGATCATGGCTTCGGACGTGCCTCGGCAAGAAAAATGAACAGTGAATTCAAACGAGTCGAATTCCTGACGGGTGATCACCGTCCTGACGGAGTGATCATGGCGCATGGACCGGACATCCAGCCCGGGCAGATCGAGGGTCTGACCATCATGGAAATTGCCCCGACCATGGCAGCCCTGCTGGGTCTGCCTGTTGCCGGCAATCTACCCGGGCAGATCGCGACAAACCTGATTCGTCCCGAATTTTTTGAAAGCCAGCCTTTGAAATCAGTTGCTGATTATTCTGATGTAGTCCTGCCCAATCGTGAGATCGTGCTAGATCAGGTGGTGCAGGAAGACGAGATGAATACCCTGAAAGGTCTCGGTTATGTTGGTGAGGGTGTTGAATTTGACGTCTCATCAGTGGCAGAGGGATATGACTTCTGGGGTGCCCGAGATCGGCTGGTAGCCTCCCACATGTCCAGCGAGATCGTATATTTCCTGCTTCAGCACAGCGACCACCTGGCGCAGGAATCATTTGATCTGCTCAAGGTAAACCGGCCTGATCTTGAACTGCGTACTCTGGCCGTGACAGAACAAAAGTTCGATTTGCTGGCGCAACGATTGCCTCCGGGTGCGATGGATCCGGTTCCGTTCGAGGCTTTCTTCGAGGCTAACCCAAGACCGAAACGAAACCATCAACCTGACCTGGAAAGCGACCAATAAGCTCAGGGGCAGGCCAAGCCTGACAACTGAGTCAGGCGTGATACCTCAAGGGTTCCATTTCCATATCCTTCAATCTCTGATGCGTAATTCACGGCGGCTGTGTTGCAGTCGGAGAATGTAAAAGTGACTGTGCCCCAGGTCGGGTAATTCATTGCATCACTGTCGAAACCTGGCCCGAAATCAGCACCTGACGGCAACAGCAGCTCAAATGTGATGGTGTCACCTTCGACACTGCCGACGTTGTAGAACCATGCCTGTTTGCCCTGGGGGTCGTAACTGAACCATGCCGCCAGGGCACGGCCATCAGGCAGGATCTCAAGTAGCCAGCCTTCGCCATCATGGCTCGGGTCAAACCAGGCGCCGCTGACAACCGGGGTGACCACGAACCCCTCGGCAGGAGGCGTTAGTGGAGGCTCAATGGCATCTTCACAGCCCAGGTTGCCAAGGCTGGTGAGGCGGGTAAGGTCAAGGCTGCCACTGCCGTAATCCAGATCTTGTGCCTGGTAGTACATCACGCCCTTGTTGCAATCTTCAAAGCTGAGTACAAATTTGCCCCAGGTCCGGCGAATCACGCGCTCAGGATCGAATTCCGGGCCAAAGGAAGGGCCACTGGTGATCTCGGTTGAAGCGGATTCAACCACGATGCTGGATCCCTGGATTTCACCAATACCGCCGATCCAGGCCTGGGTCGCTGGCTGATCCACCCCTGGTGGGGTATGGGTGAACCAGTAGACCAGGGCCTGCGTCTCGTTGAGTATTTCGACGAACCAGCCCTCACCATCGTGTTCAGGGTCATACCAGTTGCCGCTGATGCCTGCATTGATCTCAAAATCATAGGCATCATCGTCACATCGGTCGCCAGTGCCATCCTCATCGCTGTCGGCCTGCCCGGGATTCGGAATTTTGGGGCAATTGTCTTCACCAGACCCGTTGGTGCTGAAAATAAAATCATTGCTGAAAAGGCCATGACGATTCTGTGCCTGCAGGAAGTACACATCAGAAGGCTGTGGCAGTTCTGCCAGGCGAACATCAATGCGCTCACCCACGCACTCCGGAAATTCACCATCGACGCACCGGACATCGGCGGCCACGCGGCGTCCATTGACATAGAATGCAGTGCCCTTTTGAAGGTGCCTTCCTGAAATCCTCAGGGTTGTGTTGTCACCGGAAATGACCGGAAACGATACATTGCCTGTTTGAAACTGGAGGCTCTGTGTCCATAAGCCCGGTTGAGGGTTATCCAGGTCTCCCCGAACACCCATTTGCCCGGTGAACGTGCCGACAAACTCACCATTGTCTGCTTTGTTCACAAGATTGGCGCGGGTGAATGTAAGGCGCGAATCTGCAGTGTCGAAATACACGCCACCGCTTCTTCGCGCATCGTATTGCAGAGTGATTTCTGAAGTCTCGCCATCATCAACCAGCACACCCTCGCCGTGGAGAATGATGGCCCCTTCCGAGGCTGACAATTCGAGCGCATCCAGCAGGTCCGTGGTGAGGTCATTGTCGACTGAGGCCTGGTTGAGCGTTACCTGCCTGGCAAAACTGCCGGAATGTCCTGTACTGCCCTCTGTGATCATGTTCCAGACCGGCTCAAAGGTCGGTCCGTCGCGTACCCACATGGTGCGTTCCGGGATGCCATTGTTTCGCTGGATCGGGGTGAGGAAGTCAGCCAGGTTGGTGCGACCCTGCGGGAGAACCAGCCAGCGATCATAAGCACCTCGCCATGTGGGGGCGTCCATTCCTGTGCCTGGTGAATTGGTGCTGATCAGGAATGGAAAACGGTGACAGCGACCGCATACATTAGGCTGCGGCCCTGGCTCATTGGGGCGCACAACGCCCTCAATATGAAACACCCTGAAGCCATCTTCAGCAGTCTGGGTCATGACATTGTCATAGGGCCGGCTGGGTGCCGGCGGGTAGGGCACACTCAGAAGGAAAGCGGCAAGGTCATCACGTTCGGCTTGTGACAATGCGCCAGGCTTGCCCTCATCGTTGGTGGGGCAATTGCCAACCTCGCACATGGTCGAACCCAGGCTGCCATCAACCAGGTTTCGGGTGCAGGTTTCAGGTTGCTCATCATCACAGTTGGCTGGCTGGACGGCCGTGATGCTGGCGGTATTGATGCCGCCATACGGATCACCGGGAATGCCATCCCAGTGAAATGGCCAGGTGTCACGCAGGCCGCGCACCGGCATGGTGATCCGCGGTGGAATCTGGGTGCAGCCGGGAACACTGCACAATGGTGTATCGAGCACCCAGAGCAATTGATCTGTGTGGCCATCAGGGTGGCAGCTTTCACAGGAAAACGTACCGGTAGTTGAAGCGTTGGCATTATGAAATGCCTTTCGACCACGTTTGGCCACGGGGTGCGTGGGATCTTCCAGAGTTACCGTGGCCGTGACCTGAAGGTTGGCCGGATTGGAGACATCCAGAACGGATACTGTATTGTCGACAGCATTTAGCACCCAGGCTGTGCTCGGTGCACCTTCAGAATCTGATTCGAGCGCAATTCCGCGCGGCACGGAACCCACATCAACCCGGCCAAGCACCGTGCCGGACCCGGTGTCTACAGTAAAGACTTTATCGGAACTGGCTGCAGAGGCGATCAGGGTCGAGTCGTCCTCGCTAATCTGGATCGCAAAAGGTGTTGCCAGCGCCATTCCGGAAGCCGGTTGTTGCGGCGGAATGGGTTCAAGCTCAAAAAAGTTTCGAATGCAAAGACTGCCGCTGCAATCCAGGTGCGTGACGCGGTTGAAGAAAGGCCGGTTGTCCATCTCCGCCAGGCCATGATTGAGGGTTCCCGCTTTGCCATTGGCATCATTGCGCGCATCGGCCTGGGCGATGTAGACATTGAAGTCCGAGCCCACCGCGAGACCATAAAGCAGCGTGCCTGCGGTGCTGAAAACACCGAGTGACTGGTCTGTTGCCGTGTCGAAAGCGAACAGATCCCGATCCGGCATGCCTGGGTTCTTGACGATATCCACCGTGATGTTGGTTGAAAGAACATTGTTGTTACTGACCACGTGCTCGATGGCATCGAAAGTGCAAAGCTCACCATCCAGTGGCGGCACGCAGCCGGAAATCTGGGTCTGGTTATTGGATTCAAACGGAATGACATAAAGAACACCGTCACGCACCGTCAGTGCCCGCGGATCCTGGGCGGCAATCGACAGCCGGGATGTCACCGTGCGAGAGGCCACGTCAATCACAGCGACATCGTTATCCACAGAAAGAGCCACGTAGGCTTTTTCATTGCTCGCAAATGCAATGCCGACCGGCTCATCAAAATTGGTTGCACCGGTGTCTTCATCAAAATCCTGAACCGTGGCGATGACCTTGAGGTAGGTCGGGCTTGCCGGGTTGGTATCGATCACGCTGACCGAATCCGATACGTGATTGCTGACCCACACTTCCAGTCCATCAGGACGCACCGCCATGCCGACCGGATCAATGCCTACACTGATCCGCGCGACCACTTCAAGACTGTCAGCATTGATGACATCGACGGTATCGGACGGGGTGTTGGTGACAAACACGTGGTCGCCATTCCGCGCGATTGGGCGGGAGTGAGGACTCATAAAGGTTGGGTGGCCGACTTCTGTGGCCTGGGCAAAAATATTACCGCCCGGAAGCAGGGAAATCATCAGTCCTGCCAGGGCCAGGCGGCAAAGTTTCTTCGGCATTGTCATTAACAATTCAGCATACATCAGGCAGTCCCCAATTGACTTTGTTCAGTTGATGTCTGCGGTGATCCGAATCTGATCAACCATAGATCGATTCTCATGAATGATTAGAAGACCGCTCTATCTATCAGGATGCTTTCAATGATTCATCGAAAACTGATTAATCAGCGCGGTGCACTACAGTTGATCATTACCGGGAAGCCTACAAAGATCGATGATTGAATGAAATTCGAATCCAAATCCATCAATCACCTCAATCTATGTCTTTTTGTAAGGCGCAAACCCCAGGGGATGTACGAATATTCTCCAACCGCTTAATCCGGGTGTTTTTCCCATAGACCCTGGTCACCCTTTCGATCAATTCTGCCTCCGATGATTATTTGGGCTGTGCTTTCCAGGTCTGAGTTGGCCGGGAGCACTTTAAGGGGGATTTATGTCTTTATTGGGAAGTGCGTTTTGTGGTGGTTTTGGTGAAGGGAATTGGTCCGTTTGTGTTCGTTTATTCATACTGATCTTTGTTGGTTTGGTTCTTTTCCCGGCGCCGGCAATTTCCGGAAATCTTCCTATTCCGCATTGGTCTATTCCAACGAACATTACATCTGAGGATGGCCATGCTGATCTTCACTGGTCTGTCAGAGGTAGTGAACAGATCTCCTTTTTCAGGCTAACCGAACGTTTTGAGGATGATTCAGCAATTCATTTTGTGGATCATCCAACCACAAGCCTTTTTCGCAGACAGCCCGGTGTTTATGAATTCTGGGTGCAGGCTTGTTCCCGGGATACCACCGGCTATCCAAGCTGTGGAGAAAAATCTGTGCGGCTTGATCTGGTCATTGACGAGCCATCTGCAGGGGGTCGGGTGATCAAGGAACCGCCCGTTGGCCAGATTCGCAGTTCATCCAGTCTCGCTCCGGGGCGCTGGCACAATCCGAATCGGCTTGGACACGGGTGGAGCTTTTTCTGGAAGAACCGTTTGGCTCTTCCGGAAAGTCATCCATTACACGGTGATGCCTGGGACCTTGTTGGGCTCTGGTATACCTACGAGTTACGTGGTGGCATTTATCGGCCGGTTTTCGCCGAGTTGTCTTTCACCTCGATCAATGCCCAGTATGCCCAGGGAACTGTGTGGATTACCAGGAATGGGCATCGCACCAATGTGGGCTCGACAACACTTACTTTTCAATCTGACACGACTGCAACAATTGACTGGAGTGCAAGTTTTCTGCATGAACAAATCGCGGGTATCGATCCGATAGAAATGCTGGTGGCGCCCGATAGTGACCCTATTGATAACCACAGCCACTATTCCGGCTTGTGGGAGTCGCCATCCGGATTTGATTACCTGGTGTCACATGGCCTGGGCTGGATCAGCGAATCAGTTGAAGTTGTTTTCGAGGACGAGGATGGTCAACCATCCTGGATCATTGCAGAAGGTGACGACCCGGTTCCTGGCCACACAGATTTGTGTTTCTACTATGTTTCAGAGGGCGTTGCGCCAGGTACAACCGGAGATATTCGATTTTATAACAACGGTTGTGATTCTGATCAGTCGGCAAGCCTTCAGAATCGAAACGGTTTTCGTCGCTTTATTGATTTTGAAGAAGAGGAGTTCTGGGTAGACTTTCATTTGCCGGGTGGAACCGCTCCAGATGAATTTGTGGCAGGCTCACCGGGTTATCCTCACCCTTTGACCAAGGTGGCCACTTTTCATCGAATCGAGTATGAATCGATTCAGGGGTCAGGCTGTGAACTGGATTTGCAGACACCTCAATGTGAGGTCAACCTGACCTGGCACAGCGATGGAAACTACCCGCAAACGAGTGTCTACGTTCACGACACTGTAAGTGGGGGTCGGGCTTTGGTCGGGACTGCGATGACAGGGGAGCAGCTTCCCTGGTCTTTTGATGTGGCAGGCGAATATCAATTCGAGTTAAGAATGGGGGCGTCTGAGAACTCATCCCTGATGGCGGTGAGCGACTTGTTTTTTGTAACCGGTAGTGCGCCGGGAGGTGCTGATCCGGAAGTGCCACCATTACCTGCGCCAGCTCCGGATATGACGCCCACTGTTGCTTCCTCAGAGACAGGTGCGACAATCGGGCAGTTTGATGTTTCCCCCGCTGGCGGTGCTTCATACAACATCCCTGTCTTATCCGCGCCGGGTTCAGGTGGGATGTCTCCTTCCGTTTCGCTGGCCTACGACATTCATGCCGGGAACGGACCCCTGGGGGTTGGCTGGTCAATTGATGGGTTTTCCGTGATTAGCCGTTGCGCCCAGACTTTTGAGCAGGATGGAAACCTGCTGTCATCCAGTATTTCTTTCAGCGGGGAAGACCGCTTTTGCCTGGATGGCGAACGACTGATGGCCATTAATGGGGCCTACGGTGCGAACGGTACTGAATATAGAAAAGAGCGAGATGACCATACCCGCGTGATTTCCTATGGCATTGGAAGCGCAGGTCCCAGCTATTTCAAAGCATGGAATCGGGATGGTGTTTTGTATGAATTCGGACGCAGTGATGATTCCCGAATCGAGACTCGCGTTGAGGGTATTGAGAATGTCGCGTTCGCATGGGCACAGAATCGTGTTGAAGACACTGCCGGCAACTACATTGATTTCAGCTATTCGGAAAATTCAACAGGGCCGGTCGACTTTGTGCTGGAGTCGATTCACTACACCGGCAACCAAACCGCGGGCACGCAGCCATATGCAGAACTGAGATTTCAGTACCAGACTGGTCGTAACGACTCCCATACAACTTATGTTTCCGGGGTTGGCGCCAGCCAGACCCGCTTGTTACATCGCGTGGATTCTCTTTCACGAGTTAACGAAACATCGCCATTGAAATACCTGCGCAGCTATCAGCTTGACTATGGCATTGATGGATGGGGCAGGTCGGTGCTTCAGTCTGTGACTGAGTGTCGTGACCAGTCGTTTGCAGTCTGTTTTGCACCAACGCAATTTACCTGGCAAAAGTCAGAACACCAGGTGTCTTCGCACGGGCCTGATGCGTCGTCACTTTTCACTGATGATTTTCGTGGGCTGGCTGTAGGTGACGTGAATGGGGATGGACGCGCCGACCTGTTAATCACTGAACGTAATGGATCTGACTTTGATTTTTTTGTTGCCTTGGGAAGCGAGTCAGGCCATTTCAGCCCCGTTACACAGCGGTATTATTTGCCGCACGGCGACGATCCGGCCCTGCCGGTGACCCTGACTGTCATTGATCTCAATGCTGATGGAAATCAGGATGTGCTGTTTACAAAAAAAACAGCGGGTGATGTTCGCTGGCATGCGCGATTAGCTGGCCCCAATGGACTCAGTGAAGAATTTGTGGTGTTGGGAGACTGTTGTGATCTGTTGTCGCCAGCCCTGTTGCAGGTCATGGACTACAACGGAGACGGCTTAAGCGACATCATGACGCACCGCCCGGTCTTTGAGTTTGAAGATGCCAGTGAAATCGTGGTGCTGTTGAATGACTTTCAGCCAGGCGCAGACCAGCCGGGATTTAGTGCACCATTGGTCCTGGACGTCAACTATCCCGATCTTTTTCCCACATCGACGGCTACCGGCTGGGAACTCGCCGATGAAACGCCGGTTCTGGGTATTCAGCAGGGCCATTATGTTTCGGGCAAGGTTGATGATTTTTACGGTGATGGCTCTGCTGACATTCTGGTTCGCCTGTCAAGGTTGTACAGGCGCTGCCTGGGTATCTGCCGACCCAACGGCCCCGATGGTGCGCCTGGCTCAGGATCATCGGTCTTCATTATCGATGACGGTGGACATCGCGTGCGCGTGCCACCAGGGGGTGATCCGGCTGAAGAGTTTGGCCTGGTCACTTTTTTTGTCGTGTTTATCTCGGATGCGGCCGGATCATATTCTGACTATGAAATCCTGGCGACCGGTGCCGGTGATGATTGTAAAGTGCCTGATATCTGTAACCTCTACGCTTCGCTGCCCGAAGCCAAACGAGCTCAGGCGGCCGATATCAACGCAGATGGACTGGCTGATGCGGTCTTTCTCGATGAGCAATTCGATTGGTACTACCGCCTCAACACAGGCGCCGGGTTTCTTGATCCGTCATTCATAGGGCAACCGCCAAATGATGAACGTGCAGAACTGGCGCGATTTATTGACATCTCCGGTGATGGTTTTCCGGAGATGATCTATCCCAATGTCCTTGGTGACAATCTCGCGCTGTGGATGATTCAGTTCAATGACCTGGGGCACGGATTTTCATCGCCACAAACATCAGCGATGCCTGCAGGAAACACCTATCAAATTGACAATAGCGCATTCCTCGATTTTTCAGGCGATGGAATGATTGACCAACTGTTTATCGATTGGAGAGACGATGGAAGCGGTGCCCAGACGGGTAGTACCCGGTTAAGACTGGGTGAAAATTTGATTGCTGGTGAAGCGGATCACGCGATCAATGCGATCACGAACTTTGAGGATGGCTATGGTGCGTCATTTGAAGTGACTTATTCACCACTTACAGATCCTGAAGTTTACACTCGCATGAACAATTCAGCGGCTACTCTGTGGGGACGAAACTCGGCTGTTTACGATCTGGTTGTGCCGTTTCATGTGGTATCGAAAACGCGACAATCAGCACCAGTATTCAACAATCCATCCGCTACAGCAGAGCGGGAATATCACTATGTTGGGGCCAAGTTGCAGGCTGGTGGCCGCGGCCTCCTGGGTTTTGCAGAAATTGTCGAGTGGAACCCTCAGAATCAGCTCCGAACACATACATTATTTCGTCAGGAATTTCCATTCTTAGGTCTGGTCGCAGGATCAAGAACATATCTAAGTAATAATTTATATAACACTGATATAATTACTGATATATCAGATACCATGCCTGTTATCTGGCCTGAACTCGGCCCGGAAACCCAGATTCCAGGGCAACAGGTGCATGGCGTATTAATAAGCAGTTTAATTCGTGAATATAACGCCGTACATATACATTCCAATGAGAACGTCTGGGCTTTGGAAAACAGCGCAGATCTCGACCGGGAGTTTGCCCTTGATGGTACGTTTAAAACAAAGACATTCATAACCCGTGATTTCGATTCTTTCGGCAATATGCAATCAAGTGTAGAACGCAAATATGTCACAGATAACCTGGATCACTGGTCAAAGATCAGCACCAGCAATCAATGGATTAACGACTCATCACAATGGCGTCTGGGCAGGCTGGCTGAAACAGAAACAGCGCATTGGCGCTCCGGTGGTGTTGGCACAATAACCCGCAAACGGTCGTTCGGTTATCACCCTCAAAACGATTTGCTGATTCGCGAGACATCAGAGCCAGGTCACCCTGTTCATCAGGTGGTGACGGATTATGAACTCGATGAATTTGGAAACCGAACTGAAGCCAGCGTAACCGGCGTCAATATGGCGACCCGATCCCAATCGACTGAGTACGATCAGCTTGGCAGGTTCGTGATCGAAACACGGAATCCTTACAACCAGGCAACACTGTCTGTTAATCAGTGGGATGAGTTTGGAAATGTGTTACAAACCGAAAATATAGATGGTGTAGATGCTACCGGTGCCGTTGATTGGATGGGAAGGCCGTTTGCCACCTACGGTGAGAACGGAAGCTGGTCTGTCACTGAATCTGAAATGGGTGGCCATGCACGATGTCCTTCGGGCACTGCCTACCACGCACTCATCTTCAACGGTGGCACCCCAAATTCGATCAAGTGCTTTGACCGCCTGAGAAGAAATATTCGTACCGCATCCCAGGGTTTTCTTGGTGGCTGGATATATACCGACAATTATTACGACCTGGCTGGTCAGCCAGAAAGACTTTCAGAGCCATACTTCGCTGGAGAGGCCCGGTACTGGAATTTCACCGACTATGACGAGCTGGGTCGAGTGAATCGAACCACTGCTGCCAATGGCCTGGTGGAAGAAGTTTTGTATGACAATCAGGCCACGCATTGTGGTCAAACCGGACCGCGGGCGATGCTGACCAGGGTTAACCCTCAGGATGGAACCCTCCGTATGCATTGGGAACGAAAAAACGCTTCAGGGGAAACAGAGCGCATTCTTGATCACAACTGTGGCGAAGTGACTCACCAATATGATGCAGTTGGAAACCTTGTCCGTACAGAAGGAATTGACCATTCAGTCATCTCAGTTGACTATGACGGCCTGGGCTTTTACAAGATCCAGATGTCTGATCC
>DATFLY010000016.1:0-30574 GCA_035267185.1 Lysobacterales bacterium | reverse complement strand
AGGACGGTCGTTTCCAGGACGATGGTGGTGAAGACAACTCCACAGCGCCGACCCTGCTTTACGAAGATGCTGATCCTGATGACGGTGGTCCAATCCTGACCATCGTCGGCGACGATACCAATCCGGCTGATTATTGCCAGGAAGAAACAATCGGTGACCGCCTGTACTACAAGGAGAACGTCGATAAAGCAGCGCTGCCAAGTGCTGGCTTCGTCTGCCAGAATCATCGTGACCATCCGATTCCGGCGCATATTCGCAGGGTGAACCGTTCTGCGCACAACGCCATTGAGCAGTACATCGAAGACCAGGGGTTCGAGAGTTCGCCGTTTCTTCACTACCGGCTGGTTCATGTACAGCCTGAGCCTTTCGATGTCACCGAGATCGACACCAACAAGTATCATGACAATCGTTCCATTGCCACTTTCTACCTGGCAAATATCATGGTTGAGACTGACTACGGTCTGCAGCATTTTCGGGGTCGTCTGACCGGTGGATTGCCGAGCGATTTCCCTGCCAATTTTGATAATTTTAATGAGCGTGCCACCTATCAAAACACCTTGACCTTTGATGGTGACCAATTGACGGAAACCGCGAACATGGGCGGCTGTATGGGTTGCCACGGTGTGGCGCAACTGGGCGGCAATGACTTCAGCTTTGTGCTCGGTGGTGGCCGTGTCAAGGAACCAGAAGCGCCTGAAATCACCGAACCAGGTACGTCAAACCCAGCTCCTGACGTTCCCTGATAGCACTTCTGCAATTTTGAACAGAAACGGCGGATGAAAAATCATCCGCCGTTTTTTCAATAACGCATTTTAATGCGATTAAGTCCCTTTGGCGTGAGCTCGTCAAGTGGATCATCCCCGTCCTCTGTCAACCATCCGGAATATTCCTGAGCTGTAAATCCATTGACACTCAGGTTGTTACAGTCAGAGCCATAAAGGTGCAGAAGTGGTGCCTTTTGAGCCAGGCTTTCAATCCAGTTTCGATAAATGACCTTGCGCTGTGAGGTGGTGTAGCGTCGGATACTGTCAAGTGTCAGAAAGGCATTGCTCCACCAGATCAGTGAACCGGGTTCGTGCTTCACGCATTCCAGAATTTTTTCCGGTGCCTGCAACAAATCGCAGTGCACGTATTCAATATCGAGCTCCCGGAATCGCTGCCAATGATCGGTGAATGCTGATTCACCGCCCCAGGCGTCAAGTTCCTGTTGCCAGCGCTTTTCCATCAGGGACCAGTCAGGGTTTTCCGGCGTGGCGCCGTGCCACAACAAATAGTGGATGTCATCGCGATCGGCATTGCCAAACCGCTGGCGCAGGAAGCGGGGATAGTCCTCGCCATTCCATTCCTGATGCATCAGGCGACGGTGTTCCAGCCCTTTGAGGCTGTAGTCGAAAATCACCATTCGGGTTTTCCGATGGAATCCATGCGTTTCAAGAATCCGGTTTGGCTTGAACCCTGCGGCAACCGTGTAAAGAGAAGTGAGTGGCGCGGTGAAACCCGGCGCAGGTGATTCGATATCTTCGTATGACTCAATATTCCAGACGAAGACTGCTTTCCTGAGCCTGGCGGTCAGTGTGTCGAGCTGCGCCAGGAAGTCGGAGTTTTGTGCAGATGGATTGAACGAAATGATCTGGTTCGCGATATGGGCGGGCAGGGTGTTTTCAAGCGCTTCGACCCTGACCGCATCGAAGGTGGGAACGCCTTGCTTCGGGAATTGTTGTAAGTCGATAAATAATAGTTCCGGCAGGCTGGAGCCGCTCTCCGAGAACTTTCCAGCCACGGCCAGACCATGTCGTTCGGTCCATCGGAAGAGACTGTCCAGAATATTTCCATCAGTAGTGTCTTCATGATCCGGCCTGCCATTATCGGACTGGTGCGGCACCCAGACTTCGGAGACAAAACTGCCATAGGACAGCAACAGGCAGTGACGTGCACCTGTTGAAACCGCCATCTGCAGCAATTCATCACGATTGGCCGATTCGATGATCCGACCGTCATATTTGAAGCGGGTGAATCCAATGCTCCAGCCACGTGCCTGTTTCGCTGCTTCGCGGTCAGCAAACCGCTCGGTCGTATCCAGCAGTGCGAATATAAAATCATTCATTGTTGCGTGGTCCGGTGGGTGGGAACTTGCAACACGCCTGAGGTATGCTGCTCACGCATTCGACCCGGGTTTTCCAAATTGGCGTATACGCGTTTTGTCATTATTTCTCATCTGCGATCAGGAACACACCTGCTGCGTTCAATGCTGGAATCCCATCCTGCGCTGGTGTGCCAGAGCGAGGTTTTCAATTCTGATGACCCAAAGCTTCCGTATCCCTTAACCCTGGAAACCAGGGAAATCCTGGACCGATGGGTGTATTTCGATCATGGCGAGCAATGCAAGGCTGCAGGTTTTGTGCTGCAAATCTACCATCCCGGAGGATTAAAGGCATTCCCTGGCATTCGCGAAAATCCAGCCTGGAATAATATCTGGGATTTGCTGCAACAAATGTCGGCCCTTCGGGTGATTCACCTGCGAAGGGAAAACGGCCTGGCACGACATCTTTCACATATTCTGGCGCGCCGAACCGGGCAGTGGCACAAGTGGAATCCGGAGCGCCTCGATGAAGTGACACACCTGCACAAGCCGGATACGACCGGGTCGTTTGATACAGATCGCCCCGTGATCGCGCTTGATGCTGATCGCCTGCGACAGGACTTTGAAGAGGTTGACGAGCTTCATCGAGCGGCTGAGCAGAAATTTTCGGCAGGCCATTATTTTCCCCTGAGTTACGAGCAACTTTGCCGCGATCCCGAATCGATTGGCGCTTCCCTGCTACAGTTTCTCAACCTCGAACCAGCCAATCTTGAACCTGCGGTATCCAAACTGGAATCACAATCACTGGATCGACGCATCGTAAATTTTTCAGAACTGAAGCCTGTTTTCAATGAGTCACCCTGGAGCGGGTATTTCAAAATCGAGAGCGGTTAGTCTGTTGAAGTAACCGCGCTGCGGGAATTCAGTATATGCGGCCTGTTGGCTTGATCGGGTTGCTGTTGTAGGAACTGATCCAATCCTGGTGAGCGCTGAATCTCCGGCGTGTTTCTTCCTCGTCGATGGGTCCGCGGGCCTGGTCCAGCAATTCGCGCCAGGCATCGAAGGCTTTGAAACACTGGGGTGCACGGCGAGCCAGCATTTCAGGTTCGTACTCGAACCAGGGTTTCAGGGAGCCGGCAAAATGCACCAGGCGCGCATCAACAAATGCGGCACCCTCTGCAATTTTCTGGTATCCCTCCAGGAAAACCATGTAGTTGTAAATCGCTTCCAGGCAGGCAAAGTCCCCATTGAAGTGGATGTTCAACAGCATCTGGTCGGTGAATTTACCAGGCCCCATCGACTTCCAGCGTTCGGGTTCCAGCCAGCTCAATAATTCTTCATATATCGAGGCGCCAAGCTTTCGCGGGCTGATGCTGAGGACGCCCGCATTGAATGAACCGGACATGCGTCGCCCATATCGCTCCCGAAGTTGTCCGGCCTCACCTTCACTGAGTCGTTCATCAATTCGATCTGCATAGGTAAAACCATCAGCGCAGGCAAGCAGCGGTTCGTCAGCTGCGAAAAGACTGGAGATATCTCCCTGGCAATAGATATCACTGTCAAGATAAACCACCCGATCGTAGTCGGAGAATCGAAACGCCTCGAGCGAAAACAAGCGACGATAAATATCATCCAGGCGAGGTTCATGGCTGCGAAGATTTTCCACAGCCTGCCGCAGTCGGTCATCAGGTGCCTGGAACCGGGCGGGTGATACCGAGGCGATGCGCTGCCGATCAGAATCCGGCAGGTCCTCGCAAATGACCACGATGTCACCATCAAAATCCGGGTTAAATTTGTGAATGCTATAGAGCAGCACCTCGGTTCCAATGCTGAATTCAGCATCCGAGATGGTCACCAGGCATGTATTGGGGTTTTCCGCGTTCATTTTCTTCCTGATAATAGACCTGAGCCCCGTCAACCATCATCAAAGCGAGACTGAATGCGAGCCTTATTCTTACCGGATTACCCGGATCGGGAATTCTATACGATCATTCCCATCTTCATGCGACTGGGTTGGTTTGCCACCCAGGATCCTGACGATGAATTCGACTTTGCCATTTGCTGGCAGGACCAGACCTGGGTGAAACCCGATGAACATTTGCTGCAGATCGCTGGTCGCAAGCCAGTGTTAAATTTGCGCTGCCTGGACATCAGCAAGCGCCGGGTGGAAAAGGAATTTATCAGGGCGTTCGGGCGATCATCTTTTGTCGACCCTCTTTCCTTTTCCGGACGGGCTGTGTGTAAATTTGACGAGAATGCCCTTGGCGGAGAAATCGTTGACCTGCCCATAGTGGAATCTGAAGAGGGCCGGGTTTACCAGATGCTGATCGATTCTTCGCAGGATGGTGCCATGCTCGAGTATCGCGTCCCGATCATCCTGGGCGACATCCCGGTTGTTTACTTGGAACAAAAGGACCTGCCTGTCAATGCCATCAAGACGCGAAAACGATCAGTCGCACTGGACTCACCCGGGGCAATCTTCAGTTCGAAGGAGGTTCAGGCCATCAGGGCGATGTGCCATGGTATGGGACTGGATTTCGGTGAACTCGATGTCCTGAGAAGCAACGCCGATGGTGCGCTTTATGTCCTCGATGTCAACAAGACCCCTGGCGGTTTTGGAATCATGAACCGGGTCAACTGGAGACATGAACAGCGCCTGGAGGCCATTGCACGCCTGGCGGATTCGCTGGCTTCAGGCATTCAAAGGGCACTCGGCGAATTCGATTAAATCTGCAGCGGGCTCATCCCACCCTGTATCCGGGATTCTTATC
This sequence comes from Lysobacterales bacterium, assembly GCA_035267185.1. Taxonomy (GTDB): domain Bacteria; phylum Pseudomonadota; class Gammaproteobacteria; order Xanthomonadales; family SZUA-36; genus JAUIBE01. The sequence continues at coordinate 25,723 of DATFLY010000016.1, read as the reverse complement.
GACGATGCGCTGCGCAACGCCAGGCACATTTCACGATTTCGCCATCCGGACTCAGCATTTGTACCGGCTCAAGCAGGGCGATCTCCCAGTCCGCCATTAGTTTTCGACAGTCTGATTTGCTGAAAAAGCGCATGGTCTGGCCCAGGCCAAAGCAATACATCCCGTTATCCAGTGCACGCACCGGCGGCTGGAGTTTACGCCTGAAGGGCAGGTCATCAGTTGCGTTAACGTGGAAAGCGAATAAACCGCCGGGTAAAAGACAGCGCCTGACCTCATTGACTATGCGCTTAGCGATGGTTGGCGGAAACATATGCAGGGTGAGATTGCAGATGACCCCGGAAAACTGTCCATCGCTATAGGGCAGGGGTGTGGCGATATCATGCTGGATGAAATCGACGTCCTGTGAACGGTCCTGCGCCAGCCTGGTGGCCTCTTTTACCGCGATACCGGAAATATCACACCCCGACAAACGAAATCCGGACTTTGAAAGCGCAACCGCGTCATGGCCACCTCCACATCCCAGGTCGAGGATGGCTTCTCCTTTTAATCCCTCCAGGAGCGGACGAAAGCTATCAAGCCAGGTTTCCAGCTTGATGGCACGATCAAGAGATTTGGCGAGCGCAATTTCGTGATACTCATCCCAGTAGCGCTCATCGCTGTAGCCGTCGGTGGTTTGTTTCGCATCAGTACTGGTCACATGGTTGCTCCTCAATCAAATCGTCAGCGAGACCGGTGTCCTCCAGCTCCGCAGCCAGGGCATCATGGTTTTGTATCAGTGATTCCAGTGGCTCGGGATTCATGCGACGTGTCTGGCCTTTCAACTCAACATTCTGTTCAACACCGAGAAAGTCGAGCAATTCGTGTTGGTGATTTAGCTTCCCGATGTTTTCATAGTAAGTTTCAAAAAATGCCTGGCCAGAATGGTCAAGCAGTTGCCGAATCTCCTCAAGATAGGCCTGGTTGGCTTGTGCATGAGACTTCAGCGCCTGAGGGTCGATGGTAACCGGTTGAACCGATGTTGGTGGCGGACTGTCGGGAAAACTCTCCCATTGCCCGTTGATCTCTGCGATGGTTTCAGAAACAAAAGCGCGAACCCTGTTTTTTCGACTGACGAGAATTTTTCGAATGGCCGGATCCTGCAGAACCGCTGAAAAAGCCGCTTCGGACTGACCCCGGTTAATTTTGAAACCAACGCAGGCATGGCCCAGTGATTGTGACCATGCGCGATTCAGCAGTTCCAGCGGTTTTTCTCTTTGCAGGTCTGGCCCGCCCAGGTCGAAATCGGATCCACGAAGGGACCAGGCGATATGGACGCCGTCAGGATTGAACAATTCATGATGACAAAGAATGTCTGGATGAGAATTCAGCAGGGTACACAACCAGTTACTGCCGCTACGCGGTGTTGCGATAATGACAAAGCGCTGAGGATGTGTTGCCACGATCAGATAACGGGTTGAGCCAGCGTCAGTCGAAACTGGCTGATTTTTCAAAACCAGGCAGTTTTTGTTCCAGGCATCTCAGTCGGCTGATCACATTCAGCGATTCAGGATTCAGCAAAGTGAGGCTGCCATCATAGGCTGATGCCAACAGGCCGTCAGTGCTTCTCGAGAAGCTGGAGATGCCATTAATGGCCACCGGGTGGCTGGTGATCTTCTCGTCATGCAGTGTCACTCGCCATATGAATCCCCAGTAGTTGCCGACAAATACAGTGTCGGCATCCCAAAAGAGGACACACTTTGGAGATTCCCGACCCAGCAGGATCGAATGGACCAGTCTGCCGGAATCAACATGATAGACATTTAAAGTGAAATCGCGCGACACCGATGCGAGGAATTCTCCGGATGGATCAAAATCCACATCGTCAACGATGGCTGTATGGCCAGCCAGTTCATGCTGAATCGTTCCATCCAGTTGCCAGGTAACTAGCGAGCCATCAGCGGCACCGCTGGCAGCCTCCTCGCGACCCGGTCGCAATCGCACCGCTTTCACGGCACCATCGTGAATGGCAAAGCGATCGCCGATGACCATTTCCTGTCCCGCTTCCAGATCCACCCTCACCATGTTGCCGCTGTAACAGGCAGCCCAGGCGGACAGTGAGTCCGCACCCTTGTTCTGAACCCGGATACAGTTAATGGGGCCGGCATCAAGCGGCAGCGATACGTGTGTTTTAACCGCGTTATCTTCGAAGTCAAAGACATGAAGCTGGTGATCGTGAGCGCCGCACCAGATGCGAGTCAGCGACTGATTCCCGGGAACCCGGGACAGACACACGGCATTCATCAGCACACGGCCGTTTGATGGTTCTGCAGTGGCCAGCCATCCTGGTTCAGCAGGTGACGGGCGCGCCAGTCTGACGATTCCGTCATCAGCAACCAGTGCACAGTTTCCCGATGGGTCACTGTAAACGTCATTCAGACAGGCATTGCCAGCCCTGTCACCCGCAGTGCCGATTTCTGATTTGCATACACCGCTGGCGCCGGACCACACCCGAATGGTGCCGTCGAATGTTCCAGCAAGAACATTCCTGCCGTCCGCGGTCCAGTTAAGGGAACGCTCCCAGGTTCCGGGGCGCGATTGCAACTCACCGGTCAGCTCAAGAGTCTGTGCATCCCAAATCAGAATCCGCTGGTCATATGCAGCTGAAAGAATGTCTCCTGTCACTGGTGACACGGCAACTTTCTTGATCCCGGAACGGTGCGCCATGATGGTTTTGATGCTCTGGCCCGTTTCAATATCAAATACCCGAATGCTGCCGTCATCAGCACCCAGGATGATGCGACCGTGACTTGGGTCGACAGCACAAGTGTCAGTTTCTACTTCGAATGGCCCCCAGCAGTGCTGTTGTTGCCCGCTGGCCAAATCCCATTGGCGTAGCGTCATGTCGTCGCCGGAAGTGAATATTGAACCGTTGAGGTAATCCACTGACAGCACGTCGCGGTGATGGCCCTCAATCACCTGGTCAATCGCACCGGTTTCAAGATTCCACACAAGGATTCGACGATCTCGGGATACGCTGACCCCGGTTGATGGATCAATGAATGCAAAATCCTCGACATCGTCCCAGTGTCCGCGCAAAACCCGGACCGGTTTCCGGCTCTCAAGGTCCCAAAGGCAGGCTGTGTAGTCGGAAGAGCAGGTCGCAGCAATTGTTCCTTCCGGGTTGACCACCACCTTGTTGACCAGGTGGTTGTGGTATCCAAGCAGTTCAATTGATTCTGCCTGGAGATCTACTAATCCAACTGCCGAGTCATAACCTGAGCTGATTGCTGCATCCTGCCCCGGAATGCCGGCCACGCAGGTGACCGGGCCGCGATGGCGGTCGAATGCCTTGTGTTCGGATTGAGACTCGTTCGACGCTTCTCTTTGTGCTGTCGCCATCCTAATTTCCCCGGTTAATCTTCATGGCGAGGATGCACCATGTCGATCAGGGGTTCCCGAACTGACACATCCATCTCCGGTTTGTTCACGCGCCCGCGGCGGAATATGAAATTGAAATCGTATCCCTTCAGCTGCATCTGGCCGTGGCAACCCATGCACCCACCCATATTAAAGCCATTGGCTTGTCCATCCCGATAGACATTGAAGGTGGGCTTGCCTTTCGCGTCGAAATCACTGACCAGGTCCTGGACCGGCATTTGCTGGTTGGGCGCCGGCAGGTGGCTTTGAACCACGCCGCTGTAATTCTGTAAACGGTAGCTGGTTTCCAGCATCAGGTTGGCCAGGTAGTAAATCGAGGGGTAGCGCAGGACTTCGTCAGGTTGATTCGGATCGGCAACCACGTCCTGGCCGGGTACAGGTTTATCTGCCGGACGCCATTGGACGCCTACCAGTTTGTAGTTCATCAGCACAGCAGGAATTTTTCCGCGATTCTCCTCATGGCTGACAAATTCTCTGATGGCCTGGTGAGCCATTTCATTGGCCTGGATGACCGGCTCAGCGATCTGGTGCTGTCTCCTGTTTACTGCAATCACACCTTGTGTTGTGGGTGTGCCGGATTGATTGGCATAGTACAAACGCCTGCCGGGTTCAGCCTGGGCCTGTGCCGGGGTCATTTTCTGGATGGTGTCCGGAGTGGGAGGATTGGCGGAAACCGCAGGACGGGAAGTGATCGCGGGATCTGTCGGAGGCAACTCCTGGTTGCCCAGAAAACGCCCTGCTGCATCCTCGGTCACGTTGCCGTTTCGATCAACCAGGTTGTCGGCATGCTCAAATGTGCTCCAGATGTAAAACGGAGCTGTTTCAGTCCGGGTCTTGAGGTGGATGCCGACCAGGCCCCAGTAAGAATCGACGAAACACGGGTAATCCGGGTTCCCTTTGACACCGTTATATTCCTGGGTGTCATCCTGAGCCTGGTAGGAACGTGCCCATGCTGTGAAAAACCGACCGGACTGCTGCTCCCTGGCACTCAGTCGCCGCCAGGCCGTCTTGATCTGGACTGATTCCGATGGAAAGCTGACCCATTTGGTACTGCCTGCCGGTGGCGGCGCATGATTTTCTGAAAAATACGCGACCGTGGCATCTGCAGGGATGGTCGAGTCGGCTGCACCACCACCCAGCCAACCTGTTTCAGCGATGTACCGATAGAAATTTCGATCAACCTTGACCGCGTACAGCACCCGTTGGTCGTTTCGTTTGCTCGATTCAGATTCGAAAGGTGACATACCGGCAAACATTTGTTCAGGTCCGACTTCATGCGATTCTGACAGCTCGATCCAGGGCGCCGGATTGCTGTTGTCTTCGGAATCGCAGGCTGGAACCTGGCCTGGTTCAAGCCCGGGATAGCTTCCGACCGCACCCGGGTCGTAGAAATATTCAGGTGGCTGGTCGTAACCGTAATCGCTTTGCGGGCCAAGCTCCGAGCCATGTGGATTGCCTGTGCCGGGGAACACCTCGGTCTTTGCGCGAAGTGTTTCCCATACTCGCGGGGCTGACACATTCATGTCTGCCGATTGCTGGCCAGGTGCGGATTTTCCGCGTGCAGATACTGAACCATCGGTCATTTCCGCCGCCCAATTCATCGCAATCAACTGGTTCCATGAAAATGTCGCTGCAGTCGCCAGCGTCGCGTCTTTCGCGCCGCCTTCAATGTCAGCCGGAAGCGTGCTTGAAACACTCAGCCTGGCCTCGTGGCCTCCTGGTGACTCGCTCTGAACAGGTGCCGAACACGATGCAGTCGCGAGCGCACCTGAAATCAGAATCAGCCCGGTATGCCGCCAGGCTGTCTTTGTTGTCACTATTGACCAATGGGGTGATGTGGAACGCAGGATATTCATGGGAACCTCATTGTGAAGCTGGCGCATCAAGCAGGCGGGTGGAAACGCTGGAAAGTAATGCCAGGAAAATCAGCAAGCCCAGAGCAAAATAGATATGAACAGATCCGGCAAGCACTCCGATCAGGCCGGAAAAAAGGATGGCCATGATACCCAGGATCGCATTGCCGACGGCCAGATACACGGGTCTTTCATCTTCAGGACACATGAAAACAAGGTAGGTTCTGGTCGCCTGGGTTAACCCTTGCACGGCCAGCTGCAGGAGTGCGAACACCAGCATGAATACGAGTGGGTGTGGCGCACCCCGCAATTCATGAATAATCACAATTAAGCCAGCGAGTGCAGCCAGTATTCCTGACCTGAAAAGCGCATTGCGCGGGGTATTTGCCAGGACTTTTGACCAGACTGCCGTGCTGAGCATGCTGGCAAAGCCGCTGGCGATGACAATTGCAGTCAGGGAGTGAGCGGTTTTGGAAAACTCGATGGCAGCATGAATGGAATAAAACGGTGTTGCCATGCCAACAGACAGGAACAGGATACGCACCAGCACAAATTTCCTGAACCAGGGAACATTGCGAACCAAACCCCAGCCCGCAATAATTTCTGACCACGCTGACTTACGCCCCTGAACATCGCTGAGCGGTTCCCGTACATTCATGAACGCAAATGCAGCCAACGCTGAGGCAATCGCGGCCAGGCCCATCATTGCATATCGGTGAGCATCCAGCTCGATATCAGGAAAAAAAATCAGTCCTGTCAACATCACCGCCAGCATGACCCCGCCGCCAAAAGAAACCTGCAGGGAAAGCACCCGTCCCACTCGATCTCTGGGAATGGTCTTGGCAATCACTTCCTGCATGCTCAGGGCGGCAATTCCCGTGCTGCTTCCCAAAAGCAGGAGCCCCAGGAAAAAGAAAATGAGTGAGCTGACATGACCCATTTCCTGAAGTACCAGGGCAAAAAAAGCGAGGACCGCGGATGAAACCAGGAGGGAAAATACATATGCCCACTTGCGGGTGCGCAGCTTCAGCAACCCGGGGATGATCATCATCTGGGCCAATAACCCGCCCAGACGAATACTGGGAACCAGGAAACCGACCAGGATCAATGGGCCGCCCAGCAGGTTATAAATCCAGGGCAGCACCACCTGCGGACTGGCAAAGCGACTGGCCATGGTTGAAAAACAGCCGGTCGTGACAATCAGTGTCTCGTTGCTTAATCCGGTTTGCTTGGTTGCCATTGGCCACTCGAATGGGAAAGTGCATGACCCGCATCATCGTCTTTGGCTGCTCGAAAGTCTGCAGTCACGAGAACACCCTTGCCGAACAGCTCATATTCCAGTTCAACATCGCATAACCCGGGAATTGCGGTTTTGACAGCATTCTCTGCCACGTCAGCGGAGTCACAACGTACGTATACGGACAAATAATCTATGGCATCACTGCTTACGAAAGAACTCAGCAGCGTCAGCCCGCCCTCGACCAGCATCGACTTCAATCCACATTTACGCAAGGCCCTGAGTGGTCCGGCCAGATCATGATCACTGACATCAATCCGTATTGCACCCTCGCTGGTTTGGCCGCTTCCCACCACGAATGTTCGCCGGGCATCGCCATTAAATGTGCAGTAGTGTCGTCCGGCGAAGATCACGCGTTCAGGCTGACGACGAGGTGATCTGCCGAGTCGTTCTTCCCGTGCCGTCAGTCGGGGTGAATCCTGTAACCATGTTCTGGCACCCACCACCACCGCTGAATAGTGTTCCCGAAGCTCATGTACGCGACGCCAGTCCTTGTCACAGGACAGGTTAATTGGTTCGCCATTTCGTTGTGCGGTGCGTCCCCGGTGGTCAAGTGCAAGATTGACATGAACCAGGGGACGGTCTGAGTATTCATTTTCAGCTTCTGATTCTTCAGATTGCATCATCTCCATCAAATGGCCCATGCGGGCATTCTTGGCCCTGAGGTAATCCACAGAATGTTCGGTGACCATGACAGGCATGGGCACTCGCTCGTGGATGTGAATACCAAGGGATTGAAGATCGGAAATTTTGGCCGGGTTATTGGTTAACAACCGGATATTGGCAATGCCCAGCAGGTTGATAATCCGGGCTGCATCCTGATATTCGCGTGCATCATCGGGTAAACCAAGCATGCGATTGGCATCCACGGTGTCATAACCCTCGTCCTGCAGCGCATAGGCTTTAATCTTGTTGACCAGACCCACACCACGCCCTTCCTGGGGCAGGTAGATGACCACTCCGCCATGGTCGGCAATGTACTGGAGTGCATAATCGAGTTGAGACTTGCAGTCACACTTCAGTGAACTGATCACCTCCGCCGTCACGCAGGCCGAATGCACGCGAACCGGGACTGCTTCTCCGTCTGAAGGCAGTTGCGAGATGATCGCCAGGGACTCAACACCCTCGTGATTCCGGTACACCCTGATTCGCATTTCACCGAATCGCGTTGGCAGTCGCGCTGAGGCTAGTTCGGTGATCCCCAACTGAGATTGTGATTCCGCTGAAGTAGGCATGTGCTCCCTCGTGTAAAGCCTGATGGGGAACGTACAGCGGATTCCCTTTGGCTGGTGTTCGTCAGTATAGAAGTTATCATCTGGTGGTCAACCCGGGTACTTTTCAGAGCAAGTGCTGAGAAGGTAAACGAAAAACATACAACTTCTGTCAGGTGTAGCCAGCCAGTCGCATTGCGTCTGAAAATCGATTCCTTAGCCTGGTTTCCATCGATTCTGAAAAATAGTCTCGCCATTCGGTTGTGCTGCCTTTGCGCACGAACGGAATGCTCAGATCACCCTTCCCCCGGAGCTGATTACCCAGGCCTGTTTCACGTTCCATCTTTCTCATGGCTTCCATTGAACTGTTGGCAATTGCCTGCTCAATTTTCTGGTCACTGAAATGAATTCCGCCAAATTCACAAATACGTTTTAACTCACTAAATGTATTCCTGCGAAGCGCTTCATATCGGATAACGAAAAGAGAGCCGTCGCCCCGTTCAGTTTGCAGCCAGCTGGTCACATTGTTTCCCCAGTTCGAATAACCATCATCGAAACCATCCAGAAACTTCTCCAGGAATGACTCGAATCCGGCATCGGATGAGATTTCTCCTCTTCGCATCTTGAAGAAATATTGTGACAGGCTCACGGATCTTGGGTCCCTGACCAGGTAAATGACCTTTTTGTACTGCGGGTCAAACGGATAATGACTTTTGATAATCCTGGGTGACGGAACACTTTCCAGTATGTCGGGGGTGTGTGCATTGTGTATGTCCGGTACCAACCGGTTGGCATCCCTGAAGCTTTCAGGGGGGCGTGCGATCAGGTTGGCAAGCAGAAACCTCAGCCAGGTATTACCGCTTTTGGGGTATGAAACAAGAAAGGTGTCATCGTTTCTGAATTTCACAATGGTCGTCCTGCCTGGCTGAGAATCAAGGATGGTACTTCAACTCAGATATCAATCCCCACCCATTTACGCGAGTTCCATTGCTGGGCGCACACCAGCGCCTGGCCGGAGCGATATACACCGTTGAGGATCCATACGCCAAGGAGGCCGAAACCCCATACCGGACCGACCAGGTATGCCAGCGGCAGGAAAAACAACCATTGAGCAATCACACTGATCCACATGCTGCGGCGGGTGTCTCCGGCGCCGATAAAAGCATTCATAAGGACCATGCCCATGGTGTCGAAACCAAGCGCCAGCGCCCACAGGATCATTGGCCAGTAGGCAAGATCTGCAGTTTCAGGATTGGTCAGGAAAAACCCGAGAATCGGCCGCGCAAGCGGGATCAGAATCAGTCCCAGAACAACACCATAAACGGCTGTCAGTGCTGCGGCATTCCATCCCCATCGAGCAGCGTCATCAATATCCTTTCTGCCCAGTGCATTGCCCACCAGGGTGGTGGCAGCAAGTGCCATTCCGAAAGCAGGCAGGATCGCGGTGATGTGAAAAGTCATCAGAACGTTGACTGCAGCCACTTCAGCGGTGCCAATTTTTCCAACAATCCAGACCAGGGTGACCAGGCCCGCAGAGAAAAACACCTGCTGGACACTGGCAGGAAAGGAAAGTTTTAATTGTTGCCACAAGGTCTGGCGCGACGGGACTGCCTGCAGGAATCCCTTGTCCCTGGCATGTTTCAGGGCGAACAGGAAATAAATCACCGTGCCACAATAAACCGCTATGGTTGTCGCCAGTCCAGCGCCATAAACCCCGAGTTCAGGGGCGCCAAGGTTGCCAAAGATCAAAACCCAGTTCAGGAAAATATTGAGTGCATGCATCATTAACAGGGTCTTTAAGTAGACCCCGGTCATGTGAATGGCGCTCCAGTAGCCCCGGAATGAGAAATTCATCCCCACGGCGATCATTGCCGCGATTCGGACCTGCAGATACGGCGTTCCCAGGGCAACCACTTCAGGATCATCCGAAAGGAATCCAAAGGCCCAGGGTGATGCCCATATCAGGATCGCGGCCAGGGGGATTCCCAGGACCAATGACAAAAGCAATCCGCCATTGAGTGGCACCGCGGTTTCAGAGTGACGCCCTTCGCCCAGGCGCCGGGCTGCCAGCGCCTGTACACCAGCTGACAATCCAATGATGAATGCGATCGACAGATAGCTTGAAAAACTTCCGATACCGGTCGCTGCGAGCGCTACATCGCCCAGTCGTCCGACCATGCCAATATCGACAAGGTTGAGAATATTCTGCGACATCATGCCGCCCATGATCGGGAGTGCAATCGTCCAGACCCTGGTCCGCCGCGCTTTGTCCGGGAAAAACTGATTAAAAAGGGTCGAAGCCCTATTCATCCGTTTTTACGCCTTTCATCGATTCTGTTCATGCGCGTCTCATTTTGTGGCGACTGTGTCAAAAAGGGGCTTTGCGCCTTTTTTGCCAGTCTTCGTCTGATGTCGTAGCGACCTCTTCCAAAAAGGGCCCTGGCGACAAAGGACTCTGACTCCTTTCTTATTCAGCGAAGATGGTTGTTTCGCGTGTCTTGGCAAAGGTCAGGTCCGGCCAGCGCTCTTCAGTGAGCTGCAGGTTGACCATGGTGGGTGCGAGGTAGACAAGCTTACCGGCAGCATCATAAGCCACATTCGGGGCAAGCTGGGATTCGAAATCAGCCAGCATTTTCCTGTCATCGCCGCGAACCCAGCGAGCTGTGACGATGTTCACTTTCTCGAATATCGCATCTACCTTGTATTCGTTTTTGAGGCGATAGGCGACCACATCAAACTGAAGAACACCCACCGCGCCCAGGATCAGGTCATTGCTCAGTGTTGGCCGGAAAAACTGGGTTGCGCCTTCTTCTGATAATTGCTCCAGACCCTTCTGGAGTTGCTTGAGTTTGAGCGGGTCACGCAATCGAGCACGCTGAAATAGCTCGGGCGCGAAATTCGGAATGCCGGTGAACTGGAGAGACTCTCCTTCTGTGAAAGTATCACCAATGCTGATGGTTCCGTGGTTATGCAGGCCGACAATGTCACCTGCCCATGCGGTTTCCACCTGGCCTCGATCCTGCGCCATAAACGTCAGCGCGTTGGCAGCCTTGACTTCCTTCTTCAGGCGAACATGGTGCATCTTCATTCCAGCTGTGAATTTTCCCGAACAAATGCGCATAAAGGCCACGCGGTCGCGGTGGGCAGGGTCCATATTGGCCTGAATCTTGAAAATGAATCCAGTCAGCTTCGGCTCATCTGCTTGTACAGTGCGGCCAAGCGTTTCACGCGTGGTGGGCGCCGGCGCATTCTCAACAAAAGCATCAAGCAATGGCGTGACACCGAAGTTGTTGATGGCTGAACCGAAAAATACAGGTGTTTGCAGACCGGCAAGGTAGGCTTCCTGGTCAAAGGTATGGCTTGCGCCCTGGACCAGTTCAATCTCTTCCCTCAGTTCATGTGCCCAGTCGCCCAGCCGTTCCTCCAGCAAGGGGTTATCAATGCCCTCGATGATTTCAGCTTCCTGCGTGACATAGTTTTTGCCCGATTCATACAGCTGGACCTGGTCTTCAAGCAGGTGATAAACGCCTTTGAGGCGACTGCCCATACCGATCGGCCAGGTAATGGGTGCGCACTGGATGCCGAGCACAGACTCCACCTCATCCAGGAGCTCCATTGGGTCGCGACCTTCGCGGTCGAGCTTGTTGATGAAGGTGAAAATCGGTGTGTCGCGCATTCGACAGATTTCCATCAATCTTACGGTTCGATCTTCGACGCCCTTGGCGCAGTCGATCACCATTAGTGCCGAGTCGACAGCGGTCAGCGTTCGGTAAGTATCTTCACCAAAATCAGCATGGCCCGGGGTGTCCAGAAGGTTGACAACACGGTCCTTGTAGTTGAATTGCATCACAGAACTGGTGACTGAAATTCCGCGCTCCTGCTCCATCTTCATCCAGTCGGATGTGGCGTGGCGGGCTGCCTTCTTAGACTTGACTGCACCAGCCATCTGGATGGCGCCGCCAAACAACAGCAGTTTCTCCGTCAGCGTTGTTTTACCCGCATCCGGATGAGAGATGATGGCAAACGTCCGCCGCCGGGCGACTTGTGTTTTCAGACTTTTGGTATTTGAATCCGACATAGGTCAATCAGTAAATTAAAAAAGCGCGCCAGTTTATCAGACCGGTCGGAATTGGTCGCGTGGGTGGCTTGCCGGAAATGTTCGATGACAGGGCGCGTGGCGCGCCTCCTGACTCTTCCTAGCGTTTCGGCAGAGTCCCCTCAAGGAATTCGCGCTCAGTCGGCGCTTCTGGGTTTCCGTCCGGACGGGCAAATTTGAAGGGCAGCGACACCACTTCCATGCCGATGTTTTGTTGCACAGCAAAATGGAGGTGAGGGCCGGTGCTGAAACCGGTGTTTCCTGATCTTGCAATCTGGCGGCCGGCCCTGACGTGCAGCCCGGGTCGTACGTTGACGCTGGCCAGATCGATGTGTGCATAAACGGCCATGGTCCCATCGTCATGAAGGATCAGAACCCGGTTAGCGCGCTGCATCAGGGAATCCTTATCGATGCCGCCTTCATTGAAGTCTTCTTCGACATCCATCACGGTTCCGGCGCGAGCCGCAAGCACCGGGGTGCCCACCGGCATGACGATATCAACTGCGTAACGGCTGTCTTCACCGATGTGGGTCGTCTTGCCGTTGAAACCCTGGCTGATCGGGTATGACTCGCCCGCTGCAAAAGGCGGTTGCATGATCAGGCCGGAAACAGGCAGGGGATTGGGTTTTCCGGGCGCCCACCGGTAATGAAGCTTGTAGCTGAAAGCCTGGCGTGGATTCAGCGCGCCAATGCCAAGTACTGCTTCTTGTTCCTGCGGACCAAGAACGATGCGCAGTGGCAGCTCGGGCTCTGTCAGCACGTTGCTGCCTTCGCTGAGACTCATCTCTATCTCAACCGGACCCCAGAATTTGTTTTGCAGGGTGTACACGGGGTTTCTTTGTGGGCCATCCTGTCGCAGCACAATCCTGGGCTCCGGATCGCGCTCCATGAATACGGTGTCGAAATCCTGCTGGTCTTTCGGTAGCCGATCGGTGAAATGCCAGTTGCCATCCTTGTCCTGGAACTTGTAGATGTTGTCCGCGAACAGCCACTGGCCGCTGCTGAATGCAACGGCAGCAAGTAAAACGCAGGCCAGGAGTGTTTTGAATATTCTGTTCAGCATCGAAGTCCTTTTCGAATAGACCCCTTATCAGGTGGTTTGATTCCCTTGTCTTGAATCATCTTGTCCAAATTTTATTCCGACAATTGGTCTCCACTCCAGCGCTGCTGGTAAATATCATTGTATGTTGCAGCCAGACACGCACGATTATTGTGAGCTCCAAAAGAACACCTGGCACATGGATGTGCCAACGGACATGGTCCGCGAGCCTTTGAAAACCGCGCTTTTCAAAGGTGAGATGCAAGTGGGTCGCGGATGACCCATCTTGCTCATTTATCAGCATTCGATTACGTTCACCGCCAGGCCACCCCTGGATGTTTCCTTGTAGTGTGCTTTCATGTCTGCACCGGTGTCGCGCATGGTCTTGATCACCTTGTCCAGTGAGACGTGGTGTTTACCATCGCCCCTGAAAGCCATGCGTTGTGCATTAATGGCCTTGACCGCGCCCATGGCGTTTCGTTCGATGCAGGGTATCTGGACCAGGCCACCAACCGGGTCGCAGGTCAGGCCAAGATTGTGTTCCATTCCAATTTCTGCAGCGTTCTCAACCTGCGACATGTTGCCGCCCATCGCTGCGACCAGTCCACCGGCTGCCATCGAGCAAGCCACACCAACTTCTCCCTGGCAACCGACTTCAGCACCGGAGATCGAAGCGTTGGTCATGTAGAGGATTCCGATGGCGCCGGCGGTCAGCAAAAACTCGATGGTGCCATCATCGTCAGCGCCCTTGATGAACTTGCGGTAGTAACGGATGACCGCCGGAATGATGCCCGCAGCACCATTGGTCGGTGCGGTAACGACGCGCCCACCCGCTGCATTTTCCTCGTTCACGGCAAGCGCAAACAGGTTGACCCAGTCGAGCGGGGACAAGTGATCGTCATTCGGTTCCTGGGCTGTCAGGGATGCATACAAACGGGGAGCTCTGCGTTGAACCTTGAGACCGCCCGGAAGCACGCCTTCCTGTTTGAATCCCCGTTCAATGCACCCTTCCATGGCTTGCCATATTTTCAGCAAACCCTCACGAATTTCCTGCTTGTCTCTCCAGACCGCCTCGTTGGCCATCATGACATCAGCAATGCGGACCTGGTGTTTTTGGCAGATATCCAGTAATTGATCGCCGGTGCTGAAAGGATATGGGAGTTTCGTTGTGTCCTTTACGATGCGGTCTTCGGTGGCTTCATCCTTGTTGACCACAAATCCGCCACCTACCGAGTAATACTCACGAAACATCAGTGACTGACCCTGAGCGTCGAACGCTTCAAAGTGCATGCCATTCGGATGCAGGGGGAGAAGCTTTCGCTTGTTGAATTTCAGGTCGTTTTTTTCGTTAAATTTGATGGGATGCGTGGCATCAAGCAATATTGAACGGGAATCACGAATTTCCTGCAATTTGCTCTCAATGATGTCAGGGTCAATCTGGTTGGGCATTTCACCACCAAGCCCCAACAGCACGGCCTTGTCAGTGCCATGTCCCCTGCCGGTATGGGCCAGTGAGCCGTAAAGCACGGCCTGTACCTTTACAACCGATTCCAGCACACCGTTCTCCCTGAGCCGCAATGCAAAAGTCCGTGCGGCTTTCATTGGGCCTACCGTGTGCGAACTGGAAGGGCCGATACCTATTTTGAAAAGATCAAAGATGCTGACGGACATAATGCATAAGGCCTGGATGCTCGATTGCGCCAGTTTAACCTGCCACAATGAGTCCTGATAACAAAGATTTCTTCATGATGAACGTTCACCCGGATTCAGATTCCCCAAGTAAACCAGATCTGGTGCTGTTTTCGCGTCCGGATTGTCATCTCTGCAATCTGGCTGCGGATTTGCTGGCCGGCCATGATCATGAATTTCGGATTCAGAATATTGATCAGGACCTGGAACTGATTCGTCGATATGGCATCAGGATCCCGGTCCTGTATCGCGCCGATATCAAGGCAGAATTGTTCTGGCCGTTTGATGACGACCGGCTAAACACATTCCTGGAACTGGAAAATTGAAACTCATCGTTGTTACAGCCTTGATGGTTCTTCTCGCTTGTTCGGGTTTGATTGCTGATCAGGATCGGCAGAATGTGATTGAAGTTGAGCAATTGCCAAAAATGCCGGTTGCAATGGCGAACAATTCCGTTGCACTGCTCGCAGGTGGCAATGACATCAGCATTTACAGCTTCCTTGGCCTGGAATCCGGTAAAACCTGGAAGGACGCAAGCAGTCTGGCCATGCAATACACGGCTTCAGGAGATGTCAGCTCAGGCACATGGCGTGAGCTTGATCCGGTACCGGGAGAACAGGGTCGTCTGGCGTCCTCGGCTGTTACTGCGAATGGTGATGTGTATCTTTTTGGAGGCTACACGGTTGCCAGTGATGGCAGCGAGGAGTCCACGCTGGAAGTATTTCGCATGGATCGGGAAAGTGGTCGAATGATTCCTTTTACGACCATGCCAATCCCCGTTGAGGACTCCGTCCTGGGTGTCTATAACGATCGCTGGATTTACATGATCAGCGGCTGGCACGATGTTGGTAATGTAAACCTCGTGCAGGTACTGGATGTGAAAAGCAGTGAATGGACGCAGGCCACACAGTATCCGGGTTCACCGGTGTTCGGACATGCCGGCGGTATTGCAGAAGATACCATTGTGGTTTGCGATGGCGTTCGTATTGAATACCAGGCAGAACCTCAGCCCCGCAAATTCCTGCCATCGGATGAATGCTGGAAGGGAATCATCAGCAAGGAAAACCACCGGCGAATCGACTGGCGCCGAATTGATCCGCATCCGGGTTTGCCTCTTTACCGAATGGCTGCTGGTCATGATGGTTCAGGTCGAATCTGGTTTGCAGGTGGTTCAGATAACCCCTACAACTTCAACGGAATCGGTTACGACGGTCGTCCTTCAGAGCCGGTCGCTGATGTTTTCAGCTACAACGTCAAATCAGATGCCTGGGAACAGCATGGGAAGCTGAGCGTGGCCACGATGGATCACCGTGGCCTGCTTCATCATGATGGCTGGTTCTATATCGTTGGCGGAATGCGCTCCGGACAAAAAGTCACTTCGGAACTGATTCGCTTCAAGCCCTGACAGAATTCTAGCGATAGCCCCCATCGTATCCGTCTGAGTGATAGTCGCGTCTGCCTGACCCGTTGCATTTCTCAGTCCATTCGCGAGCCATCACGCCCAGGCCCGAAAAGAAGCCCTTGGTGCGAGCTTCTGTCTCCTTGAGGAACAGGCCCAGCAACACGTAGCCGATCAATGCAGGAATCGTAAAGAAAACACCGGCAACGATGGCGGTCAGCCGGGTAATCCAGGTCTCACATTCAAATCGCGCGGCGAGTGCCTTACACACACCAAACACGATTGGCTGGCCAGGCCTGCCATTGAGGGCATTTTTGATGTTGTCAAAAGTTTGGTCTTTACGCATCTTTATCCTCCCAGGGTTACACAAAAGAATATGCAGCTTCCGTGCCAGTTTCACATGCGACAGAAGTCATGTCGTTCAAAGCCCAATAAATATACGGCCTGGGGAGGCAATCAGGTTTTCAGACCAAACCGCCCCGATCTGAATCAGCCTCACCTGAAACAGCTGATGAGGTCAATTTCGCCACCTGGTGGTTTTTTCTGCCCGGTCGTTCTGCATAAAAAGATTTTTACCACGGGATTTTTGCCCGGTTAGAGCATCACGCGTTTGACTCCATTATTATCCCCGCATGCCAAATCGCATTCCGAACCGCGAGAAAAAGAAAGCTGCGCAAAGGGACAGTGCCATCGCGTACCTGGACGGACCCAGACTGCTCAGGGCGCTCACCGCAGGTATCACGCATCTTTTTCAACGACGCGAGTATCTCAATCGCATCAATGTGTTTCCTGTGCCGGATGGCGACACCGGCACCAATATGGCGTTCACCTTCAAGGCGATCCTGGATGCCGTTGGTGGACATCGCTTTGAGGACGTTGATGATGTGCTGGCCCGTATCGCAGAGGCCGCGCTGGACGGCGCTCGCGGAAATTCCGGCGCGATCATGGCGCAGTATTTCCAGGGAATCCGGGAATCAGCCCAGGGCTGTAAGTTACTGACCGCTGAATCCCTCGCCAGGGCTTCCACGAATGGCAGTCAATCGGCATGGAAGGCCATGTCGGAGCCTGTACCAGGTACGCTTCCAACCGTGCTTGAGGACTTCTCTGTCGAGTTGCAACGACAGGTTCAGCAGGGCCAGACAGATATTCATGTGGTTTTGGAAAACGGATTGAAGGCTGCACAACGTTCACTGGCCAATACGCCTGAACAGCTTCCTGCTCTCAAAGCAGCAGGCGTTGTGGACGCTGGCGGCCAGGGTTTTGTTGATTTGCTTGAAGGCATCTGGGCTTTTGTGACGGAAGGTCACGTGGACGAAATGCCTGAATCCCTGAACGATGACAACGCTGCACGTGCTGAAGTCTTCGAGGTTGGACAGCACCGTTTTTGCACAGAGTGCGTCATTGAAGGTCAGGAACTGGACCGGGAAGCGGTGATGGCATCGCTTGAAAGCATGGACGTCAGTTCGCTGGTGGTGGCAGGAAGTCGGAACCGGCTGCGCATTCATGTCCATACCGATTCGCCGGGAGAAATTTTCCTGGCCGCTGGAAATTACGGCGAAATCCGGCAACAAAAAGCGGACGATATGTCACGCCAGCATGGGCTGCTGAACCACCAGGGAACCGCTGCGGTGGTGACTGATTCAGGCGCAGACATTCCGATAGAAGAGATTGATCGCCTGGGCATCCACATGGTGCCTGTGCGATTGAGTTTTGGTGATCAGGAATTCCTGGATGGCGTCTCAATCGACCCTGAAACTTTTCAGAAAATGCTGGCGGAGGCAACCGAAGCGCCATTGACTTCCCAGCCACCGGTTGGAGATTTTGCACGGCAATATTCTTTACTGACAAGTCATGGATACAGCGTGGTTTCAATCGGCCTTTCAAAGGCCCTGAGTGGCACCACCGGTGCCGCCATCCAGGCTGCCAGCCAGTTCAAAGATGGAAACGTGCACGTCATCGACTCACTCAATGCGACCTGCGGCCAGGGATTGCTGGCCATGGCTGCAGCCGAAGCAGCAGGGCGGGGCTACTCTTCAGATGAAATTGTGGCCATGATCCAGGAACTGATTCCCAGGACCCGGGTGTTTGCCGTTGCGCTGGACCTGGGTTACGCCGTTCGGGGCGGACGGGTGCCAGCCTGGGCAAAACGCATCACTGGCTGGTTGCGAGTCCTGCCTGTTCTGACTGCAAGCAAGAAAGGCGAGATGTCACCCGGGGGTGTGATTTTCGGACGTCGGTCACCTGCCGAGTCCCTTGGCAAGGTGGCTGCCGGGAAAATGGATCCTCAAACCATGTACCGGGTCATGTTGGCGCACATGGGTAACCGGAGCGGAGCGGAAGCTATGCGCAGTACAATATTGCGTCAGCATGACCGCATACATTCCTGCCATATTTGCGATGCGGGTGCTGCTCTTGGTGTTCACCTCGGCCCTGGCGGGCTGATCGTTGCATTTATGCCGGATCCGGCGATACTGAACTGATGACAGCAACTGCACTTAACTCCCTGCTCGCATATTTACTTGGCTCAGTTTCCGGAAGCCTCCTGCTGGGACGATTGAGGCAAGTAGATATCCGCCGCCTGGGCAGCGGTAATGCCGGTGGTACCAATGCACTTCGCACCCAGGGGCTGACCTTTGCACTTGGCGTGGTGATTATCGATATTGGAAAAGGTGTGCTGGCTGCATTTTTGCCAGCCTGGTTGATCTGGGGTTCTGCCCCGCAGGCAACTGCACCATTGTTTTGCGCTATGGCTGCGGTGATTGGTCATTGTTTCCCGATCTGGCATGGGTTTCGTGGTGGTAAGGGCGCTGCCACCGCAGTTGGCGCGGTACTGGTGATTCAGCCCTTCGCCCTGATTCCGATGCTGAGCGTCTGGCTTATTTGCCTGGTGGTCACCGGATGGGTGGGTCTATCCACCATGTTGGCGGGTGTCAGCCTGGTGCCAGCCCTGATGTGGCTTGAAGCACCCCGGGCGCAATGGGTGTTTGGTCTTGCCGTGGCACTCTTCCTGATCTTTACTCATCGCAACAACATCCGGGCGATGATCAATGGCAGCGAACATAAGTTTGAGCGTGTCCGTGTTCACAACTGGTTCAGGCATGGCTGAGCAGCATTTTCCGCTGGATGCGAAATCGATCAGAAGCGGAATCAGGCAGGATCTGGCCGTCCAACTGTCCAGGTTGGAAGTGCGCGATGCAACCCATTCAACCAATGATGACCTGCTTGGTCTTTCGGGCAAGGAATTACACGGCTATGTATTGCTTGCAGAGCAACAGACCGCAGGCAGGGGTCGTCGTGGAAAAACCTGGCACTCTGCAGCGGGCAATATCAACATGAGCATCGGCTTGCATCTGCCCCGGGCCGCAGAATTCACCGGCGCGTTGAGCCTGATTGTCGGTATTGGTGTATGCCGTGCGATGTCCCGAATCGGGTTGAACGGGCACGGCATCAAGTGGCCCAATGATATTGTGCTCGATCAAGCCAAGCTTGGCGGTATCCTGGTTGAAACACGCCATCGCAGGAAGGGTATGGATGCCGTGATTGGTATCGGTATCAATGTGAAAATGGGGTCGGAAGCCCGGGCTTCAATCGACCAGCCCTGGGCTGACCTGGCCAGCCAGCCCGGTCTTGAAAAAACCGATCGGAATCAGCTTGTCTCGATAATCATAGAAGAAATTCTTTGCGCACTCTCAGACGAACGCATTGATCCCAAAGACTATCTTTCAAAGCACTGGACTGCCTGGGATGTTCTCAGGAATGTACAAATCCAGGTTGAGCGTGAAGGAGAATATTTTGAAGGCAGGGCCGAGGGGATCACCCCTGATGGCGGTCTCAGGCTGGAAACCCTCGTGCCGATAAAAAATGTGACTCAAATGGTTTTTCATAGTGGAGAGGTCACTGTGCGCCATGCCTGAGCTGGAGCCAGCCCGCAAACCGGATCGTCATTGCCTGCTGATCGACCAGGGCAATTCCCGCCTTAAATGGATTGGTGCTGTCTGGACAGCCAGGTCGCACAACTGGGACCTGGATGTCACTTCATTTGGTGAAGGTCAGCTGGAAGATTTCACAGCGGCACTGGACGCAGGCGAAATGCAGCCCAGCGAAGAAATCCTGATTTGCAGTGTCGCCCTGGTTGAAAAGCTGAAGATGCTCAAAGGTGAGCTGGCCACGCGCACTTCTGCCAAACTGACCATCGTTAAGTCGGAGACTCAATCCTGCGGGATTTCAAACGGGTATTCAGACCCTTCGCAGTTGGGTGTCGACCGGTGGATGGCGGTTTTGGGAAGCGCCTGTCATCACGGGACGCCGTGCGTGATGATGGACCTGGGCACGGCAAGCACACTTGATGCTGTCGACCAGGATGGTGAGCATCTTGGCGGACTGATCATTCCGGGGCCTGAGACGATGTTGAACTCGCTTGGTTCAAAGACCGCACTGGATATCAATGAGCGAGGTTTTCCCGGTCGCCTTTCTGCAACCCCCGGTCAGGCACAGAAGACAACTGCTGCTGCCATTCAATGGGGAATTGCCACTGCTCAATCGAGCGCTTTGCAGCAATTCGTCACCTGGGTTGGCGACCAACTGACAGAAGAATCCAAAGAAAACCTGAAAGTGCTGGTCACCGGTGGCGCGGCCGACGTTATAATTGAACCATCAGACTGCCCGCTGATTCATGATCCCCTGCTTGTTTTCAAAGGAATACTTTGCAGTCGGTTCGGGCGAGGCAAGGATTAACCTCATTCAGATCTGCGAACATCAATGATTCTAAGAATTTGTGTGCTTGGGCTGGTGGCCTTCAACATTCTGCTGATCGGCTGGGCGCTTTTACAGCCAGAGCTTTCGGAAGGTCCGGCGAGCGATGCAGCTGACCAGATTTCCCGGATCAACAGCCTGCCCGCCATTCGACTGGCCAGCGAGGCAACCGGATTGGTCCCTGGTGGGTCACAGTCATCACGTCAGTGTTTCACCCTGGGCCCATTGGCATCGCGATCTGCATTGGAGCGTATTCGGGAAGAGTTGGAGAACGCTGTCATCAACCTGGACTGGCATGAGACAACCTCGTTGGTTGAGCAGGGTTATTGGGTCTACCTTGAACCCTTCAGCAGTTACGAACAGGCAGCAGAAGCCGTGGAGCAGTTGATCGCCAACGGGGTAACTGACTATTTCGTGATGCCGGATGGCACATTTGCCAATGCCATTTCAGTCGGCCTTTACGAGCAAAGAGCCCAGGCGCAGACGCGCAAAGACAGCATTGATCAACTGGGATTGGGATGGCCGGTTGCGATTGAAATGCAACGGGAGGATGAGACCCGATTCTGGCTGGATTTTGAAGTTCGAAGCGATGCTGACATCGAGGTTGAGAGCCTGATTGACGAAAATAAGGAGGCGCGTCACCTTGAAGTGCCGTGTCCTGAGAACGAGGCTTCTTTTCCGCCGACGTGAGGACATAGTCAAACCGGGTTCGTCGGTCCGAATTGAGCATTCAATAGCGTTAGGAGAATAGTGACGGAATATGGGGGTTGGGAGAATGGTGCCGGCTGACTGGGATTACTCCGTACATCCATGTACTCCGCCTTTCAGGCCGTCCTCGCTAATGCTCGGACGTTCCAATTTGTTCCAGACAAATTGGTCAAACCGCCTTCGTCGGTTCGAATTGAGCATTCAATAGCGCTAGGAGAATAGTGACGGAATATGGGGTTTGGGAGAATGGTGCCGGCTGACGGATTCGAACCGCCGACCTACTGATTACAAATCAGTTGCTCTACCACCTGAGCTAAGCCGGCACGCAGGAGCGGGATTTTACAGGCCCGCGCTGGTGATTGAAACCATTTTTAGTTATGCAGGTTTAGGATGTATAAATGCTGCAGAATCAGTCCGACTCCATCTGGACAATTTTCTCAAAAAAATTGATGGTCTGGATTGCCGAATCCTCCCACGTGAATATAGCAGCGCGTTTCTGCCCTGCCTCGATTGCAGCATCGCGTTTTTGCGAGTCAAATACCATCGAGTCAATGTGCCGGGCAAACTGCTCAAACTGATCCTGTTCGAAAATGGGCCATGCGCCTCCCGTGACCTCGGGCAGGCAGGTCGAGTCGCTGGCAACGCCCGGCGTTCCCACTGCCATCGCCTCCAGTAATGGCAAGGCAAATCCTTCATACCTTGAAGGTTGAAGCAGGCAATCAGATGCTGCCAGCACGGCCGGGATGTCTGCTGCCGGAACATCTTCAACCCATTTGATCTGATCCTGAACCCCTTTCAATTTTGCGAGTGTATCCAGATTTTCGCGATGGTCCGAGTTTGCGCCACCGCCGACGAATGCCAGAACGAAACCTTCCCGGCACGCCTGCGAAACGGCAAAAGCCTCGATGGAGGTTTCCAGGTTTTTGTGAGGAAACCAGCTTCCGAGCTGAATCAGGTAAGGCTTTTGCAAATCATGTTTTTGCGCTGTTAGCCGCGCTACCGATTTTTCCACCGGCTTGAAAGTTTCGTGATCTACCCCGTGCGGAATGACTGCTATTCGTTCGGGGTTGTAATCATGGAAGTGGTGAAGCAGTCGTGAGCGTCCATGTTTAGTCAGGCAAACAATTCCAGAGCTTCGTTTCACATTTTCGCGTAGCCGTGCGCTGGATTTGTCGCTGTTGACATCCAGTACGCGGAAATCGTGGGCAGTGAAAGTCAGGGGCACCCGGCTATGCACTGGCAGGTAATTGCCAAAACTGTGAAAAAGGTCAAGACCACTGCCAAGCAGGTATAAGCGAAATGGCATCCATCGAATCGGCGTGCCATTGCGCATGCTGCTAAGGGGGGCACGACGTAAAATGCGATCGCCGCGAGCATAAAGAACCGGATCAATCGCACCGGTTTGGCCTTGTGCAAGTAAAAGGGGAAGAATTTCGCGAATATACCTGGCAATTCCGCGAACTTTTTTCTTAACCGCCTGTGATATGTCCAGGCCAACCCTCACAATTGCTCTACCGGGCCGGGCTTGTCGTGCCATGCACGACCAGCCAGCCACAAATGAAATCTGAAAATTGGGGTTTGAGCCATTGAAATCAGGCGAGATCAGGTTAACCAGCGACAATCGTATTGCATTAAAGACGTGATCGGAAGCGAACAAAACCAGACACTGTGGCAGAATGCACCTGCCTCGATGATGAAAGATAAAAAATGACTGAAGAAAAAAACAATCATGGCGCTCCTGCTAAGCCGGCCCGCTTTCACCAGTACCGCAGCAATGTCGGACTGGAGCGAATCATTCAAAGGCTCCGCAACAAGGAGTTCATGCGTCAGTTTGGCGGTTTCCTGCTGATCCTGTTTTTCACCTGGACTTCCAGTCCTGAAGAATTCTGGATTCCATTTGCGATTGTTGCGGTCGTGCTGGGTTCCATTATCAGGGCCTGGGCGGCGGGAACAGTGTTCAAAAACGAGATCCTGGCCACCACCGGACCGTACTCGCTGATACGACATCCCCTGTATCTCGGGAACATCCTGATTTTCGTTGGTTTCACATTGCTTAACAACGAGCCATGGGCCTGGCTGGTGACGGTTGGCTTCCTGTGGTTTTACTATCCCCCGGCGGTGACCTATGAAGATGGAAAACTGGAGGATATCTTTGGGCAGCCCTGGCGCGACTGGCGCGACAAGACCCCCATATTGATCCCTGCCAGCTTCAAATCCAGTTCCCTGAAATCAGCATGGTCGTTTGGCCTGTTTGCTGGCCGAAACGGAGAATTGCTGATATTTCTTTTCACCATGGTATGCCTGGTGCTTGCCGTAGGGGTTCGCTGACTTGTTGTTATCGCGGTCGAACAGAGCATCCGACCAACTTGCTCAGGGAAAGGTCAGTTAGTTAGTGTTTTTCGTAAAAATATTGACAGAGGGGGAACCTGCACGCAGAATATTAATACAACTTTAGAACGAGCTGATGCATAAGGGGTAATGAGTCGTATTAATCAGCTTCAAATCAAAAACTTGGCCTGCAATGGATTGCGGGTATTGAAAAACAGCAGGGAGCAAGAATTCGGCCCTCACCGGCAGAGTTTCGGTGGGGGCGTTGCACTTACACAAATAAAAGTCTCCGGCTTTGGGGGAAAGGCATGCGCGCTGTGAAGCATCTGAACGGCTCTACTCGTCAAATAATTACAACTTCTAAATCAGCTTTATTTTCTTCATTGGCCTACCTGGCCCTGACAATGGGTGCGGCCGTGGTGCCGTCTACTGCGTTCGCTGCGTTAGTGGGCATATGCCCACGCGAGCAGCTGGGTTTCCCCAATGGCAATATTTGTACCTCCAATGACATCAATTTTGCAACAGCGTTGGTCGCGGATACCCAGGTCGGCGGTTGTGTTCCCGGGCAACAGGTTGCGGTTTCGCTGAGTGCCAATCTGGAACTTCAGGGAAACAACACACGCTTTGATGCGGCGATTTATGTATCCAAAGACGGATCAGATATCTTCCTTGAACCCGCAGATGGCGGACCGTCACAATGCGAGATTATGCCGATTCAGGGTGACTGGTTCGCGACAGGAAGCGGTGACCTCGCAATTACAGATGGTCCGTTGAGCGATGGCGATCTTTGCAGTGACAGTATTGGCGCCAGCGCAGCGCTCGTTGAAAACGTTCAACTTAACTATCCAGGTGGCCCGACATTTGACGATCCGGTCGTTATTGAGTGCATAGCCGGCCCGACCGGACAACTTGAAATATCTGCCATGATTATGTGGGACAACTCCCCAGGCGCGGTCTGCGACGGCCTGAGTACTGCCAACTACCCCAGTGACGCGCCCAGATGTAATGTATCGACGGGTGAAGTGCCGGTTGATGTGCTTGGGCGAGTCACGGTTATCAAGCAAGCGGTTGGTGGGGGTGCTACCAACTTTGAATTTGCTTATGGCGTGGACAATCAGCCGGTCAATGCCGCGGGTATTAACCCGACGAATCCTTTTTTCCTTCAGGACGGACAATCACAGGAAATTTATGCCGAACTCGGGACCACCGGTTCAGCCCAAATAATCGTTGGCGAGCAGAATCTTCCAGCTGGATGGGTTTTGTCCGATATCAGTTGCACAGGCGACGACACTCAGCCGGTTAACGTCAATCTGGCTGGTGGAGTGGTCACGGTTCCATTGCTTTACGACACAAACGATCCTGCCAACAGCCAGTCTGACATCACCTGTACGTTCACAAATGTTGAAGCCACCACCAACCTGACACTCCAGAAAGAGTGGATCGACGGTGCAGCTGGCGATACAGCAGACCTGATGACTGCTGGTGCAAATAACGGCATGGCCACTTCAGTCGCAACCGGTGCGGCTGGTTCAGAAGTGGATATGACCAACACGGTTGTCACCCTGGGCACTCCGGGTGAAGTCGTGACTTTCTCTGAAAACCTGGGTTTTGGTAACACCGGTTCATATGACACCAGTTTTGCCTGTACAGGCAACACCAATGACCCCACCTATACCCCAGGCGCGACAACGGCAACGCTGTTGCTTGATGCAGCCGATACGGATGTGACGTGTACATTCACCAATACCCGTGCGACGTCTTCACTGACGTTACGCAAAGAATGGGTAGATGGCGCTTCTGGCGATGATTCGCTGTTGGATATAGATGGCGTCAATGACAACTTTATTGTGTCAACAGCAACAGGTGCCTCAGGATCTGAAATCGACAATACCAACACCGCCGTTACCGTTGCACTCTCCGGCGAGACCGTAACG
>DATFLY010000015.1:0-8281 GCA_035267185.1 Lysobacterales bacterium | reverse complement strand
CGGCTGGCGGGTCAGCACCCTGACCAGGCCACCCAGCGTGCCGGATCCGAACAGGGTGCCCTGCGGTCCGCGGATGATTTCTATGCGTTCGATGTCGTACAGACGAAGGTCGATCTGCGCGAGAGCAGCGTAGGGCTGTGTGACGGGCATGTCATTGATGTAGACCGCAACCGGTTCCTGCGTGAGTTGGGTGTCGCCGATATCGGTGTTGATGCCGCGAATAGTGAAGGTGGAGCGGTTCTTGACCGGCTGATACATCGCCACACCGGGTTGCGTGCGCGAGTAGTCCAGGAAGTCATCCATACCCAGGAGCATGATTTCTTTATTGGTGATCACACCCAGGCTGGCGCCGATATCCTGAACAGGAAGGTCGCGACGAGTGGCATTGACAATCACTTCTTCCAGCATGGGTGCTGTATAGGGTTGATCGGTGTCGTTCGTCGTTTGAGGTTCCTGGGCGTTAGCGATCGTGACGAAAGCCAAACAACCGGCAGTACCGGCTGCAAATACCTGCTTCAAAGTGTGTCGAAAGTTATTCATGGCCATGTTTTTTAAACGGGGCATCTGAATCTTTTCTTCTTATCTGGCCCCCGAGGCCGCTACTGACCACGGGCAGTCGTTGCACAAATGTTGAGCGCTGCTGTCAACACAACAGGAAGATAGAACAATGACCCTTTTCCCTTTTTTTGGCGAGTAGTTTCTTAACGCGCAGTATAACCGATGATCTTCTAGAGTTAAGCGGTTATTGGCATCCATCCCTGACCGGCTTCAATATCCAGGGGATGGTACGGACAGCTTCAGGCCTCTTATTGAGTGGTTGTATTCGGATTCACGAGTGGCTCTTTCGTTTTATCCAGGTAGCCACGACTAATGGCGCGATGCATTAGCCAGGCCAGCACAAGAAAGACGATGGCCCAGCCATAAGCAAACAATGCCTCCCCGCTGAGCCAGTCAATGCGAAACGCTTCGTCAACAGCAAATGACGCAGCCTGGTAAGGCACAACATAAAACCACATCATGCCCACTGTCATCAGGACACCAAATACACCCAGCGCGTAGGCATAACGAAGGGTTTTCCTGGCTTCCGGGACGTCCAGTTCTTCCGCAGGAATATCCAGCAAGGACAATCGATATCGACGCTCGGTGTTTGTCACCCGGGAGTTGCGCGATACGACCAGCACAACCACCAGGCTGATGACACCGCCCATGAGGATGGGGTCGAGATAGACTGGCAACTCAATCAGGTCCAGGGTGGAAAGGAGTTTGGGAACCGTGTTCCCCAGGAAACCCGATACGATTCCCCAGAACGCTGCACTGGCGGTGATGCGGTCGCTCCAGATGCTCATAAATGCCACCGGCCCCCAGGCAGAGGCAAATAAAGTCGCGCCGAAATAGGTGAGCCACAGAATGTTCTGCTCGATGGACAAACACACCACCAGCGCAATGATGCCGACTGCCAGCATCATCATCCGGCTGAACTTTAACCGGGCCTGGTCCTCGGTCGATTTCGAATGGAAAATATCGTTGCTGAAATTAAACCCAACAAGGGACAGGAATGTCGATGCTGAAGAAAGTCCGGCGGCCACCAGTCCCGCCAGCACAAGTGCACCCACCATGGGTGTGATGATGTTGGTGGAGGCCCAGATCAGCACATCCTCTTGCGGCACGATGACTTCATTGCTCAGGTTGACCACCGAGGACGCGGCGTACACCAGGGCCTGGACGATCGCGATGCTGATCGCCGCCACCACGGCGGAACGCAGCACGACCTGCTCATTTTTTGCCATCAGGTAACGACTTGATTGCCAGGGACTGACTGCCGTCACAAAGCTCCAGCCGACACTGACAATCAGGAACCAGATCAGAAAATCGAAAGGTGTCTCCCAGTTTTGACCTGGCCCGGTCATACCATGCCAGGCCATCAGGTTTGGCTTGGATTCCAGTTGAGTGAGCGCTTCCATTGCAGCAAACCAGCCGCCGTGCAGTTCCAGAATCGAAAACATGGCCAGAAAACTGACCACACTGAATAACACGAACATCATCGTATCGGTGATCACCACGCCCCGGGATCCGGAGTAAAGGGTGAACGAGGTATAGCATGCCCAGGCCAGGATGAGTCCCTGGGTGTATGACAGCGTCGTGAGGTTGGAAAGAATCAGGGCCACACCCTGGGTGACTGCAATCAGGTAAAAACCAATGCCCACCACAACCGTGATTCCCGCCACAACCTGAACCCGCCGGCTGTCAAAACGTTCGCCAAAAAAACCTGCGACAGTCATGGAACGACTGCGACGCAGATAGCGACCAAAAAAAATGGCGCCATAAATGTAGCCAACGAGAAATAACGAGGGAATCAACAACCACGCCGCATTGAATCCATAGACCAGACCAGCCTGCCCCAGAAAAGTGTTGGTACTGAGAAAACTGGCCACCAGGGTTCCAACAATCAGGAATGTTGGCGCCCGCCTGCCCACCACGAAGTAGTCTTCGAGGTTCTTTACCCTGCGACCCGCATAGTTACCGACGGCAACATAGACCAGGATGCTGATAAAAATCGTGATGGTGTAGATATTCATAATAATACGCCCTCAGTTTTTCTTGTTATGGCATCAATCATCCTGCGTCAATTGGCCATGCAGGCCGTATCAAGGTCCGTTACCGTGGCCCTGGCAAGAAACTGGTGTTCTACCAAACGAAGGCAGGCGTCTCTTGGTACGTGGCCTCCACCGGCAACCACGATATGAAGGCTGTTGGGGAGATATTTCGAAACTGCATCTCCCCACGAAGGGGGTGTTACGGGATCCCGTTCCCCGGAAATGATCAGGACAGGCAAATCGCTCTGTAACGGCGTCCACCAGGAATGCGCCAACTTTGCCACATTCCAGGCCGCGCACACATCACGGTAACCCGAGATCAGGTGATCACCCATAAACGTTCCTTCCGTATAAAGCCGCACTTCCTCATCGCTGAGTGGCGCAA
Source organism: Lysobacterales bacterium (assembly GCA_035267185.1). Lineage (GTDB taxonomy): Bacteria > Pseudomonadota > Gammaproteobacteria > Xanthomonadales > SZUA-36 > JAUIBE01. Next base: position 5,302 of record DATFLY010000015.1, on the reverse strand, counting down.
TATCTTCCGCGCAAAGCGCTGAGAAGTGATGGCCGGCAAGCCCATCAGGCTGAGCGATCCATTCCGTACGCTCAAGGTAATACTTCGCAAGCCCGGTCCAGTCACCATCCGCTGCTGCCATCAGCATTCGCGGGACATCATCAGCCCTGGAATAAAGCAAACCACGAACCGCGTAGGAAAAGTCGCCAAGCGAGAACAGGATGGTCTCGCCTTGCAGTTGAACTTCAACCGGCCGCTCTGAAAGATGATCAAGCACCGTGTCGAGACGCATGTCCAGATCAGGGTATTGTGATGCACAGGTCTGATCTTCCCGGCAACCAGCAATCACCAGGTCAAGTGATTCCTGAAGAGAACGGGCCATATGCACGTAAGCAGTTTTGAACACGGGAACGACACTGTTGAGGATCACCGCACGAACGGCTTGCGGATGTCGCCGCATGTATACCTGGGCCACTCTTGTGCCATACGATCCTCCGGTGAGGTTGACCTCAGAGTAGCCGAGCCACCGACGCAACTCTTCCAGATCGTCAACCGCCAGGTCGGTGACATAAAGTTCGAGGTTTGCACGATCCGCAAGGACCTCGCGACACATTTCAATGTGTTCTGGTGGAAACACCGCCCCGAACCGGTCTTTAAGCGGAATTCGAAACGCGGGACAGCCCAGCGCCTCAGACGCTCCAACGCCACGAACATCGACAACCAGGATGTCATTATGCCCGCGCAAGTGGGCCCAGGCCCGATTCCAGTATCCCGGATCGTTGGTGAATATCTGCCCTGGTCCGCCAGGTAATGGAATCAGGACCTGCCCGGATTCGGCATCCGGATCAGTTGCTTTCAATAAGACGAAGCCCAGGTCCAGCATTCGGCCCGATGCGGCCGTGCGATCCTCAAAAACCCGAAAGCGGCCACAGAACACGTCCCCATCAATACCCTCGGGGCTACATGGGTGCATTGTTCCGTGACCTGCAGGTGTTGTATCAGACAACCCAGGAAATACAGTCTGGGCGGCGCCATCCGCGGGGTTTGCAAGGCTCAACAATAGAATGCTCCACCCGGTAATGATCTTCATGCTCAGGCCTCGTACAACGATTGCCCGCCTAACATCACCCGGACGATTTCAATATCCTTTATGGTATCGGGATCAACTTTGTGCGGGTCAGAAGCCAGCACCGCGATATCAGCCAGTTTGCCGGGCGTCAGCGAGCCCTTGATGTCTTCCTCGAAAGAGGCATAGGCACCGTTCATGGTGCAGACCTGCATGGCCTGGGCAACACTGATGCGCTGAGAAGGACCCCAGACGTTGCCCTCGGGATCCCTGCGGGTCACCATGCTCTGGATCGCCATCATCGGCTGGTAGGGACCGGGCGTGTAATCAGATGCTGGTGCCACGGGGATGCCGTAGTCCAGGAATGATCCATGCCCGAACATCCATTCCATCTTATCAGGGCCGTACTCGTGCCATTTTTCGCCATGATAGTACGCATAGGTATAAAACGGTGTCGGTATAGCACCCGTTGCCTTGATTCGCTGGAGCAGATCCGGATTGACGAGTGAACAATGCTCAATACGGAATCTGGGGTTGGGCCCGCGCCAGTCAGCCAGCACCCGTTCGTAGGCATTAAGGACCATGTCAATTGTGACATCGCCATTGGCGTGAATTCCAATCCGGAAACCATGGGCAACGGCATCGTCCACTGCGGCATCAATTTCCTCCTGGTTCATGGTCAGGATGCCGTAGTCGTCCGGGCGACCTTTAAAGGGTGTACTCATGCGCATGGTTCGCTCTGATGCCGAACCATCGGCAGAAAACTTGACCGCACCCACCCGTAACATATCGTCGCCAAATCCGGATCGGATCCCGGCAGCTTTCATGGCTGCGTATATATTTCCTGACGGCATGAAGGAGATACGGCAGCTCAACTCGTTGGCATGGTATGCATCCTGGTAGGTCTGCCATTCCTCTGTCTCGCCATAGGCGTCTGTTGTAGAAGTAAGGCCAGAAGACATCATTCTTTTTGTTATAAGACGTGCATTTTCCTGGTTCACAGCCCGATCAACCGTCGGCCAGACCCCGGCCTCCAGAAACGCATCCAGGGCATGCTCTGCGATTCGCCCGGTAAAACCATTTTCATCCCGGTAGAATTTTCCATCCGGTGGGTCAGGTGTTTCCAGGGTGACACCCGCGACATCGAATGCCATCGAATTCACAACACCAGTGTGACCACCCCGATGCCTGACGAAAATGGGATGCCCGGTACTGACCGCATCCAGGTCAGTACGCGAAACGGGCCTGCCTTCGACGAACTTGGTATCGTCGTACATGTGCCCCATGACCCATTCACCCGGAGGCGTCACGGCAGCCCTGGCGCGCAGCGCCTCCTGAACCTCGGGTATGGTGCGAAAATCCACATCGACGCTGACCGCTTCATTGGCAAACAGTGGATGTGAGTGCGCATCAATAAAGCCCGGCGTTATCGTCATCCCTGCTGTGTTGATGATTCTTGTGGACTGACCCTTCAGGTCAAGAATGTCATCGGCTGATCCCACGGCCAGGATACGATCACCACGGATGGCAATGGCTTCAACATTTCCCAGTGCGGGATCCATGGTGTAGAAGGTTCCTCCACTGAGAATGACATCTGCCTTGCCCTGCCACGCGTTGAGGGACCCATAGGATGCAAAAGCCGCCAGCCCGGAAAAGCCCGCAAGTCCCTGCACAAGATTTCTTCTGTTGATTTTTTTCATTGATATCCTTGATTGCAAGGTCCCGGGCTTCAAAAATTCCCGTTATTCCGGCGCATGGATCACAGGAACAGTTCCAACTTAGCCCTATGTAAGTCACAGGGTCAAAGAAATTTTCACCAGGCGTATTGACATCCAACTGTGCTGGTGACCAAAGTTGACCCTGATTCAATACCCATACGGGCCTTGCGGAATTTTGTAAGGCCGACAGGGCTGACAAAAATCCGATCGATCGTACCGATTAAACGATGAACTGCATCCTGATCAACGCAATGCTTTGTTAGGCTGGCTGATCTTGCTTGAAGAGATAAACCAATGCAGATTCGATTGATTGCAGGCATTTTGATTCTAACTGTATGGTCCGGCGTTTTTGCCCAGGAAAATGAATTACCAATCAAGCGACTGGAGTGGTTGATAGGCGATTGGCAAACGCGCGACGAGCAGGTCAATGGCGACTATGTCGAGACCGGACCGCGAAACTGCGACTGGGGATTAAACGACCGTTATATCGTTTGTCGCGGAACAGGCACCAATCACCTGGGCAAGTCCCGGGACTACATCTGGTATTTCAATTACAACCACATGGAAGAGCGGTTCGAAATGAATTCACTTTACGGGGACTGGCCTCGAAAAAACCTCTTCATTATCGAGGTAAGCGAGGATAATCATCACCTCACCGCAATGAGTTACTTCTTTACAGAAGATGGCCTGGAACCGGGTAACGCACAAACCGTGATCTATAATGGTTCCGATCAGTACATCTGGTCAATCCTAAACGGCGACCCGGACCCTGAGACTGGAGAACCCACCGCTGGGTTTATTGACACGGCAAGCCGCATTTCCAGGTGAAATTAAACTTTAGGTGGATTGTTCAGCAATGGCTCTTCGGTGCTGATTCTCTTCTCAACACCTTGTACCTTTACCCAAACCGGATGCTCAAGGAGCGGCTGAGCCTTCTCTATTTACCAGCATTTGCTCGAGCTCCAAGATGCGGGCGTCCTGTTGTTTCACCATGACATGCAGTTCCTTCAAAGCGGCAAGCGCGGTGATCATCGCCGGATGCGTGTCGACCTGCAGGACCCGGTCACCCGATGGCAGTGTGTCTCCACCCTCTCTGACGGCCTCGGGAAACACTGCCTGGAAGTCCTGGGCCACCACGTTGTAATACTCAACATCCTCAATGACAGGGTGCTGCTCCAGGTATTCCGGCGTATATCGAAAAGTGACCGGCCGGAGATTGTCGATTTTTTCCAGGGCACCCGTGACAGGGCTGATATTTGTTTTGATTCGAACATCAGAATTGGCCAGCCAGTCGCCGGCAATAGTCTTGGAAGCAGTCCCTTCAACTTCAAAGGTTGCACCAAAAGCATCGCGACCAATACCGAGAGTGCCACCGATTTTGTTAAACCCTGCTGCGGTGAGAACCGTCATGCTGTTTCCATTTTTGTAAAAACGGATCGAAGGTTGATCGACCGCATCTTGTCCGTCAATCTCAACACGTGTTCCAGAATCAACACCTCGCACTTCAACAAGTCCTTTCCCTCCGGCATCTCCATCCGCCAGGACCCCGATGTCACCGTCGACCTGACTGAGATTCAGAAACCCGCCATCACCACTGGTGCCAAGCTGAGTCTGCTCATCGCCGCCATTGGAGTAGGTAAAAACCTGTCCCCCTGACGCTGTGCTGGTGAGAAGAACACGAGGGATCAGGTCGCCAATGGCGTTGACATGCGATATCGAATCAACAGACTCAATGCCCTCTTCCGCCTCGATCGCGATGGCAGCCATGTCAGCAGAGTCATTAAGCAGCAAACGACCACCTGCAGGCACATCGAGTGATGCCCGGGGCACACCGGTGGGTGCGTACACCAGCAATCTACGCGAATCACCCAGCATTTCCACCCCGGTCTGCATGTCATTGCCGTTCCACACTGCAATGGTCCCTGAATCGCTACCGGAACCAACCGTGATCGAATCGGCCATTTGTGTACCCGTCACCGCGCCATCCGCAATTTTCACCCGCGTGACAGCGTCATTTCTGATCTCGCCGGTGTCAATGGCGTTGTCCAACATGTTGCGATTGCCGACCACGTTGTCGGCAATTTTTGAACCGGTCACAGCATCTTCGCCAATTTTCGAAGTGGTGACTGCCCCATCCTGGATCTTGACGGTACTAATCGAGTCATTTGCAAGGCTTCGATTTTCGATCGCACCATTCAACACACGGTAAGCCGTGATCGCAAAAGGGGTGGGCGTCATGGGCTGCCTGGGTGTCAGGGTCTGGTAACTGCCAACTCCCGAAGGGCGCACTCGAATTTCCAGGAAGCGATCGCCGTTCTCAAAAGCAACGGCACCAAAATCAATCTCGACGGTGAATATCCCGTCGTTAACAGGATGCCCTGGTACGGCCACCGTGTTTTCAATCATGTTGCCGCCCGCTGGCGCATCAAACAGGGTGAATTCAAAGTCATGTGCACCCTGTGCCGGCGTTCCGGAGTCATTCAATTCACCCTGGTAAGTGATGGCTGATGTCTGAGCGCCAATATCTGACGACTGAAAG